>CAIRBT010000073.1 GCA_903876875.1 uncultured Geobacteraceae bacterium
GCGAAAATTCGGCTGGGCGAGAGCAGATTTCGACGATTTTGAAGGTCAATAGTCGTTCTATTGACCGAAAAAGCGGTGAAATATGATCCGTTCAGACGGATTTGCAGCAGATTTCTCCTAAGTCCGACAGGCTCCTAGGAGAGTCTTCTGATTTCTTTATCGCAGGAGTTTGATATTAGCTCATTCAACCGGTATAGGCTGTCACATTTATAGGGACCAAATGTTTCTTTAAATAGTTTTAGTCTGACGCTCTGAATTTTGTTGGCGATTATCAGCACTCTTGATATTAGAAACTTTGGTTTTATTTTTATTTCTTCCGCCAAAGCTTCCCAGTGTTTTCGTTGAATTGCCTCAGGAGCACTTTCTCCTCCAATCCCCATAGCAAGGCCTTCCGCCAACCCAAAGTGCCCATATATCCTTGTAGAAATAAGATCATAAAAAGGAGCTAAAATTGGACCTTGTAGTAATAGCAGAAAGGACACATTTTTTCCATGTGCGTCAGAATTTCCTACTAAGAAATTGAAAATCAACCAATCGAGAATAGATAATACATCTTTTCCTGATCTGCTACTTTTCGTCCGTATTAAATTAACGCATTGGACAAAATTTGGGCCACCTTCGTTTTCGTATTTATATTCAGGAGAAATACTTAATGCCTGGCAAAAATCCTCTTGATGAAGTCTTTTTATCCCGTGGTCAAAGACTGCGCGGTCATATCTCTTAATTACAAAAACGAGCACTCCCTCAAGTTCATATATAAATGAATGCGGGACATTAAGGCCTATCTCGCCTGCAAGTGCCATACAGAACGCCTCATTTTCAACTGTACCATCCAAGACTTCTATAGGCGGCTTTATAATATAATTGCTTGGTGCACCTCCATGAGTGAGATAAAATTTCTCCTCAGAAAAATAAACAGGAAGTTTCTTCTGAGCTCCCGCAAGTGAAAGTCTAAATCCGATCTCACCTGCAAGGAGCGGTCTTTGCGGAAGTTCCTTTATTATTTTCGATAATTCTGTGGTACTCAAAGGTGTATATGCCTTCTCTTCGGATAATCTTACACCCTCAGGGTACAAAGACACCGCTCCTGCGCAATCACCTCCTATTTTCTCCAACAGACCAAAATCATTCTGTAGAGAGACTCCTAAATTTCTTGCAACAACTTCTCGTATTTTTTGCTCTGGTAAAAGGTTGGCAAAAAAGGCATGTGGTTCATCGTCCAGATACGGTTCATCACGTATCGGGATGGAAAGAGACAACGGGATCTTAGATGTGTTTATCCAGTTCGTTTCATACTGGAAGCAAAACCTCTTCCTCTCATCAAGCCAAAGATGGCCAACTACCTCATTGTCTATTAACACGATTAGTTTAGTTATCATTCATCATCCTTTGCTGTCCAACCCCTTGTATTTGCATGTATTTCGATACCCAAACAGGCTGTGACCTGCAAGACTTTATTCAATCGGACTGATTCTTTTCCATTTTCAAGCGCCGAAAGAAATACATGACTTACTCCGCATATTGCTGCCGCGTCATGAAGAGTTAGGCCATCCTCTTTTCGCTTTTTTCTGATGATCAACCCTAAGCTCTCAGATGTTTTAATTTCCATATTAATCTCCAGAGTAGCGAGCCATTATTATTCAGCGTTCGTTTACTATATCACCCAACAAGACAGAAAAGAAATATAAATTCAGTGTTCGTTTACTTTTGACGATTGAATTGGCAAAACATTGGAAATTATAAACGATCGTTTACAATAGGGACTTAGAAGGGAATAACGGCATAAATATTCAACGATCGTTTAACTAATGTTGGGTGGGAGGATGGACCAGTGGATATGGTAGTAAAATATCCTAAGGACATTTTACTACCATATCCACTGAAGAACCGAGAGGGACGTTCCTTTCTAGTTGGATTATTCCGGTGACATAATACTAATTATTGTTTCCTCGGAGCATAATTCATTGCCGGATTATTTTGAATATTAACGATAAATTCCTTTTACTTTAGCTAACGAATACGTTAGTATGCTTCCGCCATCACACAGGAGATATTCTAATGAAAACGCCTCGGTGCAAAAACATCGTGAATGTTGGTTTAAACGACAAGGCAAAGCAGGTTTTAAAAGCCGAGCTTGCAAAGCGTGGAATTTCATATCAGAAGCTTGCCGATCTGCTTAACGAGCAGGGGTATAAGCTCACAAAGCTGGCGCTTGACAATCGTATGGCACGAGGTGCTTTTTCTGCCGATTTTCTTTTTGATTGTTTGCGGGTAATCGGTTGCGAACAGTTGTCGATTCTTCCGAAGAAAAGCTCTGTTGAGGATAGCAAGTGATGTTTACCAGAATAAAAATGGGACAGGTTGGCTGCTATGAACTATGAAAATCGGCTGTCAGATAACAGCATACTGCAAGCAAGGATCCGGGCACACCGACCGCTCGATACATATGAAATAAAGCAACTGAAGGAATATTACCGAATAGGTTTGACTTGGTCGAGCAACGCTCTCGAAGGGAACAGTCTTACCGAGAGTGAAACCAAAGTGGTTCTAGAAGATGGTATCACCATTGGCGGGAAGCCGATGAAAGACCATTTTGAGGCTATCGGTCACAGTGAAGCTTTTGATCTGCTCTACAAGCTGTCAGATGGTCAGGACATCACAGAAGCTGACATTCTTGGATTACACCGACTATTCTATTACCGAATTGACACGGAATCTGCCGGAAAGTATCGGGAACGGAACGTTATTATAACCGGAACTGACTTCACACCTCCGACGCCAACTGCTGTTCCGCTTGCTATGCAAGAGTTTATAGGCAACTTGCCTGCAATACGGAAACTTCATCCAGTTGAATATTCAGCCATGCTTCACCTGAAATTTGTCACCATTCACCCCTTCATTGACGGGAACGGTAGAACTGCACGGTTGCTGATGAATCTTGCCCTTTTGCAGGCAGGGTATCCCATTACAGTCATTCCTCCCATAATCCGTGGCGACTATATCTCTGCCCTGCGGGATTCCAACAAAGGTGACAACAAGCCGTTCATTGACTTCATCTCCTGCTGTGTGTGGGAAAGCCAGAAAGATTATATTCGCCTGCTGGAAAGCCTTGACCGGAAATAAATGCAAATACGCTTTGTGCCGACCATAATTATAAGAAACTGTATAGGAGCCTGTCGGACTTAGGAGAAATCTGCTGCAAATCCGTCTGAACGGATCATATTTCACCGCTTTTTCGGTCAATAAAACGACTATTGACCTTCAAAATCGTCGAAATCTGCTCTCGCCCAGCCGAATTTTCGCGACGATTCCCTAAGTCCGACAGGCTCCTAGAGTGGTAAGTTCCGGGTTCCTTAATACACCACATTCCGTTTGACCGCATTTCCCTCCAACAGTTGTACAAACGCCTTACCGCTGTCGGCATTTACCAACAGATACCGCGGCAACTTGAACACCGAATCGGCGGCGGTGGCGTGACGGCGCTCGATGGTAAAGGTGGCACCATAACCGGCCTCCTTGGCCTTACCGATCAGGTAATCGTCGTAAATACCAAAGGGCCAGGCGAGCATATCCACCTTTGTCCCCAACTCGGTTTCCAAACGCCGCTTCGACTTGGTCAACTGACTGTTCACGAGGGCATCCAGAGCCGACTGACTCAGTTTTCTCCGTTCCTTCTTAAAGTTCGGATGCCAATAGGTATGGGACTGCACATCAAAAAGCCCTGTCTTGCCCAGTTCCCTCATTTGATCCCAGGTCAAGGCGTACTTTGCATTGGAAATCGCCGAGGGATAGGTGAAAATGGTCACCGGAAACCGGTATTTTTTTATAACCGGCAGCATGTCACTGTACACCGATTTGTGAGCATCATCTTCGACAATGACAACAGACTTGGGACCGGGTGCCGGTGCTTTGCCACGGTAATAATCGACAAGCTGACGTAGCGGAATGACCTTATAGCCGTTGTCATGGAGGTACTTCATCTGGGCTTCAAACACCGGTGTGGTAATGGTCATGCCATCGGCAACCGTAGCACCAAAGCGATGATACAGCAGAATAGGTACCCGGAATGAATCGGCGGCAGACACAACCAGCGGGGAGAGCACAAGCAGCAGTAACGACAGTATTACACCAACAGATTTCACCATGAACAGCACCTTTTCCTTATCATCTGACAATATACACAGAACATTCCGCATTGGTGGCAACCCTGTGGGAAACACTTCCCCTGAAGCGCCGCTGGAGAAAACCTTTTCCGGAACTGCCAATAACAATCACATCAACCTCTTCCCGCTTGGCAAGGGAGATAATCTTGTCGGCAGGATCACCATATTCAACGACCATCTCCAGCGGTATATCATGTTCCACGGCATACTTTTCAACCACGTAAAACAACCTCTCACGCAGCTCATCCCATTTTTTCGATTCGGTCATAGGGGCTGATGGCACGAAATCCGTGTACGTGGCGGTCGGTGCATTGGGCAGCACGAGCAGAGCATAGATCCGGCTTTTAAACTGGCTCTGATTGCCGGAAGCCATACGCACAGCCTCTTCTGCCGCCTTATCGGACTGGGGCGAACCATCAATTGCGACGAGAATTTTTTTGCGTAAGCTAAGCATGGTAACCTCACATTTAGAAAATATTAACAATAAATTCGCAGAGATTCGCAACGGGAGCAGTTGACATATAAAACATTTTTTCACGCTTGACAATTGTAAAACAATATTCTACAATTTATCGTAAACTTCGATTTTATACATGTTTTCACATCATAACATATTTTACAATTTAATTTTACTATGTTACGCAATCTTCCCTCACCACTTTTTTTAAAAAAAGGAATGAATCATGGCTAAAAAAGAAAAATCTGACTATCTCATACAAGCCGTTTCCCACGCACTTGACCTGCTGGAGCAGTTTCATGGCGAAGTTGACGAACTTGGGGTTACAGAACTGAGTAAACGTTTGAAACTTCATAAAAACAACGTCTTCAGGCTTTTGGCAACCCTGGAGTCCCGCAGTTACATAGAACAGAACAAGGTTACTGAGAACTACCGTCTTGGCCTGAGAACACTTGAACTTGGTCAGACTTTCATTAAACAGATGGGTTTGCTGCGTCAGTCAAAACCGGTGCTTGAAACGCTGGTAGAGCACTGTAATGAAACCACCTATGTTTCCATTCTGAAGGATTTCAACATTGTCTACCTGGATGTGGTTGAAACCGGCATGACCGTCAGGGTGGTGCCACGGGTCGGCTCCCGACTCCCTGCCTACTGTACGGCGGCCGGCAAGGTTCAGATCGCCTACATGAGCGACGAAGAACTGGAAACCTATCTGCCGGCAAAAGATTTGAAAAGCTACACACCGAGTACCATTACGGATCGTGACGCACTCAAGTTGCAGCTGAAAAAAATTGCCGAGCTGGGGTATGCCCTTGACAATGAAGAGCTTGATATCGGTGTTAAATGCGTCAGTGCCCCCATTCGGGACTATACCCGGCGTATTATCGGTGCAGTAAGCATCTCCGGCCCTTCCATGCGCTTTTCCGAAGAACGGATCACCAACGAGCTAATCCCGCTGGTGCTGAAAGCGGGAGACGAGATTTCCGCAAAACTCGGCTACCAAAAATAATACGGCGAGCTACCTCCAATTACCGGCGGCTTTCAAGCCGCCTTTTTTTATGCTTTATACCGATAAACAGTGAAAATGTCACCCTGTAGTCGTGCGGAAAATGAAGTTAAAAACTATATTTTTATTGAAAGAGCAGGGAGAATGGCAATTGGCACCGGCATACGATATAACGCACGCGTACTCTCCCAATAATGAATCTACATTTCAACACCTTATGTCGATAAACGGCAAATTCAAGGAAATTAACAAAAAAGATATTATGAGTGTGGGAGATAGATTTGGCATCGGTACTGCGGGGAAAGTTATTACGCAGGTGGCACGATTTCTCCAAAGTGGCCGGACTTCGCTCAACAAGCGGCGGTTGACGAGATTGAAATGCAAAGAATTGCACTGGATTTAGAACGGATGAAGCTCTTTTGTTCCCCAACACCGCTGTTCTGAGGAGATCATATGCCCACCTATAAAGTAATCGAAATCACCACCGTAACCGAAGAGACTATCGAAGAGGTGCTCAACGAATGGAGTGCCAAAGGGTGGCACTATGACGGCATGCAATTTGCTATGCGGGAATCGAGCAAACGTCCCGCCATGGCCTTTATACTGTTCACCAGGGAGACGGCCCACCATGAATAAGCAACAGACACTCTATCTGGTCGATGGTTCCTCCTACATCTACCGTGCCTATTTTGCCATCCGCCACCTCTCCTCCCCCAGTGGCCATCCGACCAACGCAATATACGGATTTATCCAGATGCTGTTGAAACTGCTGAAAGACCATGAGCCGGCCCGCATAGCCGTTGTCTTTGATGCGGGACGCACCACGTTTCGTACGGAAATGTACCCGGCATACAAGGCGAACCGTGCCGCCATGCCCGATGATCTACGGGTGCAGATGGAACCGATCCGTGAGGTGGTACGGGCCTTCAACATCCCCACACTGGAGCTGGCCGGTTTTGAAGCCGATGATATCATCGGCACCCTGGCACGCCGCTGTGCCAACGAGGGGGGGCATGTGGTGGTGGTCACCGGCGACAAGGATCTGATGCAGATCGTCACCGAACGGGTTACCCTGCTTGACACCATGAAGGGAAAAGCGTCGGGGATTGCCGATGTGGTGGAGCGTTTCGGTGTTGGCCCCGAACTGGTCACCGATATTCTGGGGTTGGCCGGAGATACCTCCGACAACATACCCGGGGTGCCGGGTATCGGCGAGAAGACCGCCACCAAACTGATTCAGGAGTTCAAAACCCTTGATGAGCTTCTGGAGCGTTCTGGGGAAGTGAAGGGTAAAAACGGCGAAAAGCTCAGGGAATTCCGTGAACAGGCTCTCCTGTCACGGCGCCTGGCGACCATCGACTGCAATGTCCCCCTCGAAGTCCCCCCCGCGACCCTGGACGCCCGGGAGCCGGATCAGGAAACTCTGAACGCTTTTTTCAAAAGATTCGGTTTCACCACCCTGATTAAGGAGTTGACCGCCCATTCTATACTTTCAACCGAAGGGTACCACACCATAACTACGGTGGAACAACTGGAGCGGTTCCTTACGGACCTTGGCCAGGTGAACGAGTGTGCCTTTGACCTCGAAACCACAGACCTTGATCCCCGTCTGGCACAGATCGTCGGGCTCTCCTTCTCGTTCAAGGACCATGAGGCGTGGTATATTCCGGTGGGCCATGTGCTCGCCTCCCCCTCCCCCACTGGTGACTTTGGCACCCTTTTTACCAGCCAATCGACAGAGAGGAGCGGTGACATACTTGCTCCGAACCAGTTGCCACGGCAGCAGGTTCTTGAGCAGCTTCGCCCCTACCTGGAGAGTTCCCGTCTCCGTAAGATCGGCCAAAACATCAAATTTGATATGCAGGTGCTTGTCAATCAGGGTATCACCGCAGGCGGGGTCTGGTTTGATACCATGCTCGCCTCCTATCTGCTCAATCCGGCGCGCCAGGGGCATGGCCTGGATGCCCTGGCACAGGAGCACCTGGGGCATAAAATGATCAGCTATAAGGAGGTGACCGGCAGCGGCAAGGAACAGCGTAATTTTTCCCAGGTTGACATTGCAGAAGCTGCCCGTTACGGGGCGGAAGATGCCGATGCCACCTGGCTGCTCTACCGCATATTTGCTCCGCTGCTTGAGACGCGGGGTGCCGAACCGCTGTTTCGCTCCGTGGAAATGCCGTTGGTAACTATTCTGGCCGATATGGAAAACCAGGGGGTACTCCTGGATTTACCCCTGCTGGCCGACCTGTCCGCCGATTTTTCCGGCCGCATGGCACTGCTTGAAGAGCAGGTGTTTACGGTTGCCGGGGTACGTTTCAACCTCAACTCTCCCAAGCAACTGGGGGAGGTTCTCTTTGAGCAGATGGGGCTGAAAAGTGCCAAGAAGACCAAGGGGAAAACCGGTTTTTCCACTGACAACGAAGTGCTGACGGCTCTGGCTGAAGAGCATGAAATCGCCAGGCTGATTGTTGATTATCGAAGTATGGCCAAGCTGAAATCAACCTACACGGACGCCCTCCCCCGTCTGGTTAACCGACGCACCGGGCGGGTTCACACATCGTATAATCAGACCGTCACCAACACCGGCAGACTTTCTTCATCGGAACCAAACCTGCAAAACATCCCGATCCGGAGCGATGAAGGACGCCGTATCCGTCACGCCTTCATCGCCCCCCCCGGCCACCTGATCCTGTCGGCCGACTATTCCCAGATTGAGCTGCGGGTGCTGGCTCATGTATCGGAAGACAAGGTATTCTGCCACGCCTTTATGCATGATGAGGATATCCACACCCGCACCGCCGCCGAGATTTTTGGCCTATTCCCGGAAATGGTGACCCCCGAAATGCGCCGTCAGGCCAAGACCATCAACTTCGGCATTATCTACGGTCAGGGGGCTTTTTCCCTGGCAAAGCAGCTTGGTATTGCCCGAAAAACCGCCGAAGAATTTATTACCGCCTATCGGGAACGCCACAGCGGTGCCATGGCCTATCTGGATTCCTGTATCAGGGAAGCCGAAGAGCATGGAGCGGTCACCACAATCCTGGGACGCCGCCTCCCCATTCCGGATATTCACAGTTCCAACGGTAATACCCTGGCCTTTGCCCGCCGTAACGCCATCAACTACCCGATTCAGGGTTCCGCTGCCGACATTATTAAAGCGGCAATGATCCGGGTCTGGGAGCGTCTCAACCGGGAGCAACTCTCAAGCCGTCTGATTATGCAGGTGCATGACGAATTGGTACTGGAGGTACCGGAAAAGGAGTTGATTACGGTGGAACTATTGGTGAAAGAGGAGATGGAGCGGGCGGTGGAGCTACGCATTCCGCTCAAGGTGGATATCAATTACGGAGCAAACTGGAGTGAGGCCCATTAAGAAGATGCTTGTCTCTGCAGGGGAAGTGCAGTAGCAATGCCCACAAGGGTGCTCCATGTCACTCTGGACGGTATCTGGAGGCGTTCGCTCTTGCCTGCCGCCACCTGCACCCGGTGTACGACGCCCTTTATCTCATGCTTGCCCGTAGAACCAATGCCACCATCCTGACTCTGGATCGCCGATGAGCTATGCTTGCCAGACAACGGGAAATCAAGGTCATCATTCCAATGAAACCAAAGGACAGCTGATCATGGGAGCCTCGGGCATAATGGTTACGGGGACATCCCCCGCCGCCTGCGGCGATCCTTCTGTTTGCGCAGCTTTGCGATCCGCTGCATCTCTTTAGTGACGGTTCCGGAAGCGGCCTCAAGCCGTTCGAGCAGTTCACGGCGGGCAAGGAACCGGTTGACCGACTGGCTCCGTTCCCGCATACAGGTCACCTGAATACCGGTTGGCAGGTGTTTTATCTGCACACAGCTGGAAGTTTTATTAACATGCTGCCCCCCATTGCCCGAAGAGCGGACAAAGCTCTCCTGCAAATCCTCTTCACGCAGCTGAAGTTCGGCCATTTTCTGCTGAAGCCACCTGTTTTTCTCTTCACTGACGGCAAATACAATCATAACGCAACTTTTCTCCGTTCACCGTCATTTCCTATACCAGACAACCCGGTATTGCAAGAGGTAATGTACAAGGTGGATTATTGCCTCAATGACCCTGCTGTGCTATGATGCAAACAAAATCATCAGACAGGTAGCAAAGGAGTCGCGTGAAGGCATCTATTTTCCAACGCTGTTGGGTGACATTTTCCGTCTATGTGGTCGGAATCTTTGCGTCACTGTTCAACCGCTTCGTCATCAAGGGGGGCAGCAACATCCCCCGTACCGGCCCGGTACTCATCGCATCAAATCACATTTCGGCCTATGACACCATATTCCTCCCCTGGGCTGTAATACGCTATAACCCCCTTCAGATGGTCTGGGCACCGGCTAAGGAAGAGCTGTTTGAAAATATATTCCTGCGTGTGCTCTACACCTCGTGGGGTGCCTTTCCGGTCAAACGGAAGCGGGATGTCAGAGCCGGTCGCACACTCAACGATCTGCTGCTGGACCAGAAAGTCATGCTCTTTCCGGAAGGCACCCGTCACAAGGATGGCGTTTTGGGGAGCGGCAACCGGGGGGTGGGCAAAATTATTTATGACACCCGACCAGCCGTCATTCCGACCGCCCTGGTTGGGCTTAACTATTGGAAGTTTCCCGGTTTCGGCCAGCAAGCCGCCGTCGTTTTCGGTGCTCCCCTGGATTTCAGTGACCTGTTTCTGCGGGAGGACTGCAAAGAAACCCACCTGTTGATTGTGGAGCGGGTCATGGCAGCCATCGCATGCCTGTTGGCCGACGAAAGGGGGAGCGATGACCGAAAATAAGGAACCGCTCGTAGAGATTTTTTGTGATGGTGCCTGTAGTGGCAATCCGGGACCGGGGGGGTATGGCTCCATACTTCGCTATGGGAAAGTGGTAAAAGAATTGAACGGCGGCAGTGCCAACACCACCAACAATCGCATGGAGATGACCGCCGCCATTGAAGCACTCCGCCTGCTGAAACGCCCCAGCAGCGTTGTCATCACCACCGATTCCCAGTATCTGGTCAAAGGGATGACGGAATGGATCGGCGGATGGCAGCGGAAAGGGTGGATTAACAGCAAGAAAGAACCGGTGGTCAATCGGGATCTCTGGGAGATACTGCTGGAGCTGACGTCACCACACTCGGTAAAATGGCAATGGGTGCGGGGGCATGCCGGGCATGCTGAAAATGAACGTTGTGATCAATTGGCAAGAGAGGGGATTCCAAAGTAATCCCTTACTTCCCCTCCCCCTGTGGTGCCGCCTGTTGTCCGCCTGCACTCCCCTTGCCCGCTGCGGGGAGGTGTTCCAGAGAATAATCCGGTTCCAACGGCTTGGACAGATCCAGATGGTGCAGTTGCAGTGTCGAGCCACCATCAACGTCTATCTTGACCTGCTTTATCTGGGGAAAATTAAGTGCCACACTGTTCACCACCGAATAGACCGCAGTCATCTCCGCAGAACTCCCCGACAGCACCGCTTCCGAGAAGGAACGATTAAAGGTAATCACCGCCAGATTCCCTTCAACGGTGGCACGGTCAACGGTAACCCCCTCGGGCAACGTCCCCTCCAACTCTCCCACCGGTCCATGGAGCAGTTCATCAAGAAGGCTTTTCAAACAACCGTTATCGTCATCGCACGACTCGATTTCACGGGTTTCCCGTGCCAGGGTTCCGGCCGTGGTAGCAAAAAACAGGGTGATAGTCCGGTTGCCTTCTCCCTGCCGGGCAACAGGAGGAGCCGGTATATCACTAATTGAACGGTACTTCTGCCAAATCATCATGCTAAAAAACAGCACAAAGACCAGAAACGGAATAACCAGATTCACGGAAATTTTTTTTCGCCGAATCGGTGCCATCAGAGCCCTTCCTCCCCTTCATCCAAAACGACCTGAAATACATCTCCCAGCTTCCCCCCGAGAAAACGGGTGCCGATACGGACAAAACCGGCAGGGATATCGGTAACATAGTTAGTATGGTTTCCCTCTTCCGACGCCGGTCTCAGCTGGGAATTCCGAGAGAGGATATCCGCCACGGTCAGAGCGGTTTCATGGGCCGAATCAACCAGAGTGACCTCCTTGCCCATGATTTCCCCAATTATCGGCTTAAGCAGCGGATAGTGGGTACAGCCGAGTACCAGCGTATCAACCTGGGCCAGCTGCAATTCTTTCAGGTAGGTCTCGGCGGTCAAGCGGGCAACCTGATTGTCTGTCCACCCCTCCTCCGCCAATGGCACGAACAGGGGACAGGCGCGAGTTAACACCTCTGCATCCGGCTTAAGCCGTTTGATGGCACGGGTATAGGCACTGCTCCGGATGGTTCCGGTGGTGCCGATGACACCGATACGACCACTGCGGGTCACTTCAACCGCCCGGCGCGCCCCCGGTTCGATTACCCCCACTACCGGTATGGGAAGAAGCCGCTTCAAGGCGGGCAACGCCACCGCCGAGGCGGTATTGCAGGCCACCACTAACAGTTTGATATCCCGGCGGAACAGAAACGAGGCGATCTCTTCGGCATAGCGGGTCACCGTTTCGGGAGACTTGGTACCATAGGGCACCCGCGCCGTATCCCCTAAGTAGATAGTATCTTCCTGGGGAAGCACCTGCATGAGTTCACGCAGCACGGTCAACCCTCCCACACCGGAATCAAATATGCCTATGGATTTCCAGGTCACAGCCATGGCTCCTTACGAATGGTAATTTTCAACTGATCAGTATATACTTCTTGGGGCAATTCAGGCAAGCCAATTAAAAAGCGCAACAGTTGGTGCTGAAGTGTGATAAAAGGATGGCAGGTGAATCCTGCCAATTATGCACACAGGGAATGTCATGCAAGACAATATAAAAACCACTCCCACAACACTGAGAAAGAGAGCCGAAGCAAAAATCGCTTCCGACAAGACACCCTTCTCAGTAGTAGTTGATAGCACACGACTGGTGCATGAACTTCAGGTTCATCAAGCTGAATTGGAAATGCAGAACGAAGAACTCGTCCGTTCACACGCAGAATTAGCAGCTTCCAAAAAGCATTACTCCGATCTCTATGATTTAGCTCCCATTGGCTATCTGACGCTTACGGCACAGGGTCTTATCCACAAAGCAAACATTACCGTTGCAACCATGCTCGGGTGTGACCGGACTGAGCTAATCGGTACATCGTTCTCACGTTTCATCCACCCCGAAGATCAGAACCATCATTATACTGCCCGCAACAAGTTTTCTGAAACCGGCGAAACAGACGGGTGGGAGGTACGTCTACTCCGCACTGACACCACGGTTTTATGGGTTCATCTTCAGAGTTCACGCGCCGCTCACGGCGAAGAATGGCTTACCATTAGCAACATTTCTGCACTCAAACTGATGGAAGCTGAACGAACGAAATCAGAGGCACTCTATCGTTCCCTTGTCGAGGCATCGGAGGTTCTGATCTGGCAATGCGATGGCGAAGGAAGATTTACATTCCTCAACCCAGCCTGGCAGCGGGTATACGGGTATGACATCGCTGAAATGCGAGGCAAAAAATTTTCCAACTTTCAAGCTGCTGACGCGGCAACACGAGACGACGAAGTACACATCCGCTTAATGGCCGGCACCCCTATAACCGGCTATGAAACAACACATCGCGGAATAGACGGCAACAAAATCCACCTCATCGTAAACGCCCGGCCTATTACAGCTCAAAACGGCACGGTTATCGGGACAAGCGGCACCGCATACGATATTACCGAACAACGGCAAAAACTTGAGGTAGAAGCGGAAATCAGCAGTAAAAACGACCGGTTACTTTCCCTTTTTGTCCAAAACTGCAGTGCTGTTCTGAAGCCGTCTGCTGGCAGTGGCAGTACCATGAATATCAATCTTGATCAATTATCGACGGCTATTCAAAACGATGAATCGGTGCTCAGAAATAAAAAGCTAACCAAACGGGAACGGGAAGTATTGATACTGGTGGGGCAGGGTTTTTCCTCAAAAAACATTACTGAACAGCTGGGTATTCGGGAGAAGACCGTTGAAATGCACCGTACAAACCTGATGAGAAAACTGGGAACCGTCAATGCAGCGACCCTTGGCCGGTGGGCATCAATCGCTGCACAAATAACAATTACTCATGAGCATTCTTCAATGGCAAGCTAATAGTAAACGTCGTTCCTCTGGCGATTTCACTCACCACATCAAGACTCCCCCCGTGCTTGTTAACAACAATATCGTACGATATGGCAAGGCCGAGACCGGTACCCTTGCCAACATCTTTGGTTGTGTAGAAGGGGTCAAAGATGCGCGTGAGATTTTCGGGTTCAATGCCGCACCCACTGTCACTGATGGCGATTTTAACCGTTGCTTCCTCCGCCCACGTTACAATACGGATCTCTCCCAGGTCACCGATGGCATGGGAAGCATTGACAAGAATATTTAAGAATACTTGATTAAGCTGCCCCATGTTGCATAAAACGCAGGGTAACTGACCATACTCTTTGATTACAGACACCTTGTATTTCAGCTCATTCCAGGCGATGGCTAACGTACTCTCAAGCCCCTCGTTAATATCGCTCATTTTAACACCTTCGTTATTCAACCGTGAAAAACTCTTCAACTCCTGCACTATTTTACGGACACGATCAGCCCCCTCGCTGGATTCGGAAATCAGATCCGGAAGATCCTGTCGGATATGATCAATATCATATTTCTTCCGCTCTGTTACCAAATGCTGCCAGGTTGCCGGTTCCTTACTAGCAAAATGCTGTTCGTTGGCATCAAGATAGGTGGTTAATTTATCAACGTACTTGCTCAGACACGACAGGTTACCGATGATGTAGCCCATGGGATTATTTATCTCATGGGCCACACCGGCGGCCAGATTTCCAATGGAGGCCATCTTGTCCTGCTGGAGTAGTTGCCCCTGAACCCGTTTGAGCTCATTATAGGCCTGTAATATCTCGGCATTCCGTTCGCTGAGTTCAGAGGTGCGCTCCTGCACACGCTGTTCAAGGGTCTCGTTCATTTTCTCCAGTTGAGCAGCCTGTATCTGGAGTCTTTCCTGCGCTACTTTTCGCTCGACCATCTCCTCCTCAAGCTCAACCGCCTTAAGATGGAGTTCCTCTGTCCGCTCCTTCACCCGCCGTTCAAGAGACTCGTTCATGTCCCTTGCCAGTGCAGAAAGCCTCTTACTGCGCACCTGGTTCATGACTCTCAGTCGCAGTTCTTCAGAATTATATGGTTTGGCGATGAAATCGTTGGCGCCAAGAGAGAGGGTTCGCGTTACCTGAGTAGTGCCACTGGTAACGACTATAATCGGAGTTTCCTGCCATTTTGCATGTTGTTTAATATGTTTGATCGTTTCATAGCCATTCATAACGGGCATTTCCAGATCAAGTAAAATAACATCAACCTCTGGAAATGCTTCCAACACATCCAGAGCCTGTTGGCCGTTATTCGCCTTTAGGACAGTACCGTCAAGGGGAGACAGCATCAGGTCAATCATCGCCAGGTTCATACCGTCATCATCAACGGCTAAAATGGTAATTTCAACAAACATGCTGCTGCTCCGTTCACGGTATTGTCCGACTGCAATCTACTATAATAAAACCCGGTATTGAAGTTGCACTCAAAGTGCCTGTAAAATTGCATCGAGGAGCGAATGGGGGTTAAATGGTTTTGTTAACCACCGGGTCGGTTTTTTAATAACATTTTCCGGGATTCTTGATTTTTCCTCAATCTCCGTCGTCAAAAACAGTATGGGTGTGTCAGCATAGACGGCAGTTGCACGAAGGAATCTCGCCAACTCGATGCCGTTCATTACCGGCATATTAATATCTGTAATTACAAGATCATAGGAGTACATTAAAGCCAGATCAAGTGCCTGCTTTCCGTCAAAGGCAACATCAACAACATATCCACAACCGGACAGAACGTTTTTAAGCATGCTTACTATTAATTTTGAATCATCTACGGCTAATATTCTCAACGGGCAACCCTTTTTCCTCTCATGAGGATAACTGAATATTTTACCAGGAGCAAGTTAGAATCGCATAATTGTATAACAACTTTTTGAATAGTAAATGACTGACACCTATTGGTGAATCTGTCAAGGTTTATTTACAGGGTATACCCTGCGGATATCGGGAGTATTGATACGGAGTGCATAGTGAAGGAGATTTATTTGTACATTGAAATGCACATTCTGACAGCGTATATTACAAAACAGCAGAGCTGGATCGGAGGATCAGGTAACCTCAGCATAAAATTGTTGGAAAATTAACGCCTCTGCCGCACAGATTACCGTCCGTGGCGAACGGTACCCCGAAAGGCTGGAGCAGATGACCGGCCGCTCATCAACACACCACCATCAACGGGAGGATTCACCCATATACCAGACGAAAGCCTGCTCCGTTACCAGTGCATCAGCACCGTTTACATCCGACACCATTCAGCAAAGAGGATATTGGAGTAATCGTGAAATTTTTAGACGGCCTGGATCGGGATCTCAAGGAACTGCTGCTCGCCAACCTGCGGGTACAGTGGTCCCATTCGTCAACCGCACTTGAAGGGAATACGCTTACTCTTGGGGAAACGTTTATGGTTCTCTCTGAGGGATTGACTATCTCAGGCAAACCGCTGAAAGACCATCTGGAGGTTGTTGGACACGCAAAAGCGGTGGATTTCGTGTATCACCTGCAAGATACAGAACCAATTACGCACCATCATCTGTTCAAATTACACACAACTGTTCAGACAGAAATGGTATTCGATGTTTATAAACCGGTTGGTGAGTGGAAAAACGACCGAAACAGTACGGCGTTCACCTTCAACGCAAAAGTCAAATACCATGTGTATCCGAATCACTCTCACATTCTGAATATGAGCTGCCGCTTGCTTAATTCCCCCCCTGACCATTGGACTTTGCAGGACTGATTGCAGCTATTCGACAAGTTGGCTGCGTGACCTTTCGAGTCGAGCTTCGCCTCACCCCTTCAACACACCACTCACCGCCTCAAGCAACAAACCGGGCACAAAGGGTTTCGTAATCCAGGCGGCGGCTCCCAATTGCTGACCAATGGCTTTGTATTCGTCGGTACCCTCGGTCGTCAGGAAAATAATCGGCTTTTCTACATATTCTTCACGACTCCGGAGATGGCTGACCAACTCCAGACCATCCATTTCCGGCATATTAATATCGGCAATAATGACATCAAATTCCACATCAGCGGCCTGTTCCAACGCTTCTTTGCCATCGCACGCCATGGCAACCGTATGCCCGGCATCGGCCAACACATTGGCCACCATATTGCGGATTGATTTGGAATCATCTACGACCAGAATCTTCATACTATCTCCGTTCTCAAAACAGCGTGGGGGGTGCCTTAATCCACAGACCGTCTCAAAAGTCATAATCACGGGCAATTTTTTCCCAGGCTATTAATTTAAAATTGTCTTCAAGTATCTGGTGAAGCGGCTGGTTGAATATGCCTCCGTTGGCAAAGAAAGCCGCCAGCAGCAAACTTTCACAATTGGTATTCACCATCGGATCGCTCACCAGCTTACAGGAGATGAGAAACTGAGGCAGCAGACCGGTTTCGAGAAATTCCAGGCTGCAGACCTGGGTTGGTCCGGCCGTTTCACCGAGATTGGCCATTACTACTTTACTGACGTTTTCCAGAAAATATTCCTGGCGGGAATTCCAGTCGTGACAGGTAAAGGTATCGGGAGAAACCATTTTAATGGAAATGTTTTCAACTTCGACATTTCTTCCCGATACCAGCTTGATGGAGAAGGTTTGATGGGGGAGCACACGAAGACCCTTTGCTGCCAGGTCTATTTCCTCCTCAACCGACTCCTCTGTGTGTGTGAGATATTTCTCAAGCACCTCCTTGAGGATATTTTTCCGCACCGGTTTCTCGATGTAGTCATTCATGCCGACAGCAAAACAGGCTTCCCGGTTATACAGTGTCGTAAAGGCGGTAATAGCGATGACCGGCACGTTGTGATTGAGCACCCGTGAGGCCGGGTCCCGAATAATTTTGGTGGCGGTGTAGCCGTCCATTTCCAGCATCTGACAATCCATGAGTACGAGATCATACAAACTTTTTTCCAGAATGGTAATGGCTTCGGCACCATGGTTGGCAACATCCACCAGATACCCCAGGTTAGTCAGCATATGCGAGGCAACCCGCTGATTAATAACATTATCCTCCACCAGAAGCACTCTAATTTCACGCATGTAATTAATCCTTTTTAGTTAGTAGTATCAGAATATATTCCTGAATGTTCAGCAAAACAGGTGGGGCACATACCATGGGATGATTTGAAATTATGTTCCTCTTTCATATAATCTTCGATAGTTATCCATCTCTCTGCTTTGCTGACAGGGTCGGTAACACGGATGGTCTTGCACCACGCGCAAATCTTCAAATACTTTTCGAGATTGGCATAGGCTTCCCGCTGTTTTTTCCGCTCGTCATACACATAATATGACGCGACAGTGGAAAACAGAATAAGTATCAGATGCCGCAGCAGCAGACCATTGGGAAAGGCGCGCGTATCGACGTGAATAAGTATTATCCCCAGCGCAAGTAATAAAAGTATACTATATTTGATGTTCATGAAGTCACAGTTCCGGCCTCAGCCGCTTATTTCAGGTCTTCATGCAAACCTGCAGTTCGTTAGTTTCCGTCTGTCCCCCTGTCTGCCGAAATACCACTACACAATAAACGAAATATGTGCAATGAGAATCGGCTAAGATAGGGATAAATCTTCTCAGAGTACCGCACCATCACCACGGTGGAGGGAGCCGATTGACGTAAGCACAACAGTGGTTTCTGCCGTGACTTCAGAAAGATATCCAGACACCGTTTCCAGCGGTTCGAGGGACTGAAGAGCCATTTCGATTTTTTTACTGAGCCTGCTCAGTTCTTCCGCGCCGATAGTTGCGGAGAGACCTTTCAGCGTGTGAGCCAGATATTCGGCCTCTGCACGGTTCTGCTGCTGGAGTGCCCCGGTCAAGGCTCCGACAATCCGGGGGCCTTCTTCAGTAAAGCTGGTAACGACCTTCATCAGCAGCCCCCTGTCTCCCAGGCAGCGCATCAATACCTGACGGATATTGAGTCCGGGCAGCGTTATCGGTAACGAAACCGGAGCATTACCGGGGGTCACTTCCCGGAGACGGACCGGCCTCACCTTATGGCGGGTAAATTCGGCGACCATTTTAAAGAGCAGCGGTGGGTTGATCGGCTTGGGTAACAGATCATTCATACCGGCCTGTAAACAATGGGCGCGTTCCGTAGTCATGGCATGGGCTGTCAGGGCAACAATCGGCAATTCCTGTGCATTCCACCGCTCTCTCAAGAGCGCGGTAGCCGTATACCCATCCATAACGGGCATTCGCACATCCATGAGCACGATATCAAAGGCCCCATCGACACGGTTCACGGCCTCGACAGCCTCATTGCCGTTTGAGGCCGTCGTCACGGTCGCCCCCAGATTCTCCAGCAGCTCTGCCGCCAACTGGATGTTCGTCGCGATGTCGTCCACCAGCAACACCCGAAGACCACGCAAATCAATGTCATGCCCGGTGACTGATTGTTGACAACAGGCATCGCCCTCCCCGGTTCCTTTCCCGAACCAGAGCGTAAAACGAAAAGCAGTGCCAACCCCGGGGCTGCTCGTTACGGAGATGTCCCCGTCCATCAAGGCGACCAGGCTATGGCAGATGGAGAGCCCCAGTCCGGTGCCGCCATGGGTACGACTGATACCGGTATCACACTGGGTAAAGGGTTCGAAGAGCATTTCCTGCTGGTGTGGTGTGAGGCCCATACCTGTGTCACGCACGACGAACTGAAGCTTGACACGGGCTGACTCACCATCAGCTTCTACCACGTCAACGGCAAGCTCAACCGTCCCGGCATCGGTGAATTTTATGGCATTATTAAGCAGATTATTTATTACCTGCTTCACCCTCAGCGGGTCTCCAACCAGAAAAGGAGGATATGTTCCGGGGCGCGGAGAGAGGAGCTGGAGCCCCTTGTTGTGGGCCATGACCTCTTGTAAGCCCACCACGTTTTCAAGGAGTTGGCTCAGAGAGAATTCAACCTGTTCGACGACAAGCATCTCTGCTTCTATCTTTGAAAAATCGAGAATGTCATTGAGGATGCTCATTAACGATTCAGCAGAATAGGTTATGACACTGAGGTATTCTTTAACTTTCGGCGACAAATTCTGCTGTAACGCCAGGTATCCCATGCCAAGTATACCGTTCATGGGGGTGCGGATTTCATGACTCATGTTGGCCAGAAAGGTACTTTTCGTCTGATTCGCCGACTCAGCTTCTTTGGTGCGTTGCTCCAATACTTCGTTCAACTGCGCCAACTCATGCTGGGCAATTTTCAGATCGGTAATGTCTGCCACCAGCACAAAAAAACCGATAACCACGTTATCTTTGAAATCCGGAATATAGTGCGCCCAGACGTACCCCGTACTGCCATCCTGCTTTACCAGAGCTCGTTCAAAACGTTGGGCGGTGCCATTGAGAGCGGACACGATATATTCTTCGTTTTCACGATATATTTCCTCACCCAATAGCTCATGGATATGGACACCAATCATCTGCTCCGGGGTTCTGCCAAACCACGCCAGATAGGCCAGATTTGCAAATTTACAGCGCAGCTCACTGGTCCAGTACCCAACCATACCCGGAATGACGTCGATGAGCGTCCTCATAAACCGTTCATTAGCTTCTATTGCTTCTTCATTTTTTTTACGTCGGGTTATATCACGAAACGAGCAATACACCGTGCCGTCCAATAATGGTGCTACATTGATTTCAACCGGCAGTAGTGACCGATCACGGCGCACGGCCAGGGTTTCCATACTCACCCGTGCTGGTGTGGCCAGATCACCGGAAAAGGTAAGGTCTCCGAGATTCACCCAGGGGAAGATATCTGCCGTAGTGACCGCCAACAACGCTGCCGGAGCATAACCAAGCATGGCCGAGGCTTCTTGATTTACATAGCTCTGGTGGCCCTGGGCATCGAAAATAACCACCCCATCGGCACCCCTTTCAAGCACGGTGCGAAACCGGGCTTCAGCATGGCTGCACTCGCTCCGGGCGACCGCAAGCTCACGCTCCAGTTCCCGTATTCTCTCGGCACTCTTGGTACCACAGGTTTCCATATCCTTTAGCGGTATCCATAGGTAGTGAGCACTTCGTGTGTCACCTCTCGCAACAATTCGAAATCAAGCACCTTTGTCAGTACGTGGTCGGCACCGAGAATCTTTGCGGTTTCGGTGAGATCGGTAAGGTCAACGGTCGGCCCCCCACCGGTAATGACAATGAGTCCGATTCCCGGCACGCTTCTTTTCAGTTTCGTGACGACTTCAAGACCATCATGATTCGGCATCATAATATCGGTGATAACCAACTGATAGTCAGCTTCACCGGCCATTTTCAGGCCGACCTTGCCATCTTCGGCTATATCGACCGTATGCCCTTCGTTGGTCAGAAGCGCCTGAATAATATGTCGAATATGTTCATGATCATCAATTACAAGGATTCTTGCCATAGGGACTCCTGAATATTTTCTTAATCTAACAACTGCTGCACTTTCGCGAGCAGTGCCAGGGGCATCAACGGTTTTTCCAGTAGGTCAATAGTCGCATCGAGGGTGCCCCCCACATGGATAACATCGCTGCCATGACCACTCATGAAAATAAAGGGTACCGATTCGGACAGAGCACGTATCTCATCATAGAGTTTTTTTCCTCCCATGTTTGGCATAACAACATCGGAGATAACCAGCCGGATATTTCCCCCACCGGCCTTGAACTTTTCGAGAGCATCCGTGCCGTTGGCAGCCTCAATGACGCTGTACCCCGCCTTTTTGAGCACTTCAACCAGCAAGAGCCGTGTTGATTTTTCATCCTCAACGACCAGAATTGTTTCGCCATATTGTGAAATCGAAAAGGCATACTCATCCCCGTCGGCCAGAAGCAGGGGAACCCCCTCCTCGACAACCAACGGCAGGTACACATGAAACACCGACCCTGCTCCCAATTCACTCTGAACATTAATGTAGCCACCATGCTGGGCAACGATGCCGAAAACCATGGCCAGGCCAAGCCCACTCCCTTTGCCAAACTCTTTTGTCGTAAAGAACGGGTCAAAGATACGCTCTCTGGTTTCAGGATTCATTCCACAACCGGTGTCAGCCACCGAAATGATCGCACAGGGTGTATCACCATCCGGCATTCCCAGGGCTCCCATAACTCCCCGCCGTACCGAGACAGATAATGTTCCGCTCTGTGGCATGGCATCCCGCGCATTTGTGGTAAGGTTAAGCATGACCTGCTCAATCTGTCCGGCATCGACATTAACCAGCAGTGCGTCGTCGGGCAGGGAGAAAACCAGCCCGATATCTTCCCGTATCAGACGTTTGATAAAGCCACTGATCTTTGACACCACCGGAACCAGATCCTGCACCATCTGTTTCATTATCTGTTTACGTCCATAAGCCAACATACTATGGGTAAGGGCACTGGCCTGCGCTGACGCAGCCATGATTTCCTTAATCTGCTGATGCTGTAACGGGCTTAAGTTGGTACTCATTTTAATCAGCGTTCCATAACCATTGACAACGGTTAAAATATTATTCAGGTCATGGGCCAAGCCGCACGCCAACTGGCCGATTGTTTCCACCTTCTGGGCGTGCATCAATTGCTGCACAAGCTGTTTTTTCTCCGTGATATTTTCTTTCACCCCGATATAATTGGTCACGGTACCGGTTTCATCAAAGAGCGGTGAGATGGTGGCATGTTCCCACACCAGGCTACCATCTTTACATCTGTTTTGCAGTTCACCTGACCAGATGTTCCCGGCACGTAACGTGTTCCACATATCAGCATAGACCTGGGCAGGCACATTGTCTGATTTTAAAATGCGCGGGTTTTCGCCAACCGCTTCTGCAACGGAATAGCCGGTAAGCTTGGCAAAACTCTCATTAATAAATTCAATAGTACCCTCGGCATCGGTGATGACAATGGCAGCAGGGCTCTGTTCCACTACCCGGGACAACTTTTTCAGCTGAATATTTTTCTGGGTAACGTCCCATTCAAGCCTGAGGCGATGGGCACATTCCACCAGCTTGTCAAACAGCTGGGCCCGAGTGGCCGGTTTCATGATGTAATGGTCGATACCCGCTTCAATGGCTCTTTTCAGATAATCACTATGTTCAAAGGCCGTCACCACGATGATCGGCACATCTCTGTCAGAGCGGTGAATATGCTCGGCCATGGCCAGGCCATCCATAAAGGGCATATTGACATCGGTGATAATGATGTCCGGAACATGGGCATGGTACAGCTCCAGCCCCTCCCGACCATTATGGGCACTGATGAGGGTACCACACATTTTGGCAAGGAGACGAGCCCCCTGTTTGTGGATTATCTCCTCATCCTCAACATACAAAACCGTGAGACCTTGTAAAAATTCTTTATCGAGTTCACCCGTTATCACGACAAGCCCCCTTCTGCCAATGGTACAAAGATGGTAAACGTGGTACCGCCAACCCCGCTGTCAACTTCCAAGCGGCCATTCATATTACTCTCAATTATCAGTTTCGACATATTCAAACCAATGCCGGTTCCCTGTACCTTGGTGGTAAAATAGGGCTCGAATATCCGACCCACAATTTCATCCGGAATACCGGCACCGTTATCAACGACCGAAACGACCCCCATGGTACCGTGAGTACCGATGCGGAGTAGTATGCGCCCCTCGATGACCGGTGAGGTAAGAATCGCATCACGGGCATTACCCAGAAGGTTCATTAGCACGTGGGAAAATTCACCGGGGAAACCATACATAAGGCAATCGTCGTCACCTTCAAGGGTAATAGTGACATTTTTTATCTGATAAATTGTCCCAATCAGCTCAATGGCCTGACATATTTTGCCCCGTGCCGAAAAGGCTACTTTATGTTTGTCCGGGCTGTAAAAGTCACGAAAATCGCTGATCGTACAGGACATTTTTTCAACAAGCTGTTCCGCCGTTTCCACGGTTTCATCCAAAAAATCTTCCGTAAGTTCGTTGTATTCCTTGGCAGCCTGCAAATTACCCATAAGCATGCTCAAGGCGTTTAAGGGCTGACGCCACTGGTGGGCAATATTCGCGAGCATATCACCCATGTCCGCCTGACGCCCCCTGCTGACGAGGAGTTGATCCTTTTTACGCAGCTCCACAATCGAATCCATTACCCGCTGTTCCAGTGAGGTATTCAGTTGACGATACCTCTCCTCACTCTCGGAGAGCTGTTGATTGAGTTGTGCCAGTTCCTGGTTCTTTTTAATCAGGGTTCTCTGTAAATTTGACAAATCACTATTGATTGATAGCAGGTCTTTACGGAGTGTTGCGTCCCATGTGTCCCGTTGTAATGCCTGGTGGAGTTTTTCGAGCAGTGCTCCCCTCTCACCGCAACACTCCGTCGTCAGAATAATCTGTTCCGCGAGCTGCAGGGCGACGTCCGACGAAGTTGCTCCGCTCACAATAATTCCAGAACCAGCCGTCACAGCCATGCAGTGAATACAGACGTAGCCAGACCCGTGGGGGGCAAAAAATTCCCAGCCAAAGGCCGAGCCGTTCGTCATGGCTTCATTCAAAAACAGTCTGACTTTTTGCTGATTACCCTCGGCGAACAGACCGGAAAAGTCAACGGATTCCCCAAGAAGCGGCAACAGCCCTTCCCCCCGCTGCATAATCTGAAGGACGGTTCCGGAGGCATGGCAGGTAATGACAAAACCGTTTTCCGAAGAGTCTGTATGCAGAGATGAATCACCGCGTAGTGCCATCGTTCCCACCTGTTAAACCCAATTTTGTAATAACTCTCTCAAAATCTTCAGTATTAACAGTATGTTGTGTTATAACTTCCGTTACTCCCCCTGGATCGGGTGAGTCCTGTTTCATGAGCACAAGGGTCAGACAGTCATGGAGATGCTTTGCACAGAGTGGCCTGACCAAATACCCGGCAAAACCGCTCTGTCCCAGTTGCAGCACATCACCCCGCTGTCCGAACGCGGTCACCATAACCAGATAGGTCTGGGCAAATAAGTGGGTGCTTTTGATGCGCTGCGCCAGCTCCAGACCATCCATGCCGGGCATGCACTGATCGAGTAACGCCACCTGGAACGGGTCACCGCGCAGTGCGGCATTACGCAGCAGGAGCAGTGCGGTTTCGCCATCGGGTGCCTCTTCAAAGCGACAGTCCCAATGGGTGAGCAGTGTCGTGATCAACAGACGGCTCACCTCATCATCATCAACAACCAGAATAAAAGCCCCCTTTATTTGTGAGGCATGGGTTGACACCGAATTGATGACCTTCGGTAGATATTCCTGTAATTGCTTGTCAAAATGAAGCGTAAACCAGAAGGTTGAACTACTACCTTCCACACTTGCAGCACCAATCTCACCGTGCATCAGTTCGGTCAGCAGCTTGCAAATTGCCAAACCCAAACCGGTGCCGCCGTATTTCCGCGCAGTGGAGCCGTCAACCTGGGTAAAGGGTGTAAAGAGCGCACTCAGACGGTCTGCCGGAATACCAATACCGGAGTCGACAATCTCGAAGAGAATGGTGACATCCTCTTCCCCTTCAGACCGCACCGACACGTTAATGTCGATGTTCCCCTTCGGGGTAAACTTAATCGCATTACCAACCAGGTTGGTAATAATTTGATTGATTCTGCCCGGGTCTCCCTTGAGAAAGGACGGCACGGCCGGTTGAATAGTTAAATTAAGGGTAAGTCCCTTGGTCTGTGCCGACAATGAAAGAAGTTTAACTGAATCATTTAGTGCGGAACGAAGATCAAAGTCAACAATTTCTATGTCAAGACGACCCGCTTCAATTTTGGAAAAATCGAGAATGTCATTAACAACATTGAGCAGATTGTGACCGCTCAAGCGGATCATTTCGGCGAAATCCCGCTGTTCTTCATCCAGTTGAGTTTCCAGGAGCATGTCGGTCATACCGATAACACCCCCCAGGGGGGTGCGAATTTCGTGACTCATGGTGGCAAGAAAAGTGCTCTTCGTCCTGGTGGCAGCATCGGCCTGTTCCTTTGCTTCGTTCATTTCTCCAACGGTTAATTTCAGTGCGGAGATATTTTCATGGGAAATAACCGCATAGACATTATTATCCAACGTAAAACCGCTCACGTTAACCAAAAACCAATATTCCTCGTCGGCCAACCTCAGGGGACATTCGCAAATATAATTCCCCCCCTGTAAAAAGACCCACTCAACGGCCTCCGCAAAGTCGGCATACCCCTGCCACCCCTCTGTGCTCCGCTGCCTGACGATATCAAGATAGCGGCCGGTGATAAAAATATCATGTTCGGAAACACCAGACAAACCATCCCACGACCGGTTGGTTATCACAATGGTGCCACTGGAGTCCACCACGCAGACCGGCATATTCAAACCATTGAGCGTGGTTCGGATAAAGCGCTCGCTTTGCTGGATTTCGACATGTTTTTTCTGCTCCGTGACATCCCGGATAACACCTGCGGCATGCCACCCCCCCTCAAGCTGGACGGCGGACAGTGCCAATTCAATGTGAATTTCCTGGCCATCTTTGCGCAAAGCGATCAGTTCGGTTGTCTTGCCCACCACGGAACCCCGACCGGTGCGCTGAAACTCGGAAAAGACCTCCCGATGGGCGGCCTGTAAATGAACCGGAGCTAACAGCGTATGGAGATTTCGCCCAATGGCTTCTTCTTCACTGTAGCCGAAGATGCGCCCTGCGGCAGGATTCCAGAAGGTGATTGCCCCCGACGGCCCCATCATCATCATACCGTCTGCCGATGAATCAGTAATAGCGTGCAATTGGGCTTCCAAGCGGATGCGCTTTGTGATGTCCCGTAAACTGGCAAACAACACCGACTGACCGTCTAGCTGCAGTACCGAGAGCGTCACTTCAGCATTAAACATTGAGCCGTCAAGACGACGACACAACCACTCAAAGGTATACAGCGTATTTGACAGTGCTTCGCCGATATTTACCCCGATGAAATCCCGTGAAAGCATGCCGTTTGGCTGAAATTGCGGTGAAAAATAGTCCGGCGTCTGCCCGATGAAACCGGCGGCATCATCCCTGAGCAGCAAACTGGTGGCTCGATTGGCATCCATAACCACACCGTTTTTAAGCAGGAGATACGCATCCGGTGCTTCGTCAAAGAGCACCTTAAAGCGGTTGCTCATCTCCTCAAGTTTTCCCTCGTTCCCTTTCAGGGCGGTCACCAGAGCGTCCTGTGCTGAATCGGTCAGCTTCTGTCGCCTTTTAAACAAAAAGAGCCCGATCATACCGACACACCAGATGCTCAGGTGTCCCCCCAGCAGAAAAGGCATTTTTGCGGCAAATTCCGCCGCGTACGGTGCCCAGAGGATTGACACACTCAGCCCCCCCCGCACTTCTCCGAGCTTATACCCCTGCTGCCCATGGCAGGTCAAACAGTCAGCTTCGGTCAGCAAGGGGCGCATATATCTCAGATAGGTCTCACCGGCAATGGCGTCCTTGGAGGTGTACTCTTTTGTCCCCTGTTCAAACAGCCTGAGAGCCGTGCGTTCCCACTCATCCGGTGCATTTTCCTTGCGGAGCGGCTTTAAACTGGTGAGATGGCTCTTCATGCCGAATTTAGCAGCGTCAAGCTCATGAACCTGCCGGGCCATGTACTCCGGATCAACCAGGGTGAGCATTCTGCCGGACGGTGTCACCACATCCCGTTCCGGAATACCGGTCAGAGAGGGGTTGGCAGGCATCTGCTCCGTCACCGGCACATAGACCCCGCCACGCAGACCAACCCAACTCCGATAGAGAAGATCCTTATGAAAGCTGTTTTTCGCTATAGCAAGCGCATTCTCATATTCTGTCCGGTACTGTCCATATACGTCAAAGCCACATTCAAGCAGGATAACCGTTGCCCACACGAGAGAGAGCACGTAATAGGCATGCTGCCTGGTACGTGCCGCTGACGAGTGAGCGGTACGAGTCTCTCTGTCTGTCATATTCACCTCCCATTGCACCGTGGTACGTGGTGCCTGTACGGCTGCAACTCATTTCTTCGGCAGCCACCGTTCAATAACTTCGGCCAACTCAGCTCTTTTCAGAGGCTTTGAGAGATAATCGTTCATACCGATTGCCAGACAGCGATCCCGGTCACTGTCAAGCACGTTGGCCGTCACGGCAATAATCGGCACGCCATGATTACGCACGGCGGAAGCCGGATCACGGATGACTTCCGTTGCCTGCAGGCCATCCATATTCGGCATGAGGCAATCCATCAACACCAGATCATAGTCAGTTTTTGCAAGGGCGGCCAGTGCCAGCAGACCGTCATCGGCCACATCGGTACGATACCCCAATTTGCCCAGCAGGTTGAGAGCAACTTTTTGATTAATGATATTGTCTTCCGCGAGCAGAATGCGTATCTCGTGCGGCTCTGCCGGGACAACAACCGGCGTTTCCGGGAGGAGTGCCACCGCCCCTTTGAGAGGTGCCGGAGCAGCACGCTCAGTCACGGCACGGCCGACCGATGCGGCGTCAAGCTCCTCCGGCGTCGGCAGTTCAAACATGGCGGTGAACCAGAAGGTTGAGCCGGCTCCTTCCTGACTCTCCACCCCCATATCGCCAGCCATGAGATACACTATCTGCCTGCTGAGTGTCAGTCCCATGCCGGTACCGCCATACTTGCGCGTCGTTGAAGAATCGCCCTGGGTGAACGGTTCAAAGATCTTCTGGCGATGCTCGTCAGAAACACCAATGCCCGTATCTACCACTTCGAAATAGATAACGACCAGCCCCAACTGATCTAACTGTACCCGCGTGTTAAGGGAAATTTGACCGGCCGGAGTAAATTTGATGGCATTGCTTATCAGGTTATACAACACCTGTTTTAAACGTTTGGGGTCCCCCCTCAGCATAGCCGGCACATCGGAGGCTACGTTATTGTTGAGCAGCAGACCTTTTTCATCTGCTGACATTTTTTGCACGGTAACACAGTCGGTCAACAACTCTCGTATATCAAAATCAGTATGTATAAGACTTAATTTATATTCATTCACACGCGAGTAATCGAAAATATCCGAAATAAGCCCCATCATATGGTCACTGCTCTTGCCGATAATATCGGCAAAACCGCGTTGTTCTTCAGTTAACTCCGTATCAAGCAGAATCTGGGTCATCCCCATTATGCCATTCATGGGGGTGCGAATTTCATGGCTGATAGTTGCAAGAAATTCACTTTTGGCCTTATTACCCGACTCAGCATCTTCCTTGGCCTTGAGTAACTGCGCCATAAACATTTTTTTGGCGGTGATGTCCTCTTTCACCCCCAGATAGTGGGTAACCACGCCATTTTTATCGAATACGGGAGAAATGATGGCCTGCTCATAGAAAATATTACCCATCTTACCTTTATTGACAAATTCACCACTCCAGGCATTGCCGGCCAGCAGGGTTTCCCAGAGCTCTTTGAAGATTTCCGGCGAGGTAAGCCCTGACTTCAGCACATTCGGTTTCTGGCCGATAACATCCGTCAGACTATAGCCACTCATCTTGGTAAAATAGGGGTTGGCATACTCAATGACACCTGCCACATCCGTGATGACGATGGTCACCGGGCACTGTTCTATGGCACTGAGCAGCTTACGCTGTTCCAGCTCCATCTGCCGGCGTACGGTAACATCCAAAATCGTCACAACGGCTCCCTGTACGATGTCCGCTTCAAAAATAGGATGGGACTCAATTTCGGCACGAAAAAACGTGCCGTCCTTGCGCCAGGTAATCTCCTCAGATAACAGCACCGGTACACCGGTTCGGCTGGTGGCGATAATCGGACATTCGATGGCGGGATAAAAGGAGCCATCTTCATGATGATGGTGAATCAATTCATGCATACATTGACCGATACAATCTTCATACCGGTACCCGGTCATCTGGAGTGCCGCTTTGTTGATAAAGGTGACAATGCCATGGCGATCCGTACCGTATATCCCTTGGCTGGTATTTCCCAGCAGTCGTTCCGCCAGGGTGGTGGTTGCGTTAAGGGCGGACTGATCCTCCATAACGATAAACTCACACTCCGTATCATCCCACACCCCGACTCGCCGAAATATACCAACCGGAAACGTGCGGTCATCCTTACAGCGAACCCTCATTTCAACGCCATGCAAGGACTTTAAGGCACAGAACTCCACCAACAGCAGTTCAAAGACGGTTCCTTGCAGCTCCCCTTCGCCATAGCCTAATTTTTCCAGAGCATGTTTATTGACGGAGACGATGATCCCCTGATTATCAACAACAATCACCATTCTGTTTATGGAATCAAAAAAGTCCCGGAAATTATCGCTGGAACGCCGGGCATCGTAGTACGCTGCCAGGCGTGTTGACTCGTCGTTCATAAGACGGCGCACCACAAATCCCGAAATCAGCACCATGGCGGCAAAGCCCAGACAGACAAAGAGTATCTCACTGTACCAAGAGCTTAAGACGTCCCGTTCACTCAACCCCACTTCGATAAAAAAGGGATAGGGTTTCACCTCTGCAAAGGACATCAGCTTCCAAATATGGTCAATGGGACAGAGCTGTCTGACATTCCCCCGGGATTCTCCCCCAAGCAACGCCTTGAGCAACTGGGGTGAAAGTGCTACGGCAGCCATGCTGTTTTCAGCCGGTGGCGGGGGGAATCGGGTCAGGTATCTCATGTCCGTATCACGTAACATGATAGTGCCGGAGCGACCAATATCGGCTTCAGACAGCTCTTTCGTAAGTCTGTCCATGGTGATTCCGCCACAGATGACACCTGCAAACGCCCCCTGTTTACCGGTGAGCCGTTGGGCAACATACATAATGCGTTTCCCGTTTGTCCCCTCGGTGGTAACACGGGAAAAATACAGTTTGCTGCCGGTACTATTCTTGACACTCTGAAAGAGACCTGTGGCAGCAATATTCTGCTGCCCCCCCAGCGTGTGACCATAGGTAATGACCCCGTTTTCATTAACTACTCGCAAATCATCGACAAAATTGGCCAGAGAATCACTCTGCAATTTCAAGTAATCAGTAACTTCGCCCGCTGAAGATTTCCCCCCCTCTTTCAGATGGCTGTATTCTGCGGCCACTCTGCGCAAGGCCGTCTCGACGACTTCAATGTCTGCTTTCAAATCGTGCTGCAAGAGTTTGACCGTATTCCCGGCATGGGCGACGGCCCGTGACTCCATATGGGCTCGACTGTACATGAGAAAGCAGATCGCTCCGGCGGCAAAGACCGCAAGCAGTGACAACCAGATCCGGAATACTTTCTTCCGCAATTGGAGAAGAGCCGTGGCAACTGCTTGGGTTTTATGTAAATTCAGAAGTTCATCTGGTATGTCGTTTATGCCACTCTGCTTGGTCACACTATTCCCCCTGCACCCATCTTGCTACACAAAAATCCGGTTTTCCACACAGTACTTGATAAGATCTCCCGTGGTTCTCAGTTTCAATTTATCCAGTACACGTGACTTATACGTGCTGACAGAGCTTATGCGGAGATCCAGCTCTTTGGCAATTTCAGTGATGGTAAAGCCACTCCCCATCATGCATACCATCTGAAACTCCCGGGGCGATAGGATAGTCGTAATATCCTCACTTCCCATGCCATCAGCAATGGTATCCTCTGGCAAGCACGTCCGCTTGTTTTTCCCTTTTTTTTGATCACCAAGTACCCTCTCGATGGTTTCCTTAAGCTCAATGGTACCGATGCCTTTGTTAACATAGGCACTCGCACCGGCACGCAGTGCCCGCTCAGCATACTGTTCTGCCGGATGGGAACTCAAGACAACAATCGGAAGATTAGATGCACTACTCCGGATATTTTTAAGGAGCCCAAACCCGGTATTGTCAGGCAGTGACAGATCAAGCAGAAGCAGATTGAACCTGAACCGGTGTAAAAGTTCCAACGCCTCTTGACCGGTAGAAGCTTCATGGAACCTGAACCGCTGCGGGAATATATTGAGAAGTGTTTTAATTACTCCTGAGCGTAAGAGAATGTGATCGTCAACCAACAGTACCCTAAGCATTATTGTTTTTCCCCCACAGGAATAGTGAGGCGAATAATCGTTCCCTGACCCGCCTCCCCACTAATATGCAAGTTGCCACGACAACTCCGCGCCCGCTCGCGCATTCCCATAACACCATATGACGTGGTACGTGCAAGCTCATGCTCAGACACACCACACCCATTATCTGAAATTTCAAGAATCAGATCCCCCGCTTTCAAGCAGACTGACAGAGCTACTTCCGTCGCATCAGAATGTCGGATAATATTGGTAAAACTTTCCTGCACGATGCGCATAAGAACTGTTGCTGTTTGTGTATCAAGACCATCGATATGACTGTTAATCATCGCAAAGCAGCTAATACCACTATACTTTTCAAACTCATGTACCTGCCACTCAAGTGCAGCTGTCAGCCCGATACTATCTAAGAGTGGCGGCCTGAGGTTACCGGCAATTCGTCGTATTATCCCAATGGAAGCATCTACTTCTTGTATCAGAACTCTGATCTGTTCCTCTGTTTCATCTTTATTATGGCAATAGACAACTGATTCCAGCCCTAATTTTAAAAGAGTCAAATGTTGACCAAGGTCATCATGGATATCCCGTGAAATGGCAATGCGCTCTTCTTCTATGGCTTTTTGGAGATGCCCATGGAGTGCCCGGTTCCCTTCCAGTGCAGCCCGCAACTGTTCTGAACTCTTAAGTCGCTCTGATATATCCCGAATGGCAGCCACATGTGCGTGTTTTCCTTTATACTCAAAGCTATGAACTGAAACCTCAACCGGAAATTGCGTACCATCTTTTTTACGATGCCACCGCAAGGGGATATAGGCATCCTTCATCTGTAACCCTTGGGCAGTCCCCTCCGGGTCGGCAGACAAATCAAAGAGTGTCAGCTCAAGGAGTGCGGCCTTTGCATAGCCATACATGTCCAGTCCGGCCGCATTGATGTCCAAAATCCGGCCACTCTCACATTCAACGAGAAGCACTCCGTTAAGATTCATTTCAAAGAGACGGACATAGCGTTCCTCGCTGCTTTTCAGGGCATCCTCCGCCAACTTGCGAATAGTGATATCCTGAAGCACCACAATGTGACCGCGAGTAGTGCGCGACCCCGTGGTCGTATTGGAAACAGTAAGGCTGACCCACAGGGTTGAGCCATTGCGGTGCAGACAGCGTACTTCAGCGGCAAAATCACAGAGACTACCGGAAGCAAGCCGGGTAAATCTCTCACGACATACCTGTTCATCATCCGGGTGGAGAAGTTTGAGCAGGTATACGCCAACCAGTTCCTCCCTGAAATACCCCAAAAGCGTGCAGAGTTTTTCATTAACTTTCTGTATAACCTGCCGAGAAGAGCAGACAACCATACCAACGGCAGAACAGTCAAAGAACGATTGAAAGACATCTTCAGGTACGGAGAGTATCTGCTCCATGGGGATACTGTCCGTTATATCATAAAGAGAAATGATGCAGCCACCGGCAGCAGCGGCCAGGGGAACAACCATCATGCTAAAAACCTGCACGGTACCTGCCGGAATAGAGCAGACCTGTTCCATCTTAAACTGCGGCAACGCCCCCCGCATCACCCCAGTTATATTTTGGTACACCAACGGGGCTGAATCGGCATAAATCTGGGTAAGAAGCTCCCCATTCAAAAAATCAGTACCGACGCAGGTTTCCGGTACGTTGTTCGTTGTCAGAAAATTGCACCAGGTCCCATTGTGGGCAATAACAATTCCCTGACCGTCTAACACGACCACACCGAACGGAAGAGAATGCAAGATTTCCGAGCTTATGTCTGACATAACACGCATTCCGCCTCATCTTCATTAAACAAATCACAAAACAGCATAAGTACACTTTAACATAATAGCAGTAATTAAGCCGCTTGTCTGTCGCAGGACTACTACAAAACGAAATAATTTAAGAATAATATATTTGTATTAATTTAAGGCAGTTGGATTGTCAACAGAAATATAAGATGGGTTTCACTGACGTATATATGGAAAAAGGGTAAATTACAACCCGTGTTGATCGGTTGGAAAATTGCACAGGGGATAAGCCCCCCTCATCCGTCCGAGCGGATGAGGGCGAAACGGTGCCACTCGCAAAAAACTAACCGACAATGCTGACTTTGTGCGCGTGATGTAAATCCCTGGAGGATTATGAAAAGGGAAAAGAAGAAGGGATTGAACGGGGAAAGCTTGCGATTACGCATAAGTTGATCGCCAAGGGAATGAGTGCGGAAGAAGCAGCGGAAGTTGCCGTAATTGCGGTGGGAATTCTGCGGAGTGGCGATTAATGGGGCAACGTGGTAATCAAGAGCGATGTACCATTAGCTCTTGATCCTGTCATCTGTAGACACGAATAATCCATAGTTCCCAACCAACTCATTGACAGTACTGCGCAAAAGATCATAATCTAAAACTTTTAAGAGCACTCTATCAGCACCCAGTATTAGTGCTATATCATCAATGCAGTCAACGCCAACTTTGGTCGCACCTCCTGTTATCGCAATTATGCCTATTTTCTTATACGTTGCTCTTAAAAAACGTATAACGTCGAGGCCATCTTTTTCCGGCATAAAAATATCTGTTATAACAATGTGATAATTATTTTTTCCCGCTATCCTAATACCCTCAGCCCCATCTTGTGCCGTATCAACTACGTGTCCATCAATAGTGAGGATATTCTTTATTATTTTTCCGACTTCCTCATGATCTTCAATAACAAGTATTCTTGCCACGCCCTACCCTCCGGTTAAATTATTACGTTACTGTCATATTTTTGACAGCTCACTTCATCACCAGCTCAATCATGTCACCAGATATCCAAAACGAACGGCTCCCCAATGCTTGTCATTAATAATAATTGGTAACGACATGTCATTCATTACTTCGCCAGTATCCCGCATATAGGTTTGCAAGAGAAAACCATCTTCATTCTTAGCAGCCCGGATAGGCGTCCTCCAGTGAAGTCGTCAACATGATAGCACCGTTAAAGCCATCTTCGGGGTGACATCCTTTGCAGCGAGCTTCGTTATTCAAGGGTAAAACAGATGTTACCGTATGTATCCCGTTGATTGTACGATTGATACTTCGTGCCTTCCCCTCTTTGAAGGCTTCAAGCACCAGTGGTTCGGGAAGACCACCAGTGGAGAGTGATCCAGATTTTTTATAGACGCCCAAATCAACAACAGTTTTATTATCTTTCATCTGTTTGACATATTGATTCACCGCTTCTGGATTACCGAGCATCATAAACTCGTTCACGGATTGTCGAATTGAAGCGACCAACTCTCGTGACGCCGACACTTTAAGATCCATAATCGAATTTATACTCAACCAGAGTGCGGTACAACCAAGGATGGTGAAGCCAATAAACAGCGTACTGCTGATTATTAACAACACTTTTGTGGCTAGTTTGAATGTAATGTTACGTTGTGGTAATGGTGACTGCCGTATCATTATTTAGGTGCATCTCCCCGTTTATTATGAAGCAACTCGTTTTCCTCATTGGAGAACATCAGATCGAGATTTAACAGCACCAAGAGCTGTTCTCCGTGATTAATGACGCCTGATATGTACTCATGGCCTACACCACCAGAAGCGACCGAAGGTGACGGCTGTATTTCACTTGCAGAAACACGAATTACCTCTGATACCGAATCAACAGTAAACCCTAAAAGTTCACCCGCAACGTCCATAATGATAACCCGTGTATGGCTGCTGTTTTCCGTTTCCATGAGACCGAATCTTTTACGCATAGAAATAATGGGAATAACTTTACCACGGAGATTAATAATACCTTCAACGTAGTGAGGTGTATTCGGCATGTGCGTTATCGTAACCATCCGAATTATTTCACGTACTTTTAACACCTCAAGCCCATATTCTTCATTATCCAGATGGAAACTGACCATTTGGATAAGCTCACTCAGATTTTCTTTATAATTAAGCGTTACTGCGGGTAAATTATTCATATGCAACCTCTTTATTAAACTCGGAATTTATGAATAAGAGTCTGAAGCTGCTGTGCCTGTACGGCGAGCTGCGAAGCTGCGCCAGCTGTTTCTTCAGCACCCCGTGCAGACTGATGGACAATATCGGTGACCTGTTGGATATTGTGAGTGACATCATTTGTTGTTGAAGTCTGCTCTTCCGCTGCTGTAGCAATCTGATTTATTTGCATCGTTACTTCATTAATGCGTTCGAGAATTTCCGCAAGTGCCTGGCCTGATTTTTGAGAGGTAACGGCACCTTTCTCAACCTCATGAACACCATCTTCCATTGCATGAACAGCCGCTTTCGTTTCATTCTGAATGGCTTTAATCATCTCACTAATCTCTCTGGTCGCCTTTGTCGTTCTCTCCGCCAAAGCACGAACTTCATCCGCAACAACAGCAAAGCCTCTGCCCTGTTCTCCCGCACGGGCAGCCTCTATGGCTGCATTCAATGCTAAAAGGTTAGTCTGGTCAGCAATATCTTCGATGGTACCGACGATCTCACCAATCTGTTCGGAACGTGTACCAAGTGCCGCCACCGTCACAGAAGTTTGACGCACTCTATCAGCAATTGTATTCATACCGCGGATAGTCTCGTTAACAACGGTCGCCCCCCCCGTTGCACAATCTGCGGTAAGCCGTGAGGCATCTGCAGCCATTGAGCAGTTACGTGCAATGTCTGTACTCGTGGCGGACATCTCTTCACTTGCTGTTGCAACTGAATTGACTTGAGCCGCGACCTCTTCAGTGCCCGTGGCAATTTGCTCGGCTGTTGAGTGCAACTGATGAGAAGCTGAGGCAATTCCTGACGATATATCAACAGTTTGAGAAACAAGCTGCCGTAGATTATCAACCATCGTTTTCATGGCAAACATCACGCTACTACTATCGCCAAACGTCACAGCAACGGTGTGAGTCAGATCACCATCAGCGACTAAAACGGCTATTTCCTGCACCTGTGTCGGATCACCACCCAATTGCCGTTGTATGTTACGTGATATCAACAGGCCTAAAACAATTGACAGTACAAAGCCCATTATGGTGAAGCAGACCATATATGTAGTTGCTCTCTTTGCCAGAGAGGTGTTGTACTCTGAGGTTAATTTAGCCTGCGCCTCCTTTGATTCCATTAATTTATCCAATAATTCTTGCTCGTGCAGTCCTGCTTTTTTAGCATCACCATGCAGAAGTGCAACGGCTTCAGCATCTTTCTTGGCATCATCAAGCTCCAAAATTTTGGTAATAAAATTACTATAGACATTACGAGCTTCTTTAAATTCGGCAAAAAGCTTATGTCCATCATCTGTTAAAATAGTTTTTTCGAACTTATCTGAACGTTCTGTTATAGTTTGCCTTAATTTACTGATATTATCTCGATATAACTGACTCTCTTTGGCGTCCTTGGCTTCTACTGCGTCACGCAGGTTGACGCGAACCCGCTGGAAGGCGACAGATATATCTGCAAGATCTGCCAATGGGACAGTAATCTTGGCATATAATTTTTCATCTTGGGCATCTATCTGTTTTATTGAGACAACACCAATACCACCAACCACCGTAGCCACTATGGCGACCGTGATAAACCCAAATAACAGCTTGGAACTCAAACGCAGCGAAGAAAACCAATTCATAATAACCATCCTCACAATGCAACTATTTATTTAGACACATACGGTACCATTACAAAAAAGCGCCCTTCTTCCTCTTGGACTTGCTTAAAAACATTACACTCTAAACAGGTTGAGACGCTTTTAAGAGAGGAACACTTATATTTATGGCTGTTACCAAAGGTTCCACAGACCGCCCAGCAAAGCCTTCCACCATTTACGCCATGATTTAAGCCATTAAGGATACGTGCAATTGACGTCTGACAAACACCGAGGTCATTTGTGTTTACGCCATCTGTTTCTCTTCCGCATTTCATCACTTCCCAGCAGTTCTTGTAATCAGTCATGGCAACTGGATCTTACGACTTACACGTAGTTGTGTATAAAGATAATTTATAACGAACAACCAAACCTCCTGTGAATAGACCAATGTACCTGAGGGCCATTATAAATAAGACAATCTGACACCGGCAATACCAATAGGAACTTAACGACACTAATAACATACAATTAACCGATTGTATGTCGTAGGAAGACTACAAGATAAAATAAATTTTAAAAACAGCTTTATTTTAGAATGAAGGGGGTAAACTCACTGCGGAAATGGGCCACGCGAGGGGTATATGTCAAATGGCAAGTCAGCACGCAAAGGAGCATTTATGGCAACGACAACATTCGATACACTGAAGTTTGTGCAGCGGAGGTTACCATTTTGCTGAATATGTGCTGAATAATTTCGTTGTTGAATAATTTAGCCACAAAAACGGGCTTGAGCGAAATCGCTGCAAGCCCTTTGTTTATCTCTGGTAGCTGAGGCCTGGCTCGAACCGGCATGCTCTTGCGTTTATCAGTTACAAGTTACACTGTTATCGGGGGGATGTCGAGTGTACCTTATCACAACCGGTCATGGTCGTTATCTTTCGCCACTTTAAGGAGTCTGCAAAGCGTATCCTCTAGGACACCCGTCATCCGTGAAAAATATCCACCAATGCCCGGCGGCGTATGAAAACCCCATTCGATAATCTTCACTACGGTCAATTCCAGTGAAATTTGTAACGTTGGCATCGAAATCTCGACCACCTCACCTGGGGTAAAAACCTCTGTGTTCGGAGTGGCAACGAACATGCCTGTCCAGGAGATATCCGTTGTGTAGGCTCTCTGGTCTTTTATGGTAACGGGGATTGTGAAGCACCTTCTTCGGCTTGAACGTAGTTTGCGTGGGGTAAAAGCAGCACAGGTTTTATCGACAAAGTGTGAGAGGCTTTTGTCTTGCGCGGCATCGCCTGACATTGCCATGGGCACCAACATGAAACCAAGAGCCTTCACCTTGAGAACGGGGAAATATTCGGAAAGTGTATAGGCGATCTGTTTTTCTTCGCCTTTGGATTTAATCATTGTGACAAGGTCAACTATAATTCCGGAACAGGCCGTATGCTGGGCAAAAAGTTCTGCTTCAGCGAACGAGTCGAAGGCCATAGCATTTGCTCCGTGCATGTGCAGACTTGCAGTCAGGACGTGCTTGGTGGCCGGATTATATGAGATTACCAGTATGGGACTGGCCTGGTTTAATTCCATACCCACAACAAAACCTTCATAGTATCTCCTACTTTATGAAATCACACATACCAATTGGATCCACAATCAGAGCCACCCGCCCGTCTCCCAAGATGGTAGAACCGGCGATACAGGGTATATTAACAAGATACTTCCCCAGTGACTTGATTGCGACCTCTTGCTGTCCCACTAACCGCGTGACCACCAATCCTACCCGCTTATCCGCAGAACCAATGACTACCACGTAACAGGTAACGTCAGGTTCACGCTCCTGCTGAACCTGAAAGACACTCTGGAGTCGTATAAGAGGGATCACTCGATCGCGAAGCTTGAGAACTTCCTGGTTGCCAATGGTATGAAATTGCTGCTGTTCAACTCGTAATGTTTCCAGGACAGAAGAGAGCGGTACACAGTACACTTCTGACTCCACCTCAACCAGCAGTGACTGAATAATAGCCAGTGTCAGTGGCAGACGGAGGACAAATTCAGACCCCCTGCCCTTGTCGCTCTTGATATCAATCAAACCGTTCAGTTTTTTGATATTGGTTTTCACCACGTCCATACCAACACCACGGCCAGAAAGATCTGACGTTACCTCCTTGGTGGAAAAGCCTGGTAGAAAGATCAGGTCAAAGATCTCCCGCTGGCTCATGCCTACCAGCTGTTCTTCACTTATCAGCCCCTTTTCGACCGCTTTGCTGCTCACCCGATCAGTGTCGATACCACGGCCATCATCCGTAATACTGATAACAATCTGGTTTCCTTCGTGGAGTGCAGACAGTACCAAAACGCCGCAACGCGGCTTGCCTGACGCCAGGCGCTCTTCTGGGGATTCCAAGCCATGGTCTAAGGCATTACGAATGAGATGTATTAAAGGATCGCCAATTTCATCCACCACAGAGCGATCAAGCTCGGTCTCTTCGCCCACGATCTGAAGATCGACCTCTTTCTGTAAGTCACGGGAAACACTCCGGACGATACGGGGAAATTTTTTAAAAACATTACCAACCGGTATCATACGCATCTTGAGCACCTGCATCTGTAATTCCGATGTCACGAAACTCATTCGTTTGGTAAGTTTGCCGAATTCTTCCTTAAAGTTCAGTTGGTCATCGCTATTTTGCTGGCGTTCTTGATTAAGCTGCGTCATCCGATTACGTTCAAGCACCAATTCACCCACTTGATCCATCAGGTCATCCAAACGCTTGACGTCAACACGAACCGTCGAGTTATCAGTTAATGGTTCCTTCGCCTCAAGCTGCCGAGGTCGGGGGACAGGTGATGGTTTTACTACGATAGCGGGAGCAGCAGTGATACCAGGTGATGACACTCCGCTCCCGACTACGGGTGCAGGTTCTTGTACTAAAAGAGCTGACTCATTCGACTCCGCTATCGTTTTCTCCTGCGGCACCGGCTCCGGCACACCTTCTGCTACCACCTCAGAACCAGAAATATTCAGCAGCTTAACCGTCGAATTATTAATTGCTATGAGTCGTTCGATTGTTTCACCGGTTTCCCGTTCCTTACCTTCACCATTGCGAATATCACCGATAAGAAGCTTTACCAGGTTGGTTGCCTCAAGAATGACGTCCATAATCTCATGGGTCAGGTGAATATCCCCATTACGAAGCCGATTCAGCACATTTTCAGCTTCATGGGTGACACGGATTAATGCTTCAAAACCCATGATGCCAGAAGCACCTTTAATGTTATGTACAAACCTGAAAATCTGATTGAGCAACGCGGTATCTTCCGGGCTTTTTTCAAGCACGATAAGATCATCGTCCAGTAATTCCAAAATTTCTCTCATCTCAGAAATAAATGCTTCCAACATTTCTTGATCATGCTCTATCGGCATCAGCACTTCCTCTCAACAGAGCAAAAGCAATACTCACGAGCGATCATTTTCCACTCTCTCAGCATCACATTTCACTCCTACAAAATACCCGTACGCGTAAGGTTATTCTGTCAGAATAACAGCAATCAACAGCTTTGTCTGTCGCGGAACAACTACAAATCAAAAAAATTAAAATAATATATTTATTTTTTTAGAATGAATGAGGTACGCGCACCACGAAAAAGGGCACCCGCGAGGGGTGCCCTACAATGAGATTTCCGTAGGGGCGACCCCATGTGGTCGCCCGGTTTTGAATGGATGGTGGCACCGATGGTGACGGGTAAAACAGTCGAACGCCCAATTTTAACCGCTGATGGAGCTCATTATATCACGGGTACGCCAGAACGTGCCGGATACCCGGTGCGATATTTTGGGCTAAAAATAACGGGTATCCATATTTCATGATTGATTTGGGGGGTATCCGGCCAATCACACCACCAGCTCGGTAAGTAATTAGGCTTGAGCAAAAATACCGTACGGAAATAGTCAAACGTGAACGTACGAAAGACGTCGGCTGGCAATGCAACGCATGGCCAACGGTTTTCCCGGATGGAGAGGTCGGGTTCGCAGTACGTACTGTCATATGCAACAGATCAAACGAAATTCAACTGTCACATACGGCGGCTTCCCGCTTCCCCCGTCAAACCACACGTAATATCCCCTTTCTAATCAGTATGTTGACCTCCCCAGCTCCTCTGGCACGTTAGTCGCAACGAAGATCACTACCAACGAGTACATGGAGAAGCTCAAGAGTTCGCCAGATACTTTACCATACTGGAGGTAGCACCTATGAAAAGAATACTCACCGTCGTCTCCGCCCTCGCACTCATGTCATTCACCACAGCAGTATTTGCGTCTGAAGCACAAAAACCAGTCGTTATTGCCGATGATGCGACGGTTGCTCCGACGGACGATGTCATGAAAAAGCACGAAAAGGCACTGAAAGCCGAAGGAAAAGCGGCGAAGGAAAAAGTGGAGGCGGAAGCAAAAGCGGTAAAAGCAAAATCGAAAGCTGAAGCAAAAGCGGCAAAAGCAAAAATCAAGGCTGAAGCGAAGGAAGCAAAAGCAAAGATAAAAGCTGCGAAAGCGAAAGCAAAAACAGAAGCAGACGCGGCTAAAGAAAGCACTCCAGCAGAAAAGTAGTCAGGAAAGCGGCAGACACCATCAAAAAAGGAGCACTACTATGACCTCACATACGAGAGACAAAATTGAAGGCAAATTTCACGAAGTAAAGGGCAAGACCAAAGAGGTTGCCGGAAAACTCACGGGAAATCATACGTTGGAAGCCGAAGGAACCGCTGAGAACATAGCCGGTCAAATTCAGGAAAAAGTCGGTCAGGCAAAAAAAGTTCTCGATAAATAGTTTTTTCCCGTTGTAGGAGAGTGTTGTTGCAACACTCAGGAAAACGCCTCTGAAAACTCCCCAGAGGCGTTTTTTTATGTCGAGACATCAATAAACAAAGTCAGACACCACGAAGCGGAACATACAGACAACGACCAACGCCAATTTATTTGGTTACGTTACAGCGCACCTCATTATTCCGGCAAACCAGAAGCTCTCAGCACCGGGGCACTTTTGGCCTGCGACATGCCTTTCGCCAGAAATATTACAGCTTGGGAATCCGGATCCGGCTGATCATGAGCGATCCGGAAACGGCAAACAAGAGCACCAGCGGATGCAGAATAAAACCGGCAACAGAAAGCTGACCAAACCAGAGATTCTCACGCAGGGCACCACTCCGGGCGGCCCAAAGCAGCATGATTACCAGCAGTAACGACGTCGGAATGGGCGTCCCTTCAAAATAGGCTACCTTGCCATCTTCCCCCGCCAGAGTTTCTGCCGTCACATTGTAGCGTGCCAGGCGGGAGACGCCACAGACCACGAAACCAATCAGCACGATACGGTCATAAAGCCCCTGCATACCGCACCCATAGGCGATGAGAGCCGGAGCCACCCCAAAGGAGATGACATCGGCAAGGGAATCAAGCTCCCGCCCCAGTCCGGAACTTTTCTGGCGCCAGCGGGCTATCCGGCCATCCATCACATCAAAAAACAATGCGCCCAAAAGCAGCCAGCACGCAAAGTACACATGGATGACGTCGGTTGTCTGAATATAGCTCACCATGGAAAAGAGTGCCCCGGTACCACATACCGCATTGGCCAGTGTGAACCAGTCGGCAAGATGAAATTCCCGGATCATGGCAAAGGGTTTCTGTGGTGTATCTCCGTTTCTCATGGTTTGTTACCTCACTTTTATCAACTTTCTTCGGAATCGATCCTAAGCAACGATAGTGCCAGAAGATCACGCCCCATACCACAACTATGATGCACTCGTAAAAAAACAGCAGATGTTACCTCAGGCAGACAGGTTGCTCATCCGTCACTGGTGACGGGAGCACCAAATGTAACAGTTTTCACCCGGAGAGAGCGGCAGATATATCTGAAATTACGTTCGATTTTGGCCGGTTAGCTCTGCAGTATCCAGAAAAATTTCTGGCGTAGATGTTGCTTCCTTCAAAAGTCCATCATACCGATGGCATGGGGTGGCTGACAATGACAAACCGGAGCAGTACCGATGTTTAAGATAATCAGTAACGATATAATTGCCGAAAACCTTCATAAACTGGTGCTCTTCGCGCCCCGCGTTGCCCGCGCCCGTAAGGCGGGACAGTTTGTTATGGTGCGACTGGCCCGGGGTGAGGAGCGGATACCGCTTACCATCAGCGACGCCGACCCGGAGGCGGGAACAATTACCCTCTTCATTCAGGCCATTGGCATGGCAACCAGAAAAATTGTTACGGCACGCGCGGGGGAGTCAATCAGAGATGTTGCCGGCCCCCTTGGTCAGGCAACCCGCATAACCCGCTGGGGAAGGGTTGTCTGTGTGGGGGGGGGGCGTTGGAACCGCCGTGCTATACCCCTTGGTAAAAGCTCTTGCCGAGGCCGGGAACCAGGTGACCACCATTATCGGTGGCCGTTCCCAACCTTTCATTATCCTTGCCAAAGAACTGACCTCCCTTTCCACCACACTGATTATCACGACGGAAGATGGCAGTCTGGGTATGCAGGGTTTTGTGACCGCTCCGCTTGCGCAGCTGCTAGGTGATGCGGAACACGTTCCACAGGCGGTCTTTGCCGTGGGGCCGGTGCCAATGATGAAGGCCGTTGTCGCCATGACCCGTCCTTTGAAGATTGAGACTATTGTCAGTCTCAACCCGATCATGATTGACGGCACCGGCATGTGCGGCGGCTGCCGGGTTACTATCGGTGCGGAGACCAAATTCGCCTGCGTGGACGGGCCGGAATTCAATGGCCATCTGGTGGATTTTGACAACCTTGCCGATCGGTTGACCTGTTACCGTTCTGAAGAAGCCACTCACGGCATGCCGTCGGAGTGCAAAATTGGTCGGGGTACCACACCATGAACGAGTCACTCGCCAGCAAAGCCCAACGAGCCATGCCACGGGCTGCCATGCATGAATTATCTGCCGAAGAGCGACAACATAGCTTTGCCGAGGTTAATACCGGCTTCACGGCTGAACAGGCACTCTCCGAGGCGACGCGCTGCCTCCAATGCAAAACCCGCCCCTGCGTCAGTGGCTGTCCGGTTCGAGTAGCAATCCCCGAGTTCATTGCCGCACTGGCCTCCGGTGAGCTGCCCCGTTCGGTGCAAATACTGAGACAGAACAATGCGCTGCCAGCGGTATGCGGCCGGGTATGTCCCCAGGAAATCCAGTGTGAAGCCCGCTGCGTACGGAAGAAAAACGGCGAAGCGGTGGCAATTGGTTGCCTGGAACGCTATGTGGCTGACTGGGAAATAAATCATCAGGATCAGGTAGTGACAGAACCACTCCCCCCCCACACCGGGAAAAGAGTTGTCGTGGTCGGCAGCGGCCCGGCAGGTCTCACCGCCGCCGGGGAACTGGCACGCTACGGCCATGCTGTTACCATTTTCGAGGCACTTCACGATTGTGGCGGTGTACTCCGCTACGGCATTCCGGAATTTCGGCTGCCGAAGAAGATTGTTGATGGGGAAATGGCGCATCTGAGTGCCCTGGGAGTAACCATTGAATACAATGTGATTATCGGCAAGACCATCACGCTTGCTGAATTACAGGAGCAGTTTGATGGCATATTTATCGCCAACGGTGCCGGGTTACCCCGCTTACTCAACATACCGGGTGAAAATCTCAAAGGGGTCTATACCGCCAACGAGTTTCTGACCAGGGTAAATTTAATGGAAGCGGGACGCAGCAGCAACAGCATGACACCGGTCATCATGCGCCGTGAAGTAGTGGTAATCGGTGGCGGCAATACGGCCATTGATTGCGTACGCACGGCACGAAGGCTTGGTGCCCAGCGGGCACTCCTTGTGTATCGACGGAGTGAAGCAGAAATGCCCGCCAGAACCGAAGAGGTTCGGCACGCCCGGGAAGAGGGTATTGAATTCGGTATGCTCACCTCACCAACGGCGATTCTCGCCACAAAAGATGGCTGGGTTTCTGCCCTGAGATGCGTGAGAATACGGCTTGGCCCGGCGGATGACTCGGGGCGACAACGGCCGGAAGTGATTGAGGGGTCTGAGTTTGAACTGTCGGCAGGTGTGGTCATAAACGCAGTGGGTGCCGCACCGAATCCACTCTTTTCTGCAACAGTCCCCCAACTGCCGCTCAACACATCAGGCACCATTATCATAGATGCCACCGGTGAAACCGGCATTCATGGCGTCTTTGCCGGTGGCGACATTGTCCGGGGGGGAGCCACAGTCATTCTCGCTATGGGAGACGGTAAACGTGCAGCCGGGGCACTACATCGCTCCTTAGCCTCATCAGGGGAAAGGTGCCCAAATGGAACAAGAAGGAGCTGAATCAATGGGGCAGCACGAGCTCTTTAAAACCGCAGTAGTGCAGAAGGCCATTTTCACGAGTACCAGCTTTGTAAGTATCGCCACCGATGCCGATGGAGTCATCAAACTTTTCAATGCCGGTGCCGAGCGAATACTGGGGTACACAGCCGTCGAGGTGATAAACCAGATCACACCGGCCCACCTCTCCGATCCAGAGGCATTGATGGTACGGGCTCAAAGCGTCAGTAGTGAACTCAACACAACGATCACCCCCGACTTTGAAGCACTGGTGAGCAAAGCCTCTCGCGGACTCGATGACAGCTACGAATGGACGTACCTCCGGAAGGATGGCAGCGACTTCCCAGCCGTCGTCTCGGTCATGGCTCTCCGCGACGATGAAACTACGATCATCGGCTATCTGCTGATTGGCACCGACAACAGTGCCCGGAAGGAAGCAGAAGAGGCACTCCGCGAAAGGGAACTACGCCACGCATATACCATGGAACTGTCCCAGTTGTTTGAGTGGGAATATGATGTGGAGAGCGGTCTCTTTAACTTCAGCGACTACTACTACTCTCTCCATGGCACCACTGCCAAGCGAGAAGGTGGTCATTTGATGTCTGCGGTGGATTTCGCCCGTAATTTTTTACATATGGATGACGCTCCAATTGTCGGCGAAGAAATTGCCAAGGCACTGGTCACCACAGATCCGGAATACACGGCCAAACACGAAGTCAGGGTGTATCGAAGGAACGGTGAACTGCGTCATGTGAGCGTGGTGCTTGCTATTACCAAAGATAACGCAGGGCGAACCACCGGCATACGCGGTACCAACCAGGATATTACCGTGCGAAAGCTGGCTGAAGAGGCGTTGCACAAAGCGGGAGCACTGCAGAACGCAATTTTCAACAGTGCCAACTTTTCAAGTATCGCCACCGATGCCAAGGGGGTCATCCAGATATTCAACGTCGGAGCCGAGCGGATGTTGGGCTATACGGCGGGCGAAGTGAGGAACAAGATTACTCCGGCAGATATTTCCGATCCGCAGGAGATTATTACGCGTGCCAAAGCACTCAGCATAGAGCTTGACACCCCTATTACACCCGGCTTTGAGGCGTTGGTGTTCAAGGCTTCTCGTGGCATTGAGGATATCTATGAACTGACATATATACGCAAGGACGGCAGTTGTTTTCCGGCGGTGGTCTCGGTGACGGCCCTGCGTGATGATGAAAACACCATTATCGGCTATCTGCTGATCAGCACCGACAATACGGCTCGCAAGCAAATCGAGGAAGAACAGAAACAGCTCAGCCAGCGACTGCGTGACCATCAATTTTATACCCGTTCCCTGTTTGAATCCAACATCGACGCCATCATGACAACCGACCCGGCGGGAATCATCACCGACGTTAATAAACAGATGGAGGTACTCACCGATTGCACCCGCGATGAACTGATAGGAGCACCATTCAAGAATTATTTCACCGATCCGGCACGGGCCCAGACCTCGATCAAACAGGTATTGAACGAAAAGAAGGTCACCAACTACGAACTCACGGCACGGGCCAGGGATGGCAAAGAAACGGTGGTCTCCTTCAATGCCACCACCTTCTATGACCGGGACAGAAAGCTCCAGGGGGTGTTTGCCGCCGCCCGGGACGTCACCGAGCGCAAACGCCTGGATCAGGTTCTACAGGAAAAGAACATCGAACTGGAGAGTGCCCGAAATACGGCAGAAAAGGCGAATCTGACCAAGTCGGAGTTTTTTGCCACCATGAGTCACGAAATCCGGACGCCGATGAATGCCATTATCGGCCTGGCCCATCTGCTAGGGGGCTCGAACCTTTCCCTGCGGCAGCACGATTACCTCCTTAAAATAATGGCTTCCTCAAAATCCTTACTGAACATTATTAACGATATTCTGGATTTTTCAAAAATTGAGGCGGGAAAGTTGGAACTGAGCAAAGAACCTTTCCAACTAGAGACGGTGCTCCATGACCTCGCCACCATCATCAGTGGCACCGGTCAAAACAATAATGTGGAAATACTGTTCTCAATCTCGCCGGATCTGCCGACCTCACTGATCGGTGATGACCAGCGACTGCGGCAGATGCTGATCAATCTGTGTGGCAATGCCATCAAATTTACCGATCGGGGTGAAGTCTGTGTGTTGGTCGAAGCGGTAGAATTAAGTGACCAGCAGGTAGTCCTCCGTTTTATCGTGCGTGATACCGGCATCGGCATGAACGAGGAGCAGATTTCCCGGTTATTTTCAGCGTTCAATCAGGCGGACAGCTCCACCACCAGGCGCTATGGGGGCACCGGACTTGGACTTGCCATCTGTGGCCGCCTGGCAACTCTGATGGGGGGCACCATCGGTGTCGAGAGCGAACCGGGCAAGGGGAGCACCTTTTTCTTCACCGCCAAGTTTGAACGCACCACAGCCGAATATGACCATAGTGACCTGTTACTTCATTGTGTTAATGCATTACGTCATCTGCGGATTCTCATCATCGACGACTCCCCGCTTGCCACCAGCATCATGTCCACATATGCCAAAAGCTTCGGGTGGCACTGCAGCGTGACGGTCGATTTTGCCGATGGTTTGGAGCTGATAAACCGCATGGCGGTTGTGGGAGAGGCCTTTGACGTCGTGCTGCTGGACTGGCACCTGAATGGGCTGGACGGTGTGGATGCCATCTACCGACTTGGGGCGATCATCGATGTCCCCCCCCATATCGTCGTCCTGACCAACGGTTTCTACCTGAACAACGAGTTACTTGGCTTGGTGAACAGTGACGGCATCCGCACCTTGAGTAAACCACTCACGTCGTCGATGCTGTTCGATGCGGTCGCAAATGTACTTGGCTGCCAGACGCGGGACGTGGCCAACCTGGGTTACGACCCCTCATCGGCAAGTATGATCGGCACACGGTTTCTTCTGGTAGAAGACAACCCGATCAACCAGGAGGTCGCCCGCACCCTGCTCGAACGGGAGGGTGCCACCGTTGTCACCGCCGGCAACGGCTGCGAGGCTCTGGAGTGCCTCGCCCCGGAGGACGCGCACTTTGACGCGGTGCTGATGGACGTGCAGATGCCCATTATGGACGGCTTCCAGGCGACCCGGGCGATCCGGGCACAACCACGCTTCGCTTCCCTGCCGATCATTGCCATGACCGCCAATGCCATGACCGGTGACCGGGAAAAATGCCTCGATGCCGGCATGAACGACCATGTGCCCAAGCCGTTCGACCCACAGGAACTCTACACGACCCTGGCCCACTGGCTCGGTCGACCGGCACCGGAATTTCTGAGTGCCACACCACCAGCCGACTCACCTTCCTTGCACATCGAGGGAATAGACACCGTGGTCGGCCTCTCCCGGGTTCGCGGCAACTTCGAGCTGTACCTCTCCCTCCTCGACTCCTTCCGCCTGAAGAATGGTGCAATGACCAGCACCTTGACCCACGCAATTGAGGGGGAGGAGTTTAACCACGTGTGCCAATTGGCCCATGGCGTGAAGGGGGTGGCCGCCAACCTTGGTGCCGTGGTGCTTGCGGCAGCGGCAGCGGAACTGGAGCACGCTGCTCAAGACGCCGTCGGCAGTGCCCGCCACTCGGAACGAGTGGGGCTGAGGAGGGCATGTGACTCCTTCAAGCACTCCCTCGCCCCCCTCCTGGCCGCACTGAACAGCTACTTTGACAAGAGAACCCCGGAACACACAACCACTCTTTGCCACCCCCTGGCCAATCCGGACGGGGTGCGGAGAGCACTTACCCAGGTGGCGGAACTGCTGGAACAGGACCTGGGTGGGGCGATTAACCTCCTCAACGGCATCGACGCAGAGCTGCAACAATCCCGGCTATCCAAAATGTATCAACGGCTGCGTCAGGAAGTGTCGGAGATTGACACCGACCTGGCTCGCCAGACTATTGAAGAAATCCTGTCGGAACTACCACGGGGAGAGGACGCATGATTGACAATGACACGCTTGACAGCACCATTTTGGTGCAACGACCACGAATACTGATTGTTGACGACATGGCAGAAAACCTTGCGATCCTTCTCGACGCGTTGAAAGACGACTTCGCAGTGGTCGCGGCACGTAACGGCCCCAAGGCCCTGCATTTGGCCATGGCAGCACAGGCTCCGGATCTGATCCTCCTCGACATAGTCATGCCGGAGATGGATGGCTATGAGGTCTGCACCCGACTGAAGCAGCTGGAGGTGACACGGGATATTCCGGTGATCTTCCTTACTTCACTGGAGGAGAAGGAGAGTGAAAGCCATGGTCTGGCTCTGGGGGCGGTGGATTTTATCCGTAAACCGATCCATCCGATAACCCTGCTGCTCCGGGTAAAGCTGCACCTTGAGCTCTTGCACTCACGGCGACGACTGGAGGAACAGAACCGACAGCTGGTTGAGAGCGCACGACTGCAGGAAGATATCGAACACATCATGCGTCATGATCTGAAGAGCCCCCTGAACGCCATCATCAGTCTGCCGGAAATTCTCTTGGAGGAGTGTGATTTCACCGCTTCTCAGCGGGAGTTTGTCGGCATGATCATTGAGTCGGGCTACACCATGTTGGAGATGATCAACCGGTCACTGGATCTCTTAAAGATGGAAAGAGGTACCTATGAATTTTGCCCTGAACCGGTAGACATCCTCTCGGTTGTGCGCCGGGTGTTACGCGAAGTGGCACCCAGAATCACCAGCAAGAACCTGCAGGTCACCCTCCAACTGAACAACCGACCTCCACAAACGGGGCAAACGATCATGGTTATGGCAGAAAGTCTTTTTTGCTACTCTATGTTCTCAAACCTGCTCAAAAATGCCGTTGAAGCGTCGCCACGGAACGAGCGTATTACCGTAGGATTTGAAGCCGGAGAAGAGGTGACCATCTCCATCGACAATAGCGGAGAGGTGCCCGAGAACATTCGCAGCCATTTCTTCGACAAATTTGTGACCTCGGGTAAATCATCGGGAACCGGACTTGGCACCTATTCGGCCAGATTGATTGCCCTGACGCAAAAGGGAACCATCGTTCTCGATACGACGGTAGTAGGCCGAACCTGCATCAGAGTGACCATTCCGGCGGCCGGGGAAGCACCGGGGCACTAAGCACCAGCCGCTGACCGTGGCATTTCAGAAAAAGCAGGGGATTCTCACTGCTCGGCCGGAACCCTTGGAGTACCGATAAAAACACGCAAGGCATCAACAGACTGTTCAACATGCTGTTCCAAAAGGGGTAAAAGATCAGCTGCCCCCTCGGTTGAACCGCTCATGGCAACATTTTCCATTTCAGCGGCGGTCTGTGAAAGCAACTGCAATGAAATACAGGAGGCCGAACCTTTCATTTTATGGGTTTGATGCCGCAAGTTTACATGATCCTTCCGGCAAATAGCCTGTCTGACCGACTCAATGTTGATTTTGCAGCATTCAATAAACATGTGAGCTACTTTATGAGCCAGTTCTACGTCATTCATGCTCCGCTTCAGGAAAGCCTCTCCATCAAAAACAACCACCGGCAGTCGAGAGATAGCCGGGATAACAGGCACAGAAGCCGTGTGGCAGCGCGCCATCATCAGTTGTAATTCTTCAATTTCATACGGTTTTGCCAAATAATCATTCATACCCGCTGCCAGACAGTTTTCGCGATCACTCTGGAACGCATTGGCGGTCAAGCCAATGATCGGGGTCAGATGGTTGCGAACTCCGGACAGTGGGTCGCGAATGATCGCCGTTGCTTCCAAGCCCCCCATTACCGGCATCATACAATCCATGAGTACCAGGTCGTAGTCGCTCTCTTTCAGTGCGGTGATGGTCTGAAGACCATTTTCAACGATGGTCACGTCATGACCCAGCTGTGTTAAAAGTGCCTTGGCTATTTTCTGGTTGATCGAATCATCCTCCGCCAACAGCAACCTTAAATGGGCCGAAGTGGTAACCGTATCGTGTGAAGAGGGAACGACGAGGTGGTCTGTCTCCGTAAAAGTCTGTAATTCTTCTGCCGAGGGGTGTTCTACCACAATTGAAAAGCAGAATTTCGAACCTTTCCCCTTCTCACTTGACACGGAAATAGTGCCCCCCATCAGAGTAACCAGTTGTTTACAAATGGCCAAACCGAGCCCCGTACCGCCAAACTGCCTGGTCGTTGACCCATCGGCCTGAACAAACGGCTTGAATATACTCTGAAGACTCTCTTCTGAAATACCAATCCCGCTATCGGCAACGGTAAAATCAAGCATGAGACCGCAGTCGTTTACCACTGTTTTCTGCAAACCAAGCCGCACATATCCCGAGGGGGTAAACTTGATGGCATTGCTTACAAGATTCGTTATTACCTGACGAAGCCGCCACATATCACCTTTAATGAGATGTGGCACATCCTCATCGATACGTGTCAGTAACTCCAACCCTTTTTCATGTGCTGGCAGTGAAAATACTTTTAACGTATCGAACGTGATGGCATGTACATCAAATACCGAGGACTCAAGTTCCAACTTATTGGCTTCAATCTTGGCAATATCCAAAATGTCACTGATAAGGTTGAGGAGCGATTTGCCGCTGGAGCGAATTGTTGACACAAATTCCTTCTGGATTTCGTCGAGGTCGGTATTCATCAGTAAGGAGGTCATGCCAATCACACCGTTCATGGGGGTACGAATCTCATGGCTCATATTGGCGAGGAACTCACTCTTGGCGGAGTTGGCGTAATCTGCCTGCTCTTTTGCTTCGACAAGCAGGCGATGAGCTGTTTGAAGGTTAGCCTCAAACGCCTTACGATCAGTTATGTCCTCCATTGTCAACAAAATAATATGGGAACCGACCGTTTCCCTGAAGACCTGCCGGGCATTGAGCACAATGGTCTTGAGACCGATATCGGGAAAATCGTGTTCGACTTCATAGCCGTTCATGACGGTATCGCTGGGGAGAATATCCTCAAGGAGGGTCTGAAGAGCAGGAATTCGCCACTGCCCATTGCCAAGATCATAGAGATATTGGCCAATGGTATCCAGTGGATTCACGGCAAATGTCTCGTAGAAACTCCGATTGGCACTCATGAGCTTCAGCTCTGCATTAAGCACTACCATCGGTTCCCGCACGGTTTCGACAATATTCTCAGCATATTCCAGAGTGTCCTTGGCTATCACTTCCAGCCGTTTGCGCTCCGTTATGTCACGGTTACTCCCCCGTGTGCCGATAAAGGTATGGGTCTTGTCGTACACCGGATTGCACACATGGTTTATCCAGCGGGTTTCACCATCTGCCCTGATAATCCGAAAATCAATTTCAGAACTGAGAGCGATTTCGGCATACTCATGCCGGTGGTGCAGATAGTACTCCCTGTCTTCGGGATGAATAATCTTCACCATTAATTCCTGGTCGTCAAAGAAGGCATCGCACTTATACCCGGTAACCTTCTTGCACACCGGCGAGCTGTAGATGAATGCCCCTGTTGGAGTAATCCAAAACTCCCAGTCGGCGGTATTTTCTGCGACAATGCGAAATTTTAGTTCTTCAAGCCTGAGCTTCGTAACATCGGTAATTGTCAAAAGGCACTCCATTTCTGAACCGTTGGCACGCCCTTCCAGTTGTACGTACATTGGTGGGTGGTTCATCCTTGTAATGCATACCTCACACTCCTGCCTTTTGGTCTGGTGCGTAAATACCCGTTTCAGAAATTCTGCCAACTTTATACCATCATCCGTATCAACAAACGTCCCAAACGGTTTCCGCGTCAGTTGAGACCTTACTGCGCCGACCATGCTCGCCGCCACCAGATTACATTTGAGGATATGACCGGCCTGATCAAGTGTCACATAGCCCACCGGAGCGAAATCGTACAGCAAGGTGTACTGGGAAAGCAGCGACTCCAGCTCAAGCTGATAATTGAGCAATTCCGTATTTTGCATTTCGAGCTCAACCTGGTGTACCTGTAACTCATGGAGCAATTTTTGAGCGTCCAGCTGCCCCGGCAACGCAGCATCGGTCCCCTGGTTCTGAAGAATTGTCTCTTCCGCTCTGTTACGCAGTGTACAATTGGTACGTCGTGATGTCTGTTTCATATGAGTGGCACACCTTTCCGTTTCCTCAACATACTTTCTCCCAGAAAAAACAGGAGTAAAGCCCCACCCTCTGCTGCGTACTTAAGCACGTATCAAGCCAAGTAACCGTATCTGCGCAACCAGTTGCTGGTACTCCACCGGCTTTACTAAGTATACATCACACTGATTCGTATAAGCGACTAAAATATTCTTCCTATCGTTCAGTGTACTGGTCATGATAATTTTTGCGGTTTTGGGAAGCAGATCGGTACGTTTTTTTTCAATGCCACGAATTGCTGTTAATACTTCCTGTCCGCTCATACCGGGCATCATTATATCAAGACAGACAAGGTCAAACGGCTCGCCCTTATCCAGTTCCGACTGAAATACGGCAACCGCCCCCCCTCCGTCGAAAACAGACCGGCACTCTCCAAAGGTTCCAAGCATTGCCTGCATTAATTTACTACTGATGATGTCGTCGTCTACGATGAGTGTTTTCAACAGATACCCCCTTGCGTAACAGCATGGTCATTACGTCATTTGCTCAGCACATATTTTCGCGTTTCATCAATAACAAGGAGCATGCAGGCAAAGGGGATCAATAGCAGCACGACGTTGAAACCAATTGGTGCCGAAGAAAACAATGAATTACCACGCGAAGTGAACATGATACATACCGCCAGCAGCAGTTCGGTGACAATACCTGCCACCACCAGGCGATTGGAAAAGAAACCGAGCTTGAAGATAGAAATGGTGGCGGAGCGACAGGCAAGCACGTTGGCGATCTGTGTGGCAATAATACCGGCAAAACAGGCTGTTGTCGCTTCCAGATAGAGCCGTGACGTCGGTGCCAGCACTTGTCCCCACTGCCAGCCACCCGAGTACATCACATAAAAATATGCCGCCATGCCAGCCACCGCTTCCCACATCCCCAAAAACAAGAACGAGCGGAGCAGCACGGCTTTACTCAGCAGATGTTCTCCCGGCGGTCGGGGTGGACGGGTCATGATGTCTGCTGCCGGCTTCTCAGAACCAAGTGCCAGGGCAGGCAGCATATCCGTACCGAGATCCACTGCCAAAATCTGCATGATCACCAGCGGCAGTGGAATGCCAAGCAGGATATAGGCGATGTACGGAACCAACTCGGCAACATTTGACGCAAAGATATAGGTGATAAAATTACGGATATTCTCGAATACCCCCCTCCCCTCTTCAATGGCATGGACGATGGAGGCAAAATTATCATCCAACAGCACGATATCAGCGGCTTCACGGGCAACACTGGTCCCCGACAACCCCATTGCAATACCCACATGGGCTTTTTTCAATGCCGGTGCGTCGTTCACCCCATCTCCGGTCACCGCAACGCGGTGCCCCCCCTCAATAAGTGAACTGACAACCTGCATCTTGTTCTGTGGCGACATACGCGCAAAGATCAGGTTTGCTTTTTTCAGCTCTTCGCGCAACTGTTCATCAGTCATACCGGTGCATTCCCGCCCTTCAATAACCACCGGTTCGCCGGTAATCAGGCCGATGTTACGTGCGATAGCCGCAGCCGTTGGGCCGGCATCACCAGTAATCATAATAACTCTGATACCGGCAGTATGACAGCTACTCAGAGCCTCCTGAACACCGGGGCGTGGCGGGTCAAGGAGCCCCATAAAACCGGCAAACGTGAGCTGTTCCTCCGGGACCTCACCACCGGGAGCGGCAGCCAGTTTTCGATAGGCCAGGGTGATCACCCGCAGCCCCTCCGAAGCCAAATCCTTGAGTCGCTGTTGCAGATCCCTGGTATGAGTGTCGTCCAGTGGTATGATGGCTCCACCTTTCCCGGAGAGAGACGTACAGAGCGGCAGTATCCCCTCCCCCGCCCCTTTGACCAGTTGATACACCGTACCGTCTACCCGATGGATGGTGGACATCCGTTTGCGTTCGCTGTCAAACGGATTTTCACCGAGCCGTTCGCCAGTCACCGCCCCTTGAGTGACGGCGTAACCATAGAGTGCCGTTTCCGTTGAATCCCCTTTCAGTCCCCCTTGCGTGGTCTCGGTAACAGTATTACAGAGCCGGGCCACCACACAGGCCATGGTCGGTTCGGCCGGGCTCCAGACCTTCTGTACGGACATGATATTCTGGGTAAGGGTGCCGGTCTTATCGGTGCAGATCAGATCAATTGAACCAAGTACTTCTACGGCGTTGAGGCTTTTCACCAGGGCGTTGCGCTTTGCCATCCGCTTGCTGCCCATGGCAAGTGACAGCGTAACGGTCGGCAGGAGCCCCTCCGGCACCGTGGCAATAATCACCCCTATGGCAAAGAGAAAATTATCCCAGAAGCTTCTGCCGACCAAACCGCCGATAATAAAGAAGCTGCCGCCGCACGCGACGGCAATGAGGGCAACAATGCGACTTACCCTGGTAATTTCTCTATGGAGCGGACTCACCTCTTCCACCACGTTACCGGTTATCCGGGCGATCTTGCCAAATTCAGTCGCCATGCCTGTGGCATAGACAACCGCCTTACCGCTACCACTCACCACGAACGTACCGGCAAAGACCAGGTTACTGCTATCTATCAACTCCCCCTCGCAGGGGGTATCAATAAGCAACCGGGAATCGGATTCACCGGTCAGGAGCGAATTATTGACGGTGAGCTTGCTTGATTCCACAATCCGTGCATCGGCGGGCACCTTATCGCCTTCCCGAAGGAGCACCACATCTCCCGGCACTATCTCCTCGGCCGCACTGTCAATCTCTGCCCCCCCCCTGATCAGGGCAACCCGAAAGGGGAGCATTTTACGCAACTCTTGTACCGCCTTTTCGGTGCGGTACTCCTGAACAAAGGTAAACAGAGCATTAATACCAATGACCGCCAGAATGGCGCAGCCAAGCCGGAGCAGACCTTCTCCCGGGTGGAGGTATTCGGAGAGAAAGCAGAGGACTGCGGCAAACCAGAGCAGAAGAGCGAGGAAATGGGTGAACTGGGAGAGCAGGCGCATAATCATTGGCCGGCCCCGTTCCTCATGAATCTCATTGGTACCGTATTCACCACGACGGCGAAGTGCCTCCACAGCCAGAAGCCCTTCGGGGGTACTCAACAACGTGGCATACACCTCATCATGGGTGAGTGATTGAATATTCATACCAGTACGAGGCGAGGCCGAAACAGCATGCTGTTACAGGGGGGATTACCCATAATCATACCGGCAGGATTACCAAAAAACAGTTTCCGAAACAGACCGCGATTACTGGCTCCCAGCACAATTAAATCGTGGTGGCGAGTAACCGCTTCAATGCCGATCTCCTCACCAATGCGTCCCGCACCACGGCGTTCCTGCACGGTTACAGCACTCTGTGCCAGCTGTTCCTTGAAGAGAGTGACACACTTTGGTATTTCCCTATCACGTTGCCGTGTGGCGACATGAAAGAGTATGACCTCCGCAGCGAACGCCCTCGCCAACCCTGAGACAAATAACAGATGGTACTTCGAACTATTGCCCCTGTTCCCAAGCGGCACCAGGATATGACCGGGATGCGGGTCACCCATATCGGTGACCCGCATGACCACCAGGTCACAGCGTACCCCCCGCAACAGATAATACACGGTTTCCCGTGGCAGGTTATTTCCGTACTGCTCACCCGGTGCCATATGATAAAAGACAGCATCAACATGCTGTTCCAGCACCAGCTTGGGCAACTGAGTGTGCAGACGACCGGTGGTAACAATCTGGGTTACAGAAATGCCGAGACCGGTTGCAAGCGTATTCAGATATTCCCTATGGTGATTACCCCGGCGGAGCAGAACGTCATTAACACCGCCACCATGGGCAGTATAAAGAATAAGCTGAGCGTTACCTGCCAATGCCAGTGCCATGGCATAGCGAGCCATCACAATGGAGGTGGTGTGTTCATTTACAACGGTAAGTATGGTGTGGTAGTTCATGAGTCATCTGTCCCGTTTTGTTCATTACGCCATACTGAAATAGCCGACCACGCTGCACTGCAACGGCCTGACAAAATGCGATGGTTTCGTGATGCCATCACCGGTTGGCGTGCCGATTGACATCGAGGCATACCCTTCACCCATGCCAAGCCCATAGAGGGTTGAGGCGTTATTGACATAAATAGAACATTGCATGCGTCGCCCCATGTGGGTAAGATTTCTGATGTCTGTAGAGTACATTGCGGCGGAATGATGGTTGCCCCCCTCTGCCCGCCAGGCCAGTTCAATGGCCGACTCCACATCTGACGTAATGGTGACCGGCAGCAGTGGCATCAGCTGTTCTCTGAAAATGAGCGGATGGTCATTGGGCACCACGCCCCAGAGCAGACGGATAGCGGAGGGAATATCGAGGCCAATTCCTTTGGCAAGACATGCCGCATCGCGACCGACAAAATGACGATTCATCGTTGGCTCTGCTCCAGCGGCCCCTTGGAGTATTACGAGAGCGGTCAACGCCTCCATCTGAGACGGCGACAACTCAAAGGCACGCGGGTCACTACGCATACCTGCCAAAAACCGTTCCCTGGCCGCTTCAACAACGATTATCTCCTTCTCCGCAATACAGAGCAGGTTATTGTCAAAGCTGGCTCCAAAGATGATGTCGTGCACACAGGCCGGAAATATGGCGGTTTCATCAACCACCACCGGCGGGTTGCCAGGGCCGGCCGCAATGGTTTTACAGCTTTTACCTATTTTCATTGCCACGGTAACGATTGCCGGCCCACCGGTTACCAGATTAAGTTGAACTCCGGGGTGGGCTAACAGAGCCCGGCTGTTCTCCTCCGAGGCGGGCAATACGGTGGTGATCAAACCGGGAGGGGCTCCGGCGGACACGGCAGCGGCAGCCAGAATTGCCATCGTATCCCGGCTCACTTGAGCAGCGGCCGGATGGGGAGCAAACACCACCGCATTTCCGGCGGCAAGTATGGCTATGGCATTGGAGATCACGGTTGCCGCCGGGTTGTTTGAAGGGGTAACTGCGGCCACCACACCAAACGGTGCGTACTCGACAAGGGTGAGCCCCTTATCCCCCGTATAGGCATGGGTTCGCAGATCCTCAACCCCCGGTGTCCGGGTGGCACAAAGAATATTTTTTGCGGTTTTGTCAGCGACTCTGCCAAGTGACGTTTCCGCCACGGCCATCCGCGCCCAGCGTTCGGCGTGGACCAGCGCCTCACTGCGCAGTGCCGTGATAACGGCCCGGCGCACCTCAAGACTGAGCCCTTGAAAAACGGCCTGTGAGCGGGTGGCAGCGTTAACCGCTTCATTAACCGTGGCAAAAAAAACCTGATCGTTATTCACTTCCTGAGCCTTCATGATTTCTCCTTTACCCTCTACTTCACATTGGAAACAAGCAGCGTACTCCCTACGAACCATTAAAAACCGGGGGGCGTTTCTCTTGAAAAGCCCGAATCCCTTCGGCGTAATCATCGCTGTGATACACCAGTCGCCGCAATCCCTGAACACGTTCAAAGGTTTGCGGACTTAAGGGGTGGGCATTGGCAAGCAGACGAATCTGCTCTTTGATAACTCTGATGCTCAGGGGACTGTTACCGGCTATGGAACCGGCCAGGTGCCACGTAAACGTTTCCAGTTCCTCCAACGGTACCAGATGATTCAGTATGCCGAGTTTTTGTGCCCGCTCTGCCGTGAGCGGCTGCGCCGAAAAGAACATCTCCTTCGCAATATTAACCCCCATAATACCGATGAAATGCAGTATTCCTGTGGCGTTATACGGCACACTTATTTTCGCAGGAGTCATGGTCAAAGAAGCGTGCGGCGAACCGATCAGAATATCACACGACAACGCCAGATCACAGGCACCCCCCCATACGGAACCCTCTATCATGGCAATCACCGGCAGTACTGACGCCTGAATCGTGCGAAGAATGGTCACCAGCGGATCATCGTATGGCAGGGGATCACGGCCGGCCAGGGGGAGTTCATTAATATCGTGGCCGGCGGACCACACTTTTGCTCCAGCAGTGGCACGGATTATAATTACCCGTGCTCCCCCGTTTTCCAACAATGCGAACGCCGCCAGCATGTCATCAACCATCGCGCTGTTCAGCATATTAAGGTGCTCGGAGTTGTTCATAATAATTGTACCGATATCATCACTCAGTTGCGTGAGTACCAATGGCATGGGAGTACCTCTCTGTTTTACTGATTCGTCAGAGGACATTCCGCAACATACGTGCCAAGGGGGATCTTCGGTGTAACAGCCTGTTAGAATGGAGGTAAACGGCGTGAGAGATGGGGAGAGACTACCGGTGGCTTCCATCACATACTGCAAAAATTAATGCAAAGGTGCCATATATGACGGTCATGGGTATGTAGAAAGCAACAAATTACGTTACCGCTGCGGGCAGCTGGAAGTGAGCTTCAATGAGTGAGGAAAAAACCACCACCCCGTCAGGCTGCGCCTGCCACCCCTCCGAGGGAGGGGAATAAAAACGCTGGCCTTTCATTCACTGGAGCGGAATAAAAACGCCGGCCACTCCTTCACGGGAGGGTAATAAAATAAAAAAAATTCCCCTCCACCGCTGGCGGAGAAAAAAATATAAAAATTCCCCTCCACCGGAGGGGTGCCCCGCAGGGGCGGGGTGGTGATCTTTGGCGGGGAAGCGCACAAGAGAATCCGTCATACGTGTACATAACTGTTACATACAGTAGGAAGCGCACAACTTTCTCACCACAATCTCTCGTTATTCCCCATAAATAGTTGATAATACGTTATGAAATTATTTCTCTGTGGTGGCTCACTCTTTGCTCTGTTTACCTCATCACGTAGTTATTTCGCACGTCCGTTTCCAACCATCCCTTGATAGTTGGGTCCGCAAGAGGAGCCTTTATGAGCAAATTTCTTTTTATCTTTGTTGCCGGAATTTTTGTCGGATCCATCATTTTTGAATTGAATAAAAGGTCGAAAACCAAGTCGGAATTTACCCATCTATTGGAGAATTTAATTGAGCGGGAAGCGGACGATGTGTTTGTAGGTGCCCTTGCAAAAAACGAAGAGCGCTTTATGGACGATTTGCATCGGTAACATCACTCTCCACAGGCTCCGGGAGCGGTAGGGTGAACCGGAAACTGGTTCCCCTTCCGAGCTCACTTTCCAACCAGAGTCTCCCCCCGTGCAGTTCCACCAACTGTTTTGTCAGAGCCAGGCCGAGGCCGGTGCCACGGTATGTTTTGCTCGTTGCCGATTCAAGCTGCGTAAAAGCATGAAAAAGCTTCGGAATATCATCAGCCTTGATGCCAATGCCGCTGTCCGTAACAGAAATCTCAATAAAGCCGTGGGGGGAAGGTGACTGGTCAGGTATAGCATCCTTGCTTCCGCCTCGTCCCCCCTCGTCACTCCTCATGCGGCTGCTCACACAAACTTTTCCGCCCGGCGAGGTGAACTTGACCGCGTTGGATATCAGGTTAGCGAGAATCTGCTTCAGCTTGGTACGATCAACCAAGATGGTGACTCCAGCCATCGGAGTGGGTGACAGTTGAAGATCTATACCACCTTTGAGGGCAAGCCCCTTGAGTGCTCGTACCGCTTCCTTGAGTATTTCTGAGAGTGGATAGGTAACGAGGAGTAGCTTCATGGTGCCTGACTCAACCTGCGAGAGGTCGAGAACGCCATTAATCAGCGTAAGGAGCTGTTTACCATTAGAAAGAATATATGAAATATATTCATGCTGTTTTTGATTGAGTACCCCAAAATGCTGACGTTGCAGTACATCAGAAAAACCGATTACCGCATTGAGCGGTGTACGGAGTTCGTGGCTCATATTGGCAATAAAATCCGCCTTGATGTGTGAGACCTCCGCCAGACGCCGATTGCTCTCAACAAGTTTCGTATTTAGTATCTGGGTGTTGTTCAGCTCGTCTGAGAGCTCCCTTGAAATTGACTGGAGATGTTGCTCAGCCAGTTTACGTTCACTGATATCCCGGACAATGCCAATTGCGTGCCATTCCTGCTCAAGGAGCAGTGCCGACAGTGACAATTCCACCGCGATTTCCTGACCGTTTTTTTTCAGGGCACTCAGTTCTACGGTTCGGTTAACGGCGTTCCCCTCCCCCGTACGCATGAACCGGGCAAACGCGACAGCATGTTCATCGAGATATCGTTCGGGCACCATCAGAGTATGAAAGCTCTTGTCAATTACTTCATCGACACGGTAACCAAACATACGCTCCGCAGCAGGGTTCCAAAAAGTTACCAACCCCTTGCAGTCAATCATAATGATGGCATCTGACGTAGAGTCGGTTATGGTCTTGATCTTTGATTCTAGGCGTTTACGGATCGTCATTTCCCGCCAACTGCAGATCACCACCTGTTGTCCCTGCAATGTAATTACGCTCAACGAACTTTCTGTCCAAAACAGACTGCCATCCGGCCGTTGGTGCAACCACTCTTCACTACTTCTTCCGGAGAGCATTGCCCGGGCGACTTTTTCCCCAAGAGCCACCGAGGAGAGCCTGCCATCCGGCTGATATTCGGGATAAAAGGCTTCTGGTTTTTGACCACATATGTGCAGCCGATCGCACCGAAGCAAGAGCTCTGCCGCCTTGTTGCAGTCAATAAAGAGACCGTCACAGAGCAGCAAATAGGCGTCCGGTGAATAATCAAAAAACTGCCTGAAACGCTCTTCACTCTCGCGCAATTGCCGCTCTACTCTCAAATTATGGGCGCACTCAAGTAAAATATTGGACAGCTGCTTGATATTAATCGGCTTGGTGACGTATTTATTAATGCCGACATCAATGGCCCGTTTCAGATAATCGGCGTGTCCAAAAGCCGTCATAACAACAATCGGCACAGCACTGTCAAGGTCACGGATGTTCTGTGCCATGGTCAGGCCGTCCATAATCGGCATATGTATGTCGGTTATGACAATATCCGGCAGCCGGGTTCGATAGACCGCCAACCCTTCCGCCCCATTTCGGGCTATCAGCAATGTTCCGCAATACCGGGATAACAACTGAGTTAACTGATGTAAGGAATCCTCATCATCCTCCACATACAAGACGGCAAGGCTCTTCAAATAAGTTTTATTATCTACCGTTATCTTCATGGAGTCTGCCCCGCAAACGGAAGCGTCAGCGTAAAACAACTGCCACGGTTTTTCGTACTTTCCACGGAGAGAGTGCCATCCATGAGTTCCGCCAGCCGTTGGCTCAGGGCCAGGCCAAGGCCTGTTCCTCCGTGTACACGTGTTGTGGAACCATCCTCTTGAGTGAACGGCAGAAAGATCATGGCCAGTGCCTCCGGGGAGATCCCGATTCCGCTGTCGCGCACGGCAATCTGGATATATCTGGTACGCGCACCATCACTTTCACAGAGCTTCACCGCAATGGTGACACCGCCGCATTCAGTAAATTTGATCGCATTCTCCAAGAGATTATGGACAATATGCTGGAGTTGTACCGCATCACCCCGTAAAAGGTCGGGGATGTCGCCGATAAAAGTAACATCAAGCAAGAGCCCCTTTTCATGGGCACTGTTTTTGAGTGTACCGACCGTATCACTGATGCACTGCCTGAGGTTAAATTCAGCCATATTCAGTGCCGTTTGTCCTGACTCAATATGGGTAAAATCTAACATACCATTAACCAGTGACATCATATTTTTACCTGACTTTTTGAGATCAACGATATATCCCCGCTGCTCCTTCGGGAGATCGGTCAGTTCCAAAAGCTGGGTCATGCCAAGTACACCATTCATTGGAGTGCGCAATTCATGGCTCATGGTACTCAAAAAATGACGTTTCGTTATATCGGCCGCCTGAATGCGTCTATCGTTTTTGGATTTGTTACACAAAAGCATTTTAATTCGCGCCAGTACCTCATCGGTATCGAACGGCTTGCTGATAAAATCCTCCGCCCCGGCCTCTGTGCCTTCGATACGCTTTTCCCGTCCGCTGTGTGCGGTGATCATGATGACCGGGATATTGCAGGTTTCATTAGACTTAATGAGACGGCACACCTCAAAACCATTCAATCCGGGCATCATGACATCCAAAAGACAGATATCTATCCGCTCTTTCAGGATTATTGCCAACGCCTCAGAGCCATTATGTGCCAGCACCACTTCATATCCGCAGGGGCTGAGAATTGATTCCAGGAGAATAAGATTAAGCGGTTCATCATCCACACAAAGAATCCGTGGCATGGCACCGTTGCATTCAACAGTTGTGGTGACGATGGTCGCAGGCATGGCAGGTAACTCCTCGGATAAGAATCTGGTCGATTGATTAAAATTTAGTAGTGACATCGTTATCTATGTACATCCAGACACCATTATCCAGCTGTTTTTTACCCTGTCGAAGGCGACGAATGAGGGTAATTCGGGCAGAGTCAAGGGTATCACCTTTTTGAAGCAACAAAACTCCCGTAGGACTTGAAATATCCCGCGACAAGCGCATGCCGGAAATCAACTCGCTTGAACTAACCTCAACCTCACCGGATGATTTGCCCTTATTTGTTTTAAAATATCGTGAGTGGATAATGGTCGTAAAATAGGCAATCAGCCGTGGGTCAAGACGTGTTCCCGCCTGGCTACGTAATGCCGTAAGGGCATATTCGTCACGCTCTTCAGAGACAGAATCGGCGGCACTTACGATGGAATCTGCTATGGCCAGAAGGCGGGCACCCAGAGGAATTTCATCCCTACTCAGGCCATCGGGAAAGCCATTCCCATCGTAGTTTTCATGATGGTTCCTCACCATAAGACCCACCGTATGCAGGGTATCGCACGCGGCAACCAGTTCCTGTCCACGTTCGGGATGTTCGTTATATTCTTTCAGCTCGTTGGCAGACATCTCGGAGACGTTTTTCTCCGGTGAAGCCCGCCCCGAAACCAGGAGGCCCGTATCATGCAGCAGGGCAGCCAACTTGATCTCAGCCACTTCATTGCGAGAGAGCTTCATATTTCTCGCCGCCTCGCCGGCCAGATCACACACCGCCTGAGAGTAAGTACCAAAGTGGTTATTCATTGTTTTAAACAGGGCAGAAAGGATCTTCACATTCTGAAGATTTCTATATGAATCCGAATTCATCTCAGCGGCGATTTTATGTTCCTCACCCTCCAAACGTATAATTTTTACACTCTGCAAGAGTCTTTTCCGGAGACTGCCATTCCAGTCCTCCATATATTTCTGAGCCTCACTTAAAGCGAGGTACGCTTTCACACGGCTGCGAACCACAACATTGACAAATGGTTTCGTAATGTAGTCAACCCCACCGGCATTAAAACCATCCAACTCATTGCCGACGTCACTGAGGGCAGTGACAAAAATCACCGGAATACCTTTTGTCACCTCATCCGCCTTGAGGATCCTGCAAACTTCAAAACCATCCATCTCCGGCATCATCACATCTAACAAAATGAGATCAGGAGGATTTTCCCGGATCAGCTTGAGTGCCGCATTACCATTTGCCGCTGTAACTATTGTATATGCAGAGGAGAGAAGGGCAACAAGTAAGGAAACGTTTTCCGGGGTATCGTCAACGACCATAACCGTATTCATCTTCTGCTCTTCAGTCACAGCTTCACCCGTTTCCTACAGAGAATAAAAGCCGCTCCCATTCCGGGCGTGCCTTCTGAATTGAACGTAAACGCAACGAGCGTGCCAGTAACTCGAGGGTAAATAGATGCTTTGCAACAACCGGTATCTGTTAAGAAAAGCACCAAAATTACTCGTGAGCGTGAGGAGAAGGAACCTCTGAATCCGTCAGGTGTAACGCAAACCGTACCATGTGACGGGCTTTCTCCAAGTGCTGCCCCGGACTGAAGCCCACATATAACTTTCACATATGACAGTTATGCCAAACGTTGCGGAGGACGCCCCTCGTTTTTACTGCTGAAACAGGCGACGTAATTAAGCTGTTACTGTAGAATCAGAATGTTACCTCATCTTAAACGGTTCCTGCGCCTTGGCACAAACATTGCCTCTCCCATAAAGCCACCTCAAAAATACAACTGAAAACATTCCCGTTTTTCCCAAGGGGAATATAAAAAGGAGAACACCATGAGTACTCTGTCCCGACTGTTATTGATTGGAACAATTTTAACCGCTGTACATGCCCCACCCGTCGTGTGGGCTTCGAGCTTTTCGGTGGAACCGGTGCGCGTCATTCTCGACGTTCAGCACCGTACGGAACGACTCGTAGTAAAAAATGAGTCTGACCGGCCTTTAACGCTGCTGGTTAAGTCCTACCGCTGGACCCAGCCACATTCAGGCACCGATACGTATGTGGAAAGTGAAGACCTGATTATCTTTCCGCGCGCACTCACCCTTGCTGCAGGTGAAGAACGCTCCGTTCGCGTTGGCTTATCCGCCCCTTCAGAGCAGACAGAACAGGCTTTCCGCATATATTTGCAGGAACAACCGATAAAGGATGAGGAAACACCGAAGGGGGCAAGTACCCGTGTTGTCATGCGTCTGGGAATACCGGTTTTTGCGCAGCCACTCAAGCCCGAAGCGGTTGTCAAGGTCGATGATCTGCACGTAGCAAAAGGAGCTGTGCATCATACCTTTACAAACGAAGGGAACTCCTTTGTTACCACAGAGGAGATCACCATCAAGGGAACGGATGCGGCAGGTACCGAGCTGTTTACCAAAGGTGTGGGGGGCTTCTACCTGCTTGCCGGGGGCTCACGCACCTTCGACGTAGCATTTCCTGCTGAAAGTTGCAGTAGACTATCCACCATTTCAGTGACAACAAGGAACGGGGGCAAGGTTCAGCAAAAAACGCTGAAAGTCTCTTCCGAGGCCTGTGAAGGCAAGTGATACGTTATGTCGCATGCTCTGTGTCTCCCGTCTGATTGGCTGTTTCATGGCAATTACAGGCTTGATCAGCGGCTTCATTCCGACGGCTGCACAGGCAGAGGAGACGGTCATTTTGACCGTCTCCCTCAACACCATCTCCCACGGGGAACTGTTCATAAAGCGTAACAGTTCGGGAATTCTGTTGATCAAACGTGACGATTTACAGCACATAGGCTTCAAAGTTTCCACAGTACCGGTAACCATCGTTGACAATGAACCGTACATCGCACTTACCTCCTTAACGGGAGTAACAGCGCAGCTGGATGAAAGTGTATTAAGCCTGGATTTACGTGCCGGAGCGGAGTGGCTTGATCTGCCACAGGTACTCCGTAACTTTTCCCCCTCCCCTTCCCCCTATAGTCCGTCAACAACAATCAGTTCCTTTATTAACTACCGTCTCGATCATGGTGCTGGCAACGATACCGATGTCAACGTGTGGAGTGTTACGACCCAGGGGGGCGTCAGACAGGGCAATCTGCTCCTTTTGAGTGATGGCTATTACCAGCATTATCAGGGTTCAGAGCAACCGGTGCGCCTCTCGACCTCCCTTACCTGGGATCGTCCGGCAACCTACTCCCGCTGGGTAGCCGGTGATTTCATCGCCTCGGCAGGAGAACCGTCAGGGCCTCTCAGTATGGGAGGGGTGAGCTTTGCCACCGCTTACTCACTTATCCCCAACCTGACGACCTACCCCTTGGGAACCTTTGGTGCAGTAGCCACACTCCCCTCCGAGGCGGATATTTTTGTAAACGGCATTCTGGTGCGCCGTGAGCGGCTTACGCCCGGTAACTATCGTTTTCAGAATCTTCCGGTCATCAATGGCATCAACAATGTGGAGATTGTCATGCGCGACTCGTTCGGTAACGAAAGCCGTACCGGAAGCCATTTTTATCTATCAGATCGCCTCCTGAAAGCGGGGTTTCACGATTTTTCCTATAATGGTGGTTTTATGCGCGAAGCTTTTGGCAGCACGAGTAACAAGTATGGGGCACCGGTTTTTCTCGCCAGACACTCCTTCGGTATAAACGATACCTTTACGGCGGGTGCCGGAGGAGAAGCCGGCAACGGCCTGGTTAATCTGGTTCCCCGGGTTGTCATTGGACTGGTCGACAGCGGAGTAATCACGGGGTTATTCGGAGTGAGCAATGGGCAATCCCGAACAGCGGGAGCGACGGGGGGAATCAGCTACCAATTCCAGTCACACCGCATCAATTATCAAGCAAGATTTGCATATACGAGCAGTAACTACCGCACACTGGAGAGCCAGCTCCTGACAGATACGGTACGCCTGGATACCGGCATGGGCATCAGCATGGGCACCCCGTCGGTGGGCACCATCAGCCTGAACGGTGCCTATACCGAAACCTACGCCGGACAGCTGCGGCGTTCGCTGGCAACGGCCTACACACGATCGTTGACAAAGAAAATCCAGTTTTCTGCCACCCTGAGCAGCACCTGGGGAAGTTCCAATGAAATCCTTGCTTTTAGCGGTTTGACTATCTTTCCCACAAAGGACATGACCGCTTCCGCCCTGGTACAAACCGCCTCGGGATCCAACAGCGAGTCACTTTCCCTGCAGAAAAGTCTCCCGACAGGTAACGGCGTTGGCTATATGGGCACACTCACCCATGAGCAGACACCAAGTCAGTCAATGGTACGCATCAATCCCCTGCTCCAGTTGCAGGGCCCCTACGGCAGTTACAGTGCCGATCTCCGGGAACAATTCGATGATCATACCGGTCGGATGGATGGTAATTACCAGGTTTCGGCAGCTGGTGCGATTATCGCTGCCGGTGGTAAAATTGGCTTTAGCAGGCCGGTGAGTAGCAGTTTTGCACTGGTACACATCGAAGGTCTGGCAAATACCGCTGTGCTGCTGAACAATCAGGAGTTCGCCCGAACCAATGGTCAGGGTATGGCATATATCCCCACACTCCAGCCATATCAGGAGAATAAAATTTCTTTTAACGACCAGGACATCCCCCCCAACTACCTGATTAAACGTTATACAACGCTGGTTACCCCCGGTCTTTTCGGTGGTGAATGCATTTATTTTCCCGTTGCGCAGATACGGGGCTATACGGGAAGTTTATCGGCCGCAGACAGAACCCCTCTGGAGTTCGCCCGGGTAACGCTCCGTGGTATGGGCAAAGAGTTTTCCTTTGTGTCCCTGAGTGGGGGAGAGTTTTACTTCGAGAACATGACGGAACGTCTCCACACCACAGGTAACCAAGTTGAACACTGCGGCGACCCGTCACCCTTCCAGCTGTCAGTCATACCGGGGCACTATACTGCCACCGTAGAAGCAGAAGGGGTGTCACGCACGGTAGAGATAGAAATCCCCCTTGCCATGGAGACAGTTGTTTCATTAGGAAAAATCGTCGTTCCGGACAACCCGGATCTCACAGAAGAGGAGTAAACCGATGAAGATAATAAAGCAGAGAAGAGCCTCATGGTATGTCTCACTGGCGGCAGCATTGTGTGCAGTAGTGCTTGAAATATCCAGTGCCGCTGCCGGATGCAGTGCCGGAAGTACCTCGATCAATTTTGGCAGTTATGATTTCCTTTCCCCGGCACCAACCACGGGAAGCGGCACCATCACCCTGTCCTGTACCAGCTCCACGACGGTGAGGGTAGCCATTGGGCAGAGTTTTATCTCACAATCATACTATCCGCGCCAGTTGCAGTTGCTTGCCGGAAACGACGTACTCAATTACAACATCTACACCTCGGCTGCGTTAGCCCAGATTTGGGGCGATGGCAGCCACGGCACGACAACAATCACAGTGCCCAATGTGAAACGCACCAACACCCCCCCCCTTGTCATGTATGGCCGTATTGAGCCCCAACAAAATGTAACTCCCGGCAGTTACGACGAGCAGTTGGTCGTGACCATCCTGTATTGAGGCGCCACGCACGAAACCGTAGAGACGCAACATCTTGCGTCTCTACAAGGCAACTCCGTTTCAGAATGCATTTCAGATTTACAACCTTAAAGTCCCGGCACGTTGACCGTCACATTGTCCAAAACCGTTGCACCTGCGGTGGTTGCTCCTGATAATACTCTGCCGTTAATCACCGCTCCGGCCTGACCGGTGGCACTGACACCGGCAATTATCGTGCCGTTAAAAATGGTTCCGGCTCCAATTGTGGCACTTGCGGTGGCAACCCAATAGACATTCTTTGCCTGAGCGCCGTTTACCAGTAATACGTTACTCGCGGTCGTAAATGAGGACCCAACCTGAAAAACCCAGGACGCATTACTGTTCCCCTGCGCGTCGAGCGTCACCGGTGTTGTAACCAGCATCGTACTACCCGACGTATAGGTTCCGGGAGGCAGGACGCCGGCGACCCCTCCGTTAACTAAGCCCCCCAAATCCGTTCCGGCAACGAGCACCATACCGGCTGGCAGAGCTTTGGCAACGGTGTATGCTGCCAAGAGATCCGTTGCCGCCCGTGCCGTCGCAGCGTCGTTGATATGGATTGTCCCGCTCACCTGCCCCGCCACCAGACCACAGGCGGTACCGGGACTCAGTGCCACATCACCGTTGACCATGGAAAGGGCACCACTCGCAATCGCCGACCTGGCCATGACCCCAAAGGTGCTTGCAGTTCCGAGGGGAATGAGCGGCGGTGGATCTGCAGTCGTAAAGTTCCATACATAGGTGATCGGCAGGGCATTCCCCGCAAGGTCCGTGGCCTCAGTCGTCATTGTGGCCGTGTATGTCGTGCTGTTTGCCAAGCTTGCCGAGGGAGTAAAGGTGGCAATTTTGTTTATGGCATCATAGGTGACCAGGCCAGCGACACCGCTCACCTTACAGGTTGCCGTGTTTATGGTTAAGGGATCCATGGCTTTACTGAACGTCACAGTAACAAGAGTTGTGGTGGCTACCTTGCTGGACATATTTGCCGGAGTTACCAGCGTTACGGCAGGGGCAATGAAATCTGCTGTCCCGGTCGTGGTCCAGCTCCAGACGAAGTCACTCACCAAAGGGTTACCGGTAAGATCGGTGGCTCCGCTGCCCCCCCCCTTAATTGTGGCGATGTAACGAGTAGTACCTGCAAGATTATTAAATGGTGTAAATGTTGCATTCAAGCCGGAGTAACTGGTTATTCCGGGGACATTGGTACCGGAAACGGCCTCTTTCACAGTAAAAATTGCATTAGTTATCGTCAAAGGATCCATCGTTTCGCTGAAGGTGACCCCCGCTTTCGTATTAACGGCAACGTTTATGGCACCGTCGGCATTAACCGTACCGGTTATGGTCGGTGCCACTGCGTCTGCCGTGGTGCCGGTTACCCAGCTCCAGCTATAGTCTGCCACCAGTTGATTACCGCTGAGATCCCTGATGCCACCGCCCCCCCCCGTTACGGTTGCACTGTACTGGGTTCTGGAAGAGAGATTTTTGGAGGGAATGAACGTTGCACTGACCCCGGAGCAACTTACCGTACCCGCAATAAGGGTGCCGGTAGTGGTTTCCTTTAAGGTCATACTCACATTGGTAACGGACACCGGATCCAGTGCCTTACTGAAGGTTACCCCGACTTTTGTATTGATAGCCACATTGGTGGCTCCGCTCAAGAGGGAGGTTCTCGTTACCAGCGGTGCGGTTTTGTCCGAAAGTGTGCTCGTTGTCCAGCTTACCACATAGTCCCCGGCCATTAAATTTCCGGACAAATCCTTGACTCCTGTCACCCCCCCCTTGATGGTGATGGTATACCCCCTGCCGTTCGCAAGATTAGTCAATGGTGTACATACGGCACTGACCCCGGAGTAACTTACGGTACCGGGAACCGCTAAACCCGAGACCGTTTCCTTCACTGAAAAACTTGCGGAGGTAATTGACAAGGGATCCATGGCTTTGCTGAATGTGGCACCAGCTTTTGTATTTACCGCCACATTTGTTGCCCCGTTACTATTGATGGTTCCGGTCACTAAGGGTGCCGTGACGTCACTCCCCTCGTTGGTGGTAAAACTCCACACATAGTCTGCCCCAACGGCATTGCCGGCAAGATCCCTGGCATTGGCGGTAATCGTGGCGGTATAGGTGGTGTTAGCAGTGAGCAGACTTGCCGGAATGAAGGTTGCCGTTGCACCAAGATAAGAGACGGTTCCCGCTACCGGGATACCACCATATGAAATCAGGGTTGGACTCGTCAATTTGAAGCTCACCACCGTGATGGTGAATGGATCCATTGCTTCACTGAACGTGGCATTGATATTTGCATTGCACGCCACGAAAGCGGCACCATTGGTCGGCGTTGTAAAACTTACCGTGGGAAGTACCGTGTCAGTTGCACTGCCTGTCGTAAAACTATAGACAAAGAGTGCCGCCATGGCATTACCGGAAAGGTCTTTAACGCCGGTGGTTATAGTTGCGGTGTAATTCGTATTGGCGGTGAGGCTCACTGTGGGAGTAAACGTTGCCGAAGTGCCGACCGGGGCGACTATTCCCGATACACCGCTGCCGTTACTTGTTACCTTCAATAGAAAAGATGCGGTCGTAATTGTAGCGGGATCCATCATTTCACTGAAACTTATTGAAACTTTTTTATTAACTGGAACCGCAAGAGCGTTGTACGCAGGGGAGACATCGCTCACAGCAGGTGGTGTTGAATCCGGTAACGCACCGCTGGTAAAGCTCCAGACATAGTCAACCAGCAGGGGATGCCCCGACCTGTCCCTGGCTCCGGTGGTAATGGTGGCGGTATATTCCGTATAGGCGGTCAGATAGTTTGTCGGGGCAAAGACCGCCGTCACCCCTGAGTAACTCACGCTCCCTGAAACAACCGCTGTTCCCTGTTTCACACTGAAGGTGCTTCCGTTGAGCGTTTCGGGATCCATCGGATCGCTGAACATGACGGAAATTTTGGTATTAAGAGGCACCCCTGAAACCACTTTGCGGACACTCTTTGCTACTGTTGGCCTGGCATCGCCACTTACCGGAACCGTGTAACTCACCGCCGGATGGGTGGTATCCGGCGGGGAGGAACTAACACCACAACCGGCGACAAAAACAGCGATGAGGAGCACCAGATATCCCAACATTAGATAGTTACCCTGTCTACACATGAGTGGCCCACTCCTTGGGGACGGTTACGTCTTCGCAACAAAGATGGTATCGAGCCCGAGAGCCGAATACGTGCTGTATCAATTTACGGAGCAATTTATCTGCCAACGGACGCAGCAGGAGCAGTAACGGTGGAATATCAGCTAATAACGGAGAATTAACGTTGCAGGGGCGGTCATAAAGCCGGTTGATAAGCCTCAGCATCTGGTGGAACCGTTGTATGGTAAGGGCTTCCTCTCAGAGACGGGAGTAAGGTATCTCGTTAATTCCCTGCTATCAGGGAACATTACACCTTATTTTCACCCAACGCCCTGTTGGCACCATAGTTGCTTTTTAAACGAGCAGCAGAAACGGGAGATACCATGAAAAAGCAGGTGATAACCAGAGTACTATCGTTGCTTCTTTTGGCGGTTCCGGCCATGTCATTGGCAGCGGTAACCGGTACCGGTTCCGGTGCGACGGTTGGTGCTGCCAACGCCACCGGGTCACTGATAGCGACCGCAACCGTCAGTGCCAAATGTATTATCACCAGTACCACCAACATTGTGTTCGCTTCGATAGATCCAACTATCAACGGCAACTATGATGGCACCGGCACCATAGTCACCAAATGTTCCAAGGGTACCCTCGAATTTCTCTTCATAGCACCAAGCGTCGTCGGCCCCCTGGCAATGAAGAGTCCGACAACACTTGATGTTATAACGTATGGACTTTTTACTGATGTAGCTCGTACGATCCTCTTCCCCGGAGTGACTGGAGGAGCAAAGACAAACCAACCTGGTACACCGGTCACCACCAATGTGTTTGGCCGGGTTGTGGTTGCCAGCGGAGTAAATGATTCGATCTCAGCCGCCAGTGATTACACCCAGGCACTGATTGCCACTGTTGAGTGGTAACCTGTTTTTTAACGGCATCGGCGAAACATGTCTGCCCCCATGCCATCATTGTTTGAGAAGTCACGAAATTATCGCCAGAATCACATCCGCAGCACACAAGGAGAACACCATGAAATTGAAAACTCACTCGCTTGCCATTTACACCATGTGCCTCTTCGGCACGGCTTCCCTGATCGGTGGCTGTGCCTCAACCGGCATGCAACGATCAGTAAAAGCTTCTACATCCATTCAGGATGTGGATACGGAACTGAGGAAGCTTGTGGTACAGTGTGACACCACGGCCACATCCCTTGACGCTCTGATTAAGCCGGAGCAGCCCGATCTCAAGAAACCCTTTAGTAAATATTCTGATCAATTGGCAAAACTTGACCATGAGGGGAAGAAAGTTGTCAAACGCCTCGACGAAATGAAGTCACACAGTCATGACTATTTCACCGAATGGGAAAAACAGGGGGATGCCTTCACCAATCCGGAAATTCGTGAACTGAGCGAAGAGCGACGTGCCAAACTGGCAGAGATATATGCTCGCGTGCCAAAGACCGGTGCCGGTGTAAAGGGTGCCTACACCAACTATCTGACCAATTTGCAAGAGATCCAGAAATACCTCTCCAACGATCTCACCCCGAAGGGCATCGAGGCGATTACTCCGGTTGCCACCAAGGCGGTTCAGGATTTGGACACGTTGAAAACATCGATTCAGCCAATTATTGCCGCACTTGATGAAATAAAGGCCGAGTTGTACAGCAAGAAGAAATAGGTTGTGTACCGCCAGCTTCCCCATGACAGTTCAAAAACCGGCTTACGCCGGTTTTTGAACTACTGCCGGTTGCCACACAAGGGCATCAGACATTCCCCTGGCCAGGGGGTGCGTTTCGTGGCACTGCTTGAAGGAACCAAGGGACTGCTTATCCTCCTTCTGATCGTTGGCTGCGCACTCCTCTCCTGTTTCCATAACGATATTCACACCGCCACGTTACAAGTGATTACCTACCTCCATCTCACCCCCTCCAGCCATTATCCAAAGACTTTCTTGCATCTCACCGACCATCTCGACACGTCAAAACTGTGGTGCCTGGCGTTGATAGCCGCACTATACTCCGCCATACACCTGGTTGAAGCCATCGGCCTCTGGTTGAGAAAAACCTGGGCCGAGTGGTTTACCGCCCTCAGCGGCGGCATCTACATCCCCTTTGAAATATACTCAGTGGTCCGGCACGCAACATGGCTGAGAATAACCATCTTGACCGTTAATGTCGGTATCGTTTCATTCCTGCTGCTCGTCTTGTGGAGAAAGGGCAAGAAAAAATTGATAACTGCACAAACCATTGGAGTGAACCATGGCCGCCTGCGGGAGAATAAACGACATTCGAGCCATATATGGCGGTTTCACCACAAATGACGGTTTCTTCAGGCAGTTCAAATAGCAATTTTCTCACCTTTCAACACTATTCACTATGTATATTAGTTAGTTGGAAGACCGTCTCCGGCACTTTTTTCTGGCTCACTCTTTGCTCCCCTTCTGTCCATACTATCCAACGTGGGTAGAATCCAAGGATCAAGCGAAGCCATATGCGTATATTGACAATCAATGGAGGTTCATCGAGCATCAGGTTTGCACTGTTCGATACGGTCAACTCTCTTCAACGAATAATGGAGGGAAGCATTGAACGGATCGGACTACCGGGTGCCACCTTTTGGGTGAAAAGTTCGTGCAGTATGGCAAGCGTTTCCTCTGCAGTGAGCACACCGAATCACACCGTGGCGGTTGAACTGCTGATGGACTGGCTGGTAGAGCAGAGCCTCCATGAACTGGTGGCAGCGGTGGGTCACCGCATCGTATATGGAGGGAAAAACTACAGCACATCCCAGCGGGTCACCGCAGAGATGATTCAGAATCTACACCACCTCAGCCCCTTTGATCCCGAACATCTGCCAGAGGAAATCCTCATCGCCCGGGCATTTCACCACCGGTTTCCCGGACTACCCCAGATCGCCTGTTTTGACACCGCCTTCCACCATAACCTGCCACGTATTGCCCAGCTGATACCGATTCCACGACACTACGAAGCACAGGGGGTACGCCGCTATGGTTTCCACGGCCTGTCCTATGAATTTCTACTGGAGGAACTGACCAACCGGGGGGGAACAGAAGCGGCCCACGGCCGGGTCATTCTGGCCCATCTGGGCAATGGAGCCAGCCTGGCTGCCGTGCATCAGGGCAAAAGTGTCGATACGAGCATGGGGTTTTCACCAAATTCGGGCGTCCCCATGGGGACACGCTCCGGTGATCTCGATCCGGGGCTGCTCCTGTATTTAGCACGCTCGGAAAAAATGAGTGCGAAACAGGTGAGCGATATGGTCAATTTCAAATCCGGGTTGCTCGGGGTATCGGAGATCAGCTCCGATATGCGGGATTTACTCCGCCAGGAGCGGGAAGATATACGGGCAGCAGAGGCGGTTTCACTGTTCTGTTACCAGATTAAAAAATGGATCGGTGCGCTTGCTGCGGTTCTGGGGGGGGTGGATACGTTAGTATTTGCAGGGGGGATTGGCGAAAACGCTTCTCTGGTAAGAAGCCGCATCTGTAGCGGGTTGGAGTTTCTTGGCATCACGCTCGACGGAAGCCAAAATGATAGCAATGCAGGAGTAATTTCAGTGGCGGGCGGCTCGGTTACCGTTCGCGTTATTCATACTGATGAGGAATGGATGATCGCGAGCAGCGTCTGCCGAGTTCTTGACAGTACGAGAAACAACTAAGGAGCACGTTATGAATAAATGTATGAGTTTACATGAGGTTAAAGCGGTCTTCCGGGACGGTATGACCATCATGTGCGGTGGTTTTCTGGGTGTTGGTTCACCGGAAGGTTTGGTACGTGAGCTCATGAGTAATGGTGCAAAAAACCTTACTCTTATCAGCAATGACAGCGCGTTCCCTGACAGCGGCATTGGGCAGCTTATTGCCAACAAACGGGTAACACGGCTCATTGCGTCACACATTGGCACAAACCCGGAAACCGGGCGGCAAATGATTGCCAAGGAACTTGAAGTAATCCTTGTACCCCAGGGGACGCTTGCCGAGCGCATTCGATGCGGTGGAGCCGGTTTGGGGGGGGTGCTCACGGAGACCGGAGTCGGTACCCTTGTGGAAGAGGGGAAAATTAAACTGACAGCGAACAGTATCAAGTACCTTGTCGAGCTGCCCCTGAGAGCCGACATAGCACTCATTAAGGCAAAACGGGCCGATCGAGCCGGTAATCTGGTCTACGAAAAGGCGGGGCGTAATTTCAATCCGCTCATGGCACTTGCCGCAGACCTTGTCATCGTAGAAGTGGATGAATTAGTCGATTGTGGTGAAATTGACCCTGAAACAGTTATCACACCGGGAGTAGTGATCGACAAAATTGTCGTTTCGGGGGGGTATTGATATGAACGCGAAAGAAATCATTGCCCGCCGTGTGGCACGTGAACTTAAAAATGGTGATGTGGTAAATCTGGGCATCGGCCTGCCCACACTCATTCCGAATTTTCTTCCATCGGGTATTACCATCATAGTTCAGTCGGAGAACGGTTTTCTCGGACTTGGGCCACTGTGCGACGAACCGAATCCTTCGCTAGTCAATGCGGGGGGAGAACCATGCGGAATCGTCGCAGGCGCGGCCTTTTTCGACAGTGCCATGTCCTTCGCACTTATCCGGGGTGGTCACGTTGATGTCAGTGTGCTGGGCGCATTACAGGTGGACAGCCTGGGGAACCTGGCCAACTGGATGGTGCCGGGTAAAAGGGTGCCGGGAATGGGGGGTGCCATGGATCTTACTACCGGCGCCAGACATGTCATTATTGCCATGGAACATTGTACGAAAGATGGCTCTGCCAAAATCCTCACCAACTGTACCCTGCCGCTGACCTGCAGCGGCAAAGTGCAGACGATTGTCACTGAAATGGCTCTCTTTCGCATTAACAACGGCCTGGTTCTGGAAGAACTGTGCCCGGGGGTAAGCATCGCAGATGTTCGCAACTGTACGGAGGCCGACTTTACCGTTAGCCCCAATTGTATCGCAACTCCAGGGGAGCTCATATGAGAAAAGTAGTTATTGTTGCTGCCGCACGCACGGCAGTTGGTAGTTTTAATGGGGGACTCTCCACTGTTCCCGCCATTGAACTCGGCAGAACCGTCATTGCAGCGCTACTACAGCGAAGCAGTATCGCTGCGGCAGCAGTTGATGAAGTCATCCTGGGGCAGGTATTCCAAAGCGGCTGTGGTCAGAATCCGGCGCGGCAGGCGGCAGTAGGAGCCGGTCTTCCCGACTCTATTCCGTCCTATACGGTTAATAAACTCTGTGGTTCCGGCTTAAAAAGTGTCACCCTGGGAGCACTTGCCATTGCAGCCGGCGAGGCAGATATCATCGTTGCCGGCGGCATGGAGAACATGAGTCAGGCACCCTACCTGCTTGACCACGCCCGCAATGGCTATCGGCTCGGCAACGGCACACTGGTTGATGCAATCCTCAAAGATGGTCTGACCGATGCCTTTAATGACATTCACATGGGAGTGACGGCGGAGAATATCGCCGCACTGTACCATGTTTCCCGTGGGGAAGCCGATCTCTTCGCGGTGGAATCACAGCAGAAAGCGGTACGAGCAGTGCAAATCGGCAGATTTAATGCGGAAATCGTACCGGTCTCCGTCCCGCAAAGAAGTGGTACCCCGCGTCCATTTGCAGATGATGAGTATCCAAAACCCGATGCAAACCTCGAAAGTCTGGCACGGTTGAGACCCGCCTTTCAAAAAAATGGCGTCGTAACCGCAGGCAACTCATCCGGACTCAACGACGGAGCAGCGGGAATACTCCTCATGGGTGAGGAACGCGCCAAACGGGAGGGGTTGATCCCCTTAGCTCGCATCGTCAGTTACGCCTCCGTTGGCTGTGACCCAAAAATCATGGGACTCGGCCCGGTAGAGGCGGTCAGAGAGGCACTGGCAAAAGCAGCCCTGCACCTTGACGATATTGATCTGTTTGAACTGAATGAAGCCTTTGCGGTTCAGGCAATCGGTGTCAACAGAGAGTTGCAGATTCCGGCGGCTAAAATCAACGTCAACGGCGGAGCCATTGCACTCGGGCACCCGCTCGGTGCCAGCGGGGCGAGAATTCTGGTCACCCTGCTCTATGAAATGCAGGCGCGGAGTGTGAAACGGGGACTTGCCGCCCTCTGTATCGGCGGCGGGCAGGGTATTGCGATGATTGTGGAACGGCTCGATGACGGAGACCTCCCATGAATGAACATGACGTGCGGCGTATGGCTTTTGCGATGCCCTTGACCAGCCCGGCTTTCCCCCCCGGCCCCTACAGATTTATTAACCGTGAATATCTGATCATCAGCTATCGAACCGACCCGTTTTTACTCCGTCAGGTACTCCCTGCACCGCTGCAGTTCGTCGAGCCGATCGTCAAGTTTGAGTTCATCAACATGCCGGACACCACCGGTTTCGGCAGTTACTGCGAGTCCGGTCAGGTCATACCGGTCAGCCTGAACGGAGTTGTCGGCAGTTATGCCCATAGTATGTATTTACATAACCATCCACCCATTGCAGGGGGGCGGGAGCTGTGGGGTTTCCCGAAGAAATGGGGGAGTCCTGAATTGCGCGTTCAGAAGGATACTCTGGTCGGCACCCTCAATTACGGTGACATTCGGATAGCAACCGGCACCATGGGCTTTAAGCATATCCTTATGGATGGTGAAGCGGTAAAAGAGTCACTGGGAACTCCCTGTTTTTTATTGAAGATAATTCCCCATGTTGACGGCACTGCACGTATCTGTGAGCTGGTGCAGTACCGTTTAGATGATATTACCGTAAAAGGAGCATGGAGCGGCCCCGGTTCCCTCGAATTGCACCAGCACGCCCTGGCACCCGTGGCTCAATTGCCGGTGTTGGAAGTTCTCTCTGCGGTGCATATCCTGGCAGATTTAACGCTGCCGCTGGGTACGGTTGCCTATGATTATCTGGGATGACTTCCTCTGACTGAAAAACGTTTATATTTACAAACAAATCCGTTTACTTATGCGTGTATAGGTGTGTTATGTTTCTGATATGACACGTCGAGAAATAATCAAACAGCTTAAGAGTGAGGGGTGGAAACTGGTGACTGTCACCAGTTCTCACCTCAAGTTCCTGGCCGCCTTGACCGAAACAGCTCTTTCAACCACATCCAATCATAAGCTTAACGGACTGTTTACCAGCCCACTCAACAAGCCGGGAAGTCATCATCCGTTTACCGTCTACGTTGGGCAAGCGTTCGTAGCAGGTCTTGTTACAGGGACGGCATTGCTTTCGTCTGGTGTCTGCATAGATGCCAACCCGCCTACCATGTATTTTTAACAATGCCCCTGTTGCCCCTTTGGTGCCCGTTTAGCCAAAAGAGGAGTATGGCGGCACGTTCCACCTGCCCATATGGTGCGGTTCCACCATATAGTACGGATGATATGGCGGCATGCTACAGTCCCCTCCCCAGCTAAACATCTAACAAGCCTGCTTTATTATTTTATTTACCCCCCCGGTATTCCCGCTACTTGGCAGATTCCTTGCTACCTCTGGTACACACGGTTCAAACCTACCGCACCTAAAGAGAGCTGTTCATGCCCCCCTTTTGCCTCCACATCGGCACACATATTCAAAACGGTACAACCACTTTCAGAGTATGGGCACCCTCGGCCACATCAATCGAAGTGGAACTGGTGGCCGCCGGAGTACCGAGAAAAGCACTGCAACGAAATGGCGAGTATTTCGAGGGGGAACTGCCTGCGGGTGCCGGGGATCGCTACTGGTATTGGCTCGATGGCACCATCAGACGACCGGATCCGGCTTCACGCAGCCAGCCCGATGGTGTGCATGGTGCTTCCCAGGTGGTTGATCCGGCAGCCTTTAGCTGGAGTGATGGTGCGTGGCGCGGTATGCCACTTGAAAAATTTATCTTGTACGAACTGCATGTGGGCACCTTCACGCCGGAAGGTACCTTTGACGGAGCCATTTCCCGCCTGGATTACCTGTGTGAACTCGGTATCACGGCGGTGGAACTGATGCCGGTGGCTCAGTTTCCGGGTGAACGGAACTGGGGGTATGACGGCACCTTTCCTTTTGCACCGCAGCACAGCTATGGCGGCACCGACGGCTTGAAACGACTGGTGGATGCCTGTCACACAAGGGGTCTTGCCGTTACCCTGGATGTGGTCTACAACCATCTTGGCCCGGAAGGGAACTATCTCCACGCTTTTGGCCCTTACTTTACCGACCGCTACCGCACCCCCTGGGGAGATGCTGTCAATTTTGACGGTTCGGGCAGCGATCAGGTACGCCGTTATTTCATCGCCAACGCCCGCTATTGGATAGCTGAATTCCATATTGATGCCCTGCGCCTTGATGCCATTCACGGCATTTACGATTTCAGTGCCCTGCATATTCTTCAGGAACTGGCCGAGGCGGTTCACCAGACAGGCACCATGCTCGGTCGCCAGGTACAGGTTATTGCCGAAAGCGACTTAAACGATGTGCGGGTAATCACCCCGATCACCGCCGGAGGTTATGGTCTGGATGCCCAGTGGAATGACGATTTCCACCACGCTCTCCGGACGCTGCTCACCGGCGACCACACCGGATATTATAATGATTTCGGGCTGTTTTCCCATCTGGTCAAAGGCTTTCAGAACGGATTTGTCCTCTCTGGCGGCTATTCGACCTTCAGAGGTCGGCGTCATGGCAATTCCTCGGCCGCAGCCCCCCCGACCCAGCTGGTGGTCTTTTCCCAAAATCATGATCAGGTGGGCAATCGGAGGTGCGGTGAACGGTCAAGCGCACACCTCTCCACAGCACAGCTCAAACTTGCCGCCGCAACGGTGCTCCTTTCCCCCTATCTGCCGCTGCTCTTCATGGGAGAAGAGTATGCCGAAGCGGCACCATTTCCCTATTTTGTCAGCCATGGTGACCCGGAACTGCTGGAATCTATCAGACAGGGCCGCCGGAATGAGTTTTCCGAAGGTGCCGACCAGGGGGAACCACCCGATCCCGGGTTAGCGGGGACTTTTCTCTCTGCCAAGGTTAACGAGGAACAGCGGCATCAGGGCGACCACCGGGAGATATACACCTTCTACCGCGAGTTGATTCGCCTGCGCAAAGCATGTGCCCCCCTCGCCCGGCTCACCAGAGAGGCGATGCACATTGTTGTCTGCGAAGAGAAACAACTGCTGGTTATCTATCGAAATGCCGGACCGAGTCAGGTGATCTGCCTGTTCAACTACAGCGGCAACAGTCTCATCTGCTTCCCCCCCCTGGTGGTTGGCACGCTGCGGGTTCTGCTCTCCTCGTCAGCGGTACCGATGGCCGAAACTCTTCGTACGGTGGATCCTAACCGTCCCGAAACATTCCCCACACTGGCACCATTCGGAGTCAGCGTCTACCGAAAGGAGCAATTCTAATGGAGCGTTTCCTCTGTATCCATGGCCATTTTTACCAGCCACCCCGCGAGAATCCCTGGCTTGAATCCGTGGAAATCCAGGATTCGGCCTATCCGTACCATGATTGGAATGAAAGAATTACCGCAGAGTGCTACGCCCCCAACACCGCTTCCCGTGATCTGGATTCCGATGGCCGCATCCGGGGCATCGTCTCCAATTACGCCCGCATCAGTTTCAATTTCGGCTCTACCCTGCTTTCCTGGATGGAGACACATGCTCCGGAAACCTACGCAGCAATTCTGGCCGCCGACCGTCAGAGCATACTCTGGCGCTCCGGTCATGGAGCCGCCCTGGCCCAGGTGTACAACCATATCATCATGCCGCTGGCTACGCTGAACGACAAACGGACGGAGGTACGCTGGGGAATCAAAGACTTCGAACATCGTTTCCAGCGTTTTCCCGAAGGGATGTGGCTGGCGGAAACCGCCGTGGATCTGGCAACGTTGGAGGTGCTGGCCGAAGAGGGAATTCATTTCACCATCCTGGCTCCCCATCAGGCGGGGCGGGCTCGCAAGATCGCTTCCGGCAGATGGAAGGATGTCAGTGGTTCACGCATTGACCCCTCACGCCCCTACCTCTGCCGCCTCCCTTCAGGACGCAGTATCACGCTCTTCTTTTATGACGGCCCTATTTCCCAGGCGGTGGCGTTCGAGAATCTGCTGGACAGCGGGGAAAAGTTTGCCGCCCGCCTGATGACCGGATTTTCAGGACAGAGTAGTCACCCCCAATTGGTACATATTGCCACCGACGGGGAAACCTATGGTCATCATCATCACTTTGGTGAAATGGCACTGGGTCATGCCCTGAGTAGCCTTGAAATGAATGGCCAGGCGCGTCTCACCAACTATGGTGAATACCTCGCACTCTATCCGGCCACCCATGAGGTGCAAATCATCGAAAACAGCTCTTGGAGCTGTCTGCACGGTATTGAGCGGTGGAGTAGTGACTGCGGGTGTAATTCGGGAGTACGGAGCGACTGGAACCAACAGTGGCGAAAACCGCTGCGTAGTGCCATTGATTGGCTGAGCGGCCAGCTGTTTGCCAGTTATGAAGACGTCATGGCCGACTATGTAACAGACCCGTGGGAAGCGCGCAATGACTATATACATGTCATGCTTGACCGTTCCGAAGCAAACGTGGCAGCTTTTCTGCTCAGGCATTCCCGGCATCCCCTTGCTGAGGACGCAACCGTCACGGTACTCAGCCTGCTTGAGATGCAGCGGCACGCCCTGCTTATGTACACCAGTTGCGGCTGGTTTTTTGACGAGCTGTCCGGCCTGGAAACGGTGCAGATTGTTCAGTATGCCGCACGGGCCATACAGTTGGCAGAGAATTACTGTCTGCAAGACCTTAAAACACCCTTTCTGCAACAGTTGGCACTGGCCGTCAGCAACATACCCGAACAGGGCGACGGATCAAAAATCTATGCCAGATACGTTGATACCGCCATGATTGATTCGACCAAAGTCGGTGTGCATTATGCCGTCAGTTATGTCTTTGAAGAATATGGCGAAGAAACCGATATTTTCAGCTACCGCGCCACCCGGGACGATTGTTTGATACTCCACGCCGGACAGATGAAAGTTGCCATCGGCAACATTCTGGTACGCTCCCACATCACCCATAAAACAGCCCGCATAAGCTTCTGCAACCTCTATTTTGGCGGGCAGAACCTGAATTGCGGTGCCTGCTCTTTTCTCGGCGATGTGCCCTATCTGACGATGAAGCAAGAGGTCACCACCGCCTTTAACGAAAGCGATTTTGCCGCCGTAATCAGATTGATCGACACCCATTTCGGCATGCACAACTACTCCCTCAAAGATCTGTTTCGCGATGAACAGCGGCATATTTTACAGCACATACTTGCCGACACACTCAAGGAATTTGAGGACAAATTAATAACACTTTATGAAAACAGTACCAACCTGATGGGCTTTGTCAGGGAAACCGGCATGCCGGTACCGGACTATTTTGTGACGACCGCCGGGGATGCCCTCAATTTGATGCTCCAAAAAATGTTCACTCACGAAACCATAGATGTGGGAAGAGTCAGGGAAGTTGTCGGTGAAATAAGTAACTGGAACATCACCCTTAACTGTGTGGCACTTGAGTTTATCATTCGGCGCAGGCTGGAGCGGACGATGTACGCTTTGCAGGAAGATCGGAGTAACAGTCGACGTTTCAGTGATCTCCTGGTATTGGTCGAAGCTATACTGCTGCTGCCGGTGGAGGTGAATCTTTGGCAGGCACAAAACATGTACTGGTCCCTGTTTCACCTGTTCATTGCTGCCCCCTCCCCCACGCTGGTCGAGACCAATGAAGGTGAATCAATAATCACACTGGGTACTATCCTCCGTTTTAATATGCCTGCCCTCCGTGGGGCGGCAAGGGAAACCCCATGAGCGGCGACCAACGGGGAATGCCCTGTGCAACCTATCGGCTCCAGTTCAACAGGAATTTCCGTTTTACCGATGCCACAGAAATCACCGGTTACCTGCAAGCCCTCGGCATCAGCCATATCTATGCATCACCCTATTTTACCGCGCGAAAGGGGAGCGTCCATGGCTATGATGTGCTGGATCAGAACAGTCTCAATCCGGAAATCGGCACGGTGGAGGAGTTCGACGCACTGGCTGACAGGCTCGGGCAGTCTGCCATGGGACAGCTCCTCGACATTGTTCCGAACCATATGTGCATTGAAGGGCAGGGCAATGCCCTCTGGATGGATGTGCTGGAAAACGGGCCAAGTGCCCACTATGCCGATTATTTTGACATCAACTGGCATCCGCTCAAAAAAGAGTTGCATGACAAAATACTCATTCCGATTCTGGGGGATCAATACGGCACCGTGCTGGAAAAAGGGGAATTGACCCTGGTCTTTGAGGGGGGCTCCTTTTTCATCCATTACTACGAGCATCGGCTCCCGCTCACTCCGAAAACCTATGGTACGATCCTGACCCTCAACTTCGAAGCACTGGAAGGTGTACTTGGTGAAGATAACCAGCTCCTTCAAGAACTTACCAGCATCGTTACCGCCCTCGGACATCTGTCCGCCACCACAGAACTGAATCCCGAACTCGTCGCCGAACGGTACCTGGAAAAGATCGTTGTTACCCGGCGACTGCAGAACCTGTCGGGGATGAGCGGAGCAATACGGGCGTTTATTGACCATAATGTGGCAACCTTTAATGGCACGGTCGGTGTTCCGTCCAGCTTCGACCTCTTGGAAGCACTGCTTCTGGAGCAGGTGTACCGCGTTGCCCATTGGCGGGTCGCCACCGAGGAAATCAACTACCGGCGGTTTTTTGATATCAACTCCCTCGGTGCCATCAGGGTTGAAGATCCGGTGGTCTTTGAAGAATCACATCGGCTTGTGCTCTCTTTGGTGGCGGCAGGAAAGGTGAACGGCCTGCGTATCGACCATGCCGACGGTCTGCTGGAACCGGAAGAGTATTTCAAACGGCTCCGGTCGGCGTGCGAGATAGAACACCATACCGACTCCACGCCCGCTGCCGACACTCCGTTCTACCTGCTCGGTGAAAAAATACTTATGAACGCTGAACAGCTTCCGGACAGCTGGCCGATTTCCGGCACCACCGGTTACGACTTTGCCATCCAGGTAACCGGACTGTTTGTCAAGAGCAGCAATGCCCGCGCCTTTGACACGCTCTACTGCCACTTTGTGCAGCACCCCATCAATTTTCAGGAGGTCTCACTCACCTCAAAAAAGCTTGTCATGCAGGTGGCCATGTCCAGTGAAATAAACATGCTGGGTTACCATCTCAACAAGCTGTCGGAGCAGAGCCGCCACACGCGGGACTTCACCCTCAACAGCCTGACCAAATCCCTTGTGGATGTGATCGCTCATTTTCCGGTATACCGCACCTATATCAACTCCTTTACCGTCACCGAACGGGATCATCACTATATTGAAGCGGCAGTAATCCGGGCAAAGCGACACAATCCGGCCATCAGTGCTTCGGTGTTCGATTTCATTCACGATGTGCTGTTACTTCGCTTCCCCCCCGCCATGTCCGATGGACACAAACAGTCGTGGCTCGATTTTGTCAAGCGGTTTCAGCAAATTACCGGCCCTGTTATGGCCAAGGGAGTTGAGGACTCCGCTTTTTACCGGTACAACCGGCTTGTCTCCCTCAACGAGGTAGGGGGAAACCCGGATCGGTTCGGAATCAGCCTTGAGGCGTTCCATAACCAAAATAGTGAACGGTGCACAAGCCATCCCCACACCATGCTTGCGACATCAACCCATGACACCAAAAGAAGCGAGGATGTCCGGGCCAGAATTAACGTACTTTCGGAGATCCCGGAAGAGTGGCGCAAGGGCATTGCACGCTGGAACCGCAAAAACCGTAAGTTCATCACCATAATCGAGGATAAACCGGCGCCCGACCGCAACGAAGAGTATCTGCTCTATCAGACACTGGTCGGCACCTGGCCGTTGTGTGGTTCGGAGGAGAGTGAGTTTGCCCTGTTTCGGACACGTATCACCGACTACATGGTGAAAGCCATGCGGGAGGCCAAGGTCAACAGTAGCTGGATCAACCCAAACGTGAGGCATGAGGAGGCGGTTTCCCGGTTCATCAGCTCGCTCCTGACCACGTCACGGTACAATGGTTTTATGGCCGATTTTGATAAATTCCAGCGGGTGACCTCGTTCGGCGGCATGTTCAACTCCCTTTCCCAGACCCTGCTCAAAATCACTTCGCCAGGAATTCCCGACCTCTATCAGGGGAACGAAGTATGGGATTTCAGCCTGGTGGATCCTGACAACCGACGACCCGTTGACTTCAGCCTGAGAAAAAAACTCTTGGAGGAGCTGCTCCAGGGGGAAGTCGCACACGGCACAGCGGCAACGGCCGAAGCGGTGCTGGCAACCGGTCAGGATGGCCGGATTAAGCTCTATGTGACCTATAAGGCACTCGGCTTTCGCCGGGACCATCGGTCACTGTTTGAGTCGGGCGCTTACCGGCCACTGACCGTGACAGGTTCGTTTTCCGACCATGTCTGTGCTTTTGAGCGTTCACATAACCAGAGTTCACTCCTGGTGGTGGTACCCCGTTTTTGCAGCGGCCTGCCGGGAAACGGCCCCCCCCTGGGTGACACCGTCTGGCTGGATACCAAACTCCTCCTTGAGCCGGAAGCAGCGACAGAGTGTTATCGCAATATTTTTACCGGAGTGATTATACGCCCCACGAGCCGGGAGGGGATGCCAAGCCTGGCACTGGCTGATATTTTTTCCGTATTTCCGGTTGCCCTGCTGGAACGTGTCAGTAAGGTTCGGACCGGGGGAGCAGTACACCATGAAGCATGAACATTCAACCCTTGAAGACAATCCCCTCTGGTACCGGGATGCCATAATTTACCAGGTTCACATTAAAGCCTTTGTTGACTCAAATGCCGACGGCATTGGAGATTTTACCGGCTTCATCGGCAAACTGGACTACCTGCAACGGCTCGGCATCACGGCAATCTGGTTGCTCCCCTTCTACCCTTCTCCCCAGCGGGATGACGGTTATGACATTGCCGACTACTATGCCGTCAATCAGGACTACGGCTCAATTCGTGAATTCAAGCGGATGCTTCACGCAGCCCACAGTCGGGGCATCCGGATCATTACGGAACTGGTGCTCAATCACACCTCGGATCAGCACCCCTGGTTCAAGCGGGCCCGCCTGGCCAAGCCCGGCTCACCGCATCGGGATTTCTACGTCTGGAGCGATTCACCCGAAAAGTACCGCGAAGCACGCATCATCTTTCAGGACTTCGAGATATCCAACTGGACCTATGATCCACTGGCAAAAGCATACTACTGGCACCGTTTCTATTCCCATCAGCCCGATCTCAACTATGACAATCCGAGGGTGCAGGCAGAAATGTTACGGGTCATTGATTTCTGGATGCGGCTCGGAGTTGACGGTGTCCGCCTTGATGCCGTTCCCTACCTGTTTGAGCGGGATGGCACCAATTGCGAAAATCTCCCCGAAACCCATCTGTTCCTGAAAAAACTACGCACCCATCTGGATGGCTCCTTCAAAAACCGTATCCTGCTTTCCGAGGCGAACCAGTGGCCGGAGGATGCCGCCACCTATTTCGGTGCCGGTGACGAGAGTAACATGGCCTTTCATTTCCCCCTCATGCCCCGTATGTTTATGTCTATCGAAATGGAGGATTGCTTCCCGATTATCGATATTATTGAACAGACGCCCGCCATCCCCGAGGGGTGCCAGTGGGCCATCTTCCTGCGCAACCACGATGAGCTGACCTTGGAAATGGTAACCGATGAGGAGCGCGACTATATGTACCGGGTCTATGCCACGGATCCGCGCGCACGCATCAATCTGGGCATTCGCCGACGCCTGGCTCCGCTGATGGCCAATAATCACCGTAAAATCGAGTTGATGAATATCCTGCTCTTTTCCTTGCCGGGAACTCCGATTATCTACTACGGCGATGAAATCGGCATGGGTGACAACTATTTTCTCGGTGATCGGAACGGTGTACGCACACCGATGCAATGGAATCCGGATCGTAATGCCGGTTTCTCCAAGGCAAGCCCCCAACGTCTCTTCATGCCGGTAATTATCGAGGCAGAATATCACTATGAGGCGGTCAATGTTGAAAATCAGGAGCGCAACCCGTCGTCCCTGCTCTGGTGGATGCGACGAATGATCGCCATGCGCAAGCGTTTCAAAGCCTTTGGCTGCGGCACCCTGGAAGTGCTCCCGTCGGACAACTCGAAAACATTGACGTTTATCCGCCGACACGGAGAGGAGATTATCCTTGTCGTCACCAATCTGTCACGGCTTTCCCAGTCGGTCAACATTGATTTATCCCGTTATTCCGGGATGATTCCCGAAGAGATGTTCAGCCACAACCGCTTTCCCATCATCCAGGAGGGCAGATACCACTTCACCATGGGACCCTATGATTATTTCTGGTTCGTGCTCCACAGCTCTGAAGCACACACCAAATTGTCGGTGGAGAACCACACACTCATACTGAAGGACAACCAGCCCTGGTGGGACGTGCTGAAGGGGAGGAGCGGTGAGCTGTTGTGCAACAGCGTGATGCCCACGTACCTGCAGCGGGTCTTCTGGTTCTGCGGTAAGGGGCGCACCATCAGACAGATCAGCATTGCTCACAGTTTCCAGGTTAAAAACGCCACACTGCATTTCGTACTGGCCTTTATTCAGGTCGCCTACATCGAGCGGGATCCGGAGATGTATCTTATTCCACTGACCTGGTTCCCCGATGAACGGCTTAAGGCCATCACAAACCTGCACCCACTGGCAACCATAACCCCTCTGTCCCTTGGCAAAACCAACGGTATGTTATGTGATGCCGTCTATTTTGAGGAATTCCGCACACTCCTTTTCGAACTCATGGGTGACCAGATGAAAGTTCCCGGCACCGATGGCTCCGAGCTGTCGGGCATACGGGGAGGGAGCGTGACGAAGAACTCACCATCCCGTTCGGAACTGTTTCCCAGTAGAGTTGCCGAAGGGGAGCAGAACAATACCAGTATCATCTATGGTAATCGGTTCCTGCTCAAACTCTACCGGAGACTACAGGACGGCATCAACCCGGAGCCGGAAATTCTCAAGTTTCTTGCCGAAGTGGCATGCTTTACAATTGTACCCGAATATTCAGGAGAGATCGTCTATCACGCCGCCGGCGGCACTGTATTTGAGCTTGGTGTGTTGCAGTCGTTCATCCCGTCCCACGGTGATGCCTGGCAGAATACCCTGACCATTTTAATGCAGTTTGTTGAGCATCTCTTATCCCATAAATGCGATCTGCCCAAACTGCCGGGTAAACTGCCGACCCTTCTGGATGTTGTAGATGGCGGTATCCCGGATCAGTTCAAGGATCTTGTCAGCGGTCTCCATCTGGAGATGGCACTGCTGCTAGGCCAACGAACCGCAGAGATGCACCGGGCTCTGGCGTGCAGCTCAACGGAGAGCGTCTGGAGTATGGAAGAGTATTCTACCCTCTATCAGCGTTCAGTGTTTCAGTCACTGCGCGGCCTTGTGCAACGGAACTTCCAGAAATTGACGGCAGCCATTCCGCTCCTGACCGAGGACGTAAAGCCCCGGGCAACGGAGATTTTGAACGCCGAAAAGGAAATTATCGCCATTTTGCATAGAATTACCGGCCCTCGCCTTTCTGCCATGAAGTGCCGAATCCATGGTGATTTCCATTTGTGTCAGGCGCTCTTTACGGGGAAAGATTTTGTCTTTATCGATTTTGAGGGAGAACCGGTGCATTCCTTAAGTGGACGACGACTGAAAAGCTCACCACTACTTGATGTGGCCGGCATGATCCGCTCGTTTCATTACGCAGCCATGACCACCCTGGCCCATCACGGCACCATGGGGCTTGACGACACGGCTCTGCTTGAACCCTGGCTGGAGGCCTGGTACATCTACGTCAGCGGTTCCTATCTCAAAGCATACCTTCACGCAATGGAGGGCTCCCGGCTGATCCCGGAAAATCGGACGGAGCTTGAGATCATGCTCCGTTGCTTCCTGTTGCAAAAAGTAGTCAGCGAATTGGGTCATGAATTGAGCACCCATAATCCCATCAACATCAGTTTACGCGGAATTGAAATGCTCTTGCGGGAGTGCAGCAGCCAATGACGGAGCGACATGCTTTGACCGGCTCCCCTGCGTCTCCGGCAGCAGGCAGAAAAGAATACCACAGGCGGCGGCAGCCACCACCGCGAGAAAGATAAATCCTGCGTTAAAACCAAAGTTATGAACAACTGAACCGGCAATGGCCTGGCTCAGTGATGTGCCAATGCCGACGGCAGCACTGAAGGCACCAAGAACCAGGTTAAAGCGGCCACTCCCCTCGGTGAGGTCAGCAATCACCAGGACGGACACCACACCAAATATCCCGGACGCCATACCATCAAGAATCTGAATAGCAATCAACGCCTCAATATTGCTGGTGAAGATATATAATATACCACGAAGCAGCAGCGCACCAAAGGCCATGAGCAGGAGCGGCTTTCTCCCCCATATCCCTGCTTTCCCCCCTACCCACGACGCAAGTAGCGCAATGACAAGCTGTGTGGTCACCACACATGCTGACATGAACAGCATTGGATTAATGCGACTCGTCGTGGCAATCAGCTCACCAACCAGCGGCAACATTGCGGCGTTGGCACATTGAAACATCACCGAACAGATGAGAAAGACTAGTAACCGACGGTCCAGAAATCCCGAGCATGCCCCGGTAGATTGACATATTTCATCGCAGGGAGCCACCGCCTGGGCTCGCTGAAAATAGATATCATCCGGCCCGACGATGCCCTGGCAGACAATGGTCGGGATCGCGCAGGCGGCTACGAAGAAAAAAATACTCCGGTCAGAAACGTAGTACCCGAGCAGCCCCATTGCAATAGCGGCCACAACGTTACCGCCCGAATAAAAGGCCAGATTACGCCCCTGCCGGCGATCAAAGAGAGCCATCCCCACAACCTCAAGGGAAACGGCACAGATGGCCGGGCCGAGTACACTCAGGGTGCTGCCGATAACTATCATGGCCGACAGTACCGGCCAGAAAGTCGGCTGGAATGCAACCAGTAATGCCCCAAAAGCCAACGCCACCACGCCAATGGTAAACAACTCCCGCTTGGAGCTCAGCCGGTCGATCAAAGCGCCCATCGGAGCCTGGCACACGATGCCGGAGATACCGCACACCGTTAAGGCAAGCCCCACATTTTGGGCATTCCAGCCATACCCCGCAAGGTAAACAGCAAGAAACGGCACGATGCCGGTCGGCACATCGGTTAACATAAAGTTCAACCAGTCCAGACCGCGCAGCGTCCGTCCCGAGGGGTGCAGTACCATTGATACTCCTCTACTTATCGGTAATAAACATATTCAAAAGCAATGCGACGAGTATGCCAGAGATATCAAGGCGTGCAATCCCACGTAACCAACCGTTTTTGTGGCAAATACCAAATACCCAAGCGGCTCACGTCCGTAGAAGCGTCCGACAATCCGTCATATCTGTTCAAAGCTGTTACATATGAAAGTTCCGCACACTGTTTTCGGGGGATCCTGCTCCTCCTTTTCCCACAGTTCAAATAACACCAAGAAATTACAGGCATATTATATGCCACACCTGTATGGCTCGATAGTTGCTGTATCTGTTTGAGACACAATTCTATTCGAAGGCCAGGGAGGTTTCACATGGAGCACATCAAAAATCCAGGGACCGGCTATACCAGCGATCATGACCACGGAACAGACCACGACCACGGTAAAGAGCAGGGAAAGAAATACCACAAAGGTGAAGAACATGATCATGGCTGTCATGACACCAAAGCCAAGAAGCACAAAGAACAGTGCCACGATACGGAGGACATGCAGGAAAAGAGCACGCCGGAAGATCTCCACCGCAGTTGAGAGGCCAGTCATGCATATACGTTCCACGCCTATTACGGCGGATACTAACATCAGGAGGATACCATGAAAAACCGTAAGAATCAGTCTGCACTTGCCGCTTTGCTTGCAGTAGTTTTACTCGGAATGTCAACAATGGCGTATGCAGAGGATAAGCCTGCAAACTATGTTGAAATTAAAGGTGGACTCTACTCACCAAGCAACTCCCACGACTTGGATACCTTCAACAACGGTAACCGAACGTCTCTCGACAGCAAAACCGGTTTTGCCGGAGAGATTGCTGCCGGACACTATTTTTCCCCCATGCTTGCCCTGGAACTGGGCATCGGCTACCTGGAAAGCAAGGGTTCTCCGGCAGCCGCTCCGGGTGAATTGAAGCTCACCACGATCCCACTGGTTGCCACGGGAAAAGTGTCCTTTCCAATCGATATTTTTGAACCGTATGGCCTGTTTGGCATCGGTGCCTATATCACCGATATGCATGTCAGTGACAATACCGGCACTTTAAGCGGCTCCACGGAGGTCACCTATGGCTTACACGCCGGAGCCGGCCTTAATATCAATTTCCATGAGCGAATGTTCGTGGGCTTTGAAGGGAAATATCTCTGGGCCGAACCATCCTTCGGCGGCCAGCATGTCAAGCTGGACGGTTTTGTAACGACCGCAGTCCTCGGCTACAGGATGTAAGTTACTGAACGTTTGAGGAGCCTGTAGGACTTCCGACAGGCTCCTCAAACGTTTGACACACATAACTCGCAGCACGGCATCCCAAAGGTTCTTGTATGCTTAAACCAACAGATATTTTGAAAGCGGAAATTCTTATCGTCGATGATGAGGCGCCAAATCTCATTTTACTTGAGCGTTCTCTGCGTAATGCAGGATACACCTCAATTACAGCCACCATGAACCCGTTTAAAGTCAATGAGCTGCATCGCTTAAATCACTATGACTTGATCCTCCTTGACATTAGAATGCCCGGCATGGATGGTTTCCAGGTGATGGAGAGCCTGAAGAAAACGGACACCGATGATTTTTTTCCACCGATACTGGTCATAACCGCCGAACCGGGTCACAAGGAGCAGGCACTCGGGGCGGGGGCGAAAGATTTCATCACGAAACCATTTGAGCTCATCGAAGTGCTGACGCGTGTCCATAACATGCTAGAAACTCAGTTATTACGCAAGGAAATCGAAGATCATAAAGAGGATAATCCGGCACTCTCCAACGTCATTCAGCGGAATATTCGAAAGATAATCAAAGTCCGCCAAAAGGCGGTACGTGAGCAAAGTCTGCAAGATCGCATCGCCAATGCCATGACCGCCTATTCAGGAAGTATGCTCTTCTTTTATGTGCATATCGCGTGGTTTCTCGTCTGGTTTGTTCTCAATAGCGGCCACCTCGGCATCACTCCTTTCGACCCTTATCCTTACGGATTTCTCACCATGGTGGTCTCGCTGGAAGCAATTTTCCTGGCAACATTTGTGCTCATTAGTCAGAACCTGTTAGCAAAGGAGGCTGAACGCCTCACCGATTTGGGGCTACAGACCGGCCTCCTTACCGAGCATGAATTGACGCGGGTGTTGCAAATGCTCCGTGCCATTCAACTAAAAATAGGCATCAATAACGATGATGACAGCAATCTGGCCGATTGTGACCTGGTCATGGAAACTAAGCCGGAAGATGTGCTGGCCGAAATTGAGCGTCTCCAACGCCGCGCTGCGAAGAAAAAAATGAAAACGATATAACTCCACATCAATCTACTGCCATACAGAGGCCATACATGCATACCACTGTCGGTAAACCCGCACAAATCGACCCCGCTATTGGCACAACGGATCGCATTTCCGAAGTCCGGCGTCAGGAGGCCTTGATCAAAACCGGGGCACTACAGGACGCTATTTTCAATAGTGCCAACTTTTCGAGTATCGCCACCGATGCAAAGGGGGTCATTCAGATCTTCAATGTCGGTGCCGAACGGATGTTGGGGTATACGGCCACCGAGGTCATGAACAAGATCACTCCAGCAGACATTTCTGACCCCCAAGAGGTAATTGCGCGGGCCCAGGTACTCAGTGCGGAGCTTGAGACCCCCATAAGTCCCGGCTTCGAGGCATTGGTATTCAAGGCATCGCGGGGCATCGAAGATATCTATGAGCTCACCTATATCCGCAAGGATGGCAGCCGCTTCCCGGCAGTGGTGTCGGTCACCGCTCTCCGTGATGATCAGGATACCATCATCGGCTATTTGCTGATCGGTACCGATAATACCGCCCGTAAGCAGGCGGAAGAGGCGTTACTGAAAGCGGGCGCATTACAGAGTGCTATTTTTAACAGCGCCAACTTTTCCAGTATCGCCACCGATGCGAAGGGAGTTATCCAGATCTTTAACGTCGGTGCCGAGCGGATGCTCGGTTACACGGCTGCCGAAGTTATGAACAAGATTACGCCGGCCGATATTTCCGATCCACGGGAAGTTATCGTACGAGCCGAAGCGTTAAGCGTTGAACTGGGCACGACAATCAGTCCCGGCTTCGAGGCTCTGGTATTCAAGGCGTCCCGGGGCATCGAGGACATCTATGAACTGACCTATTTCCGTAAGGATGGCAGTCGTTTCCCCGCCGTTGTATCGGTCACCGCACTCCGTGACGA
>CAIRBT010000074.1 GCA_903876875.1 uncultured Geobacteraceae bacterium
AGCTTTTTTTCGCGTCCGGTTGAGCGAGTTGTGCGATCTGCTCTTTTTGGTTGCTCGTTTCCAATATCCAGAAGGGCCTCCGGGTGACGGGAGGCAACCCGCAAAAGCACACGTGCCGGGCCTTCCGGTTTACGTCGGCCTTGCTCCCAGTTTCTCAATGTTCCTACACTGATTCCCACGAGGTCTGCAAATTTATCCTGAGAAAGCCCAAATTGCTCACGTAAAGCGCGAACCTCGGTTTCTGGAAATTCAAATGTTCGAGAGGGCTGCATTGTGCCTTTAATTATCTCTGCGCCTTGCTTCACGCTTGCCAACAGTTCCTGAAAAAGTTCATCATTCATGATATTCCTCCTCAACGATCTTCTTGAGTTGTTTAAGTTGGTCTTGTGTAAGATTCTCCTGCACGTTTTTGGGATACATGAACAACAGAAGAATAGTACCTCTCTCTGTAAACGCAGTAGTAGATTATTCTTGCACCCCCGCTTTTGCCCCGTCCTTCCAAGCCCCATCTTACTTTACGGAGTCCACCACCGCCGGGAATAACTTTCCCGGCATCAGGTCGCTCCAGTAATGTTGCCTGAAACAGACGATATTCCTCGTCAGATAGGTTGGATAAAAGCTGTTTGGTAAATATGGGGGGTTCAGCAATGATCATATGATAGGTATACGTCATTGACGCAGTAAAGTCAATCTGAGGAATAAGGAAACCGGCGCTTTGCCGGTTTCCTTTAGACCGTGTATCCGTTCATTTCAATTTCAAAGGGTGACTTATGCGCACTTTCCACAAAACTCAACAGTCTATTGATATTCTCAAGGGCGTATTCTCTGGTGTCTCGTCCTTCCCATTTGTTTTCAAAGTATTTTTCAAGAAAAGGATATTCAGGGCCGTCTTCGCAGTCGTAGCGGCAGTATTCATTCCATACTTCATCGAATTTTCCTCTTTTGTCTACCGGGAGATACAGGCGAAAGCGCAACATAGCTTTTATTTGTTGAGGGAAGGTGTTGACAAGAGTGTAGTAAACGCTCCTATGCCTGTTTTCTCCCGTGGTTTCACGGCAATAGTACCTCTGGTCGAGACTCATCAACGCGTCGAGAAACGCCTCATGGAAGTCAATGGCTGCTTTCTGCATTTCTTTTCGGTCAGAAACTCTTATGGCGGTGTTGTAGCCGATAAGCCCTCCGATTGTAGTTCCGATGAGAGAAAAGATGACGCTCATATTGTCAACCATAAAGACTTCTCTGATGGCAATTCAATGGATCAGGCTAAGGGATTTCAATTTCGACGTCAATATCCTTACCATTCACGGAAAGGGGAAAAAAGACCGTACCGTACCGTTACCAGAATCAATCCTGCCGGAACTGAAGGCGCAGATTAAAGTAATCAGCGAACTGCATGACCATGATCTGGCTGACGGTTACGACGGAGTGTTTCTGGACGATGCTGTTGAGACGAAATATCCCAAAGCTCCGAAGGAGTTTATCCACCAATGGTTTTTCCCGATGAAAACTCTTACGGTGGCGGAGAACGGTGAACGGCGGCGGTATCATCTTCATGAATCAGACTTGCAAAGGGCGCTCTCCTATGCTGTCCGCAAAGCGAAGATCCCCAAAAAAGTCACCTCCCACATCTTCCGCCACTCCTTTGCAACCCACCTGCTCCAAGCCGGCTATGATATACGTGTTATCCAGAACCTGCTCGGCCATTCCAGCCTGAAGACGACCATGATCTACACCCATTGCGTGCTGGTCAGGACGATAAAAGAGCCGAAAAGCCCGCTGGATTTTTGATCTCCATAAATAGGCTCAGATTAACCTCGGATTGATTGACGTACAAATTTTAAATTATGTGGTGACTTGTATATGGCGCATCCCCTTATTCATCCAGAGGAGTGGCTCATTCTTCCAGAAGAAGAGCGATTATTGACAAACCGTACTCCTCGTGGGCGATTGGGATTTGCAGTTCTTTTGAATTTTTTTCAGGTCAAGGGAAGGTTTCCTAATCGTCAGGGGGAGGTTGGCAAAGATATTGTTACCAGCATTGCTGAGCAAATCGGAGTTCCCGTCGAAGCATGGTATGCCCTGGATTGGGAAGGGCGGACCATTAAACGTCACCGTGCAGATATTCGTGAATGGTGTGGATTCCGAGAAGTTACGCTTTCTGATTTGGAAAATTTCAGACGCTGGCTGATTGAGGAAATTATCCCTCAAGGGTATCGGGCGGATCGCGTGCGAGAAGCCCTCGGAGATTGCCTGACTTAGGAGAAATCTGCTCTCGCCCAGCCGGTTTTCGCGACAATTTCCTACATCCAACAGACTCCGAGACAGTGGCTTAAAGCAGACTCACAATAGTCGTTGTCTTAGTGTTATAAATGTGCAATAATCCCATTTAATCAGTTATGCGATTCTTCTCCTCCCCGGGGGCACCTTGCTCGTACCCGAAGCGACCATAAAAAACGGTGAAGCCGACCCCACTGAACGGAACAATGCGTTGCTCATGGCGTTATGGCGGTTGTTGGTTCCGGTGGCCAGGTTGTGTTTGGCACAAGGGGAAACCTACGCTGCTGCCGACGATCTCCTGAAGAAAGCGTTTGTTCAGGAAGCTGCTGCCCTGCAACCGGGGGCACCGGGTCATGGCATGGTCAGTCGTGTCAGCACGGCAACCGGCATAAACCGTCGTGAAGTAACACGTCTGACGAAGCTCGGAGCCCAAAAACGGCAGGTTAAGCAACCGCTCGTGAGTGAGCTGTTTGCCCGCTGGACAACGGGTTCCGGGTGGAGAGACAGCAGCGGAACACCTCTGGTGCTGAAGCGTCAAGGAGGGGAACCCAGTTTCGAAGCCTTGGCTCAGGAGATCACGCGGGATGTGCATCCCCGCAGCCTGTTAGATGAAATGCTCCGGCTTGGCATCGCACGCCATGATGAGGAACAGGATATGGTCTCTCTCAATGGTGACAGTTTTGTCCCTGCCAACGATTCCCGTCATATGCTCAATTTTCTGAGTGATAACGTTGGCGACCATCTAGTGGGAGCGGTATCAAACCTGCTGCATAATGGCACGGGGCACCTTGAACAGGCGGTTTTTGCCGATGGTCTTTCTCCTGAGTCCATTGAAGCGTTACGCCCGGTTGTCATGGAACAGTGGCACGCTCTGCGTAATGCACTGGTGCCACAACTGACAAAGCATATTGAGGCCGATACCGCTGCCCAACTGCCACAAACTCAGCGGATACGTATCGGCCTGTACAGTTTTACCGAACCGGTTAGCAGTGGTGAGCCTGCCGTGGGCAAAGCGGTCGCCAGGAAAAAATCACGATCTTCAGCTAAGGAGCCACCGAAATGAACTGGATGTCTGCCACACTGTTTCGCTGGTGGCTTTTCACCATACTACTGACCGGCATGGTATGCAGTGCCGGGTGCGGTGCCAGTACCAACCTCGAAAGCAACGCAAGCCCGGGTGTTGGCACCGGTGGGACCGGGGTTGCCAAGATTGATGTAACCGATGCGGCGTCCGTCCGTTTGGCACATGTCTACGTAACCGTAACCGGAGTGGCGTTCCACGCTGATACAAAAGCGGCATTTTCGGCGAGCGGAACCGGCTGGCAGACCTTCCAATTTAACACTCCACAAACGGTTGACCTGGCTGCACTCTCGAATGGAATCACCTACGCAGATCAGCATAACGGTGCGTCTCTCTTCAATGGTGTGCAGCTTCCGGTTGGAACATACCATCAACTTCGATTGTTTTTGGCCTCCAGCGAAGAGGCATACAGGGGAACAATCACGGGGCTTACCTATAACAATGAAGTAATAGTTACCGGTGACCCGACGGAATACCCGCTGCGGGTGCCCTCTCCGGACGGGGGGATCAGAATTACTCCGGACGCTGCTATAACCGTAACCAGCAATGGCGAGGTTAGTGTGACCGTGGATTTTAATCTTGCCGATGATGTGGTGCTGGTTTACCCCAATGGTACATCGGAACCTCCAGAATATGTTTTAAAGCCGCGTCTCGGCTATTTTAATATGAAAAGAGTCGGTGCCGTGAAAGGGAACATCGGGTTCACCAATATCTCCACATCCTCTGTCGAAGTGAAGGCTGAACAGGTGGACACGGTCCTTGGCACTCGGGTCGTTCGGAGAGCAACCACGGTAAACAAATCAGATCCACAATTCAAGCTGTATCCACTACCGATTTTTGGCGATGCAACTACCGCCCGGTATGACCTCGTGGTGCGGGGGCGCAATGTGCAGACCGCTATTATCAAGGGGGTAATCGTGCATCGCGGCACGAAAACAGTGAACGCCGTTGATCTGGGTACCATAACCCTGCAACAGGGAGGTCAATTTTCTGTGAAGCTTGCTGCCGAGGTGCATCCCACCGGTGCTTGGCTCACCTTTTATCAGACTATCGCCGGTGACCCAATTCCCTATGAGCTCAGGTATCGCCATCTTGATCCCTATACCGGCACATTTGGCTCGGCACTCGGTCTCTCTGCCGAGCCCCTTCAGGTGGCGTCCTATTCTCCCGGCGTAACGCCGCGCTTTAGCCCGGACAGCACAAGTCAGGGGACCTTCACGATGGTTATGAATGCCGGTAGCCTCTATGCCCAGGGTGCGCCGGTTCCAATCCTGCGGGGGAAAGCCGGGCAGTCGATTCCGTTGATTGTACCACAGGAAAGTTGGCCCCAGCCGGTTTCCGGCACTTCGCCCGGCTCGATTACCTGCCAGTTCAATCGGGGGCAGATGGGATCCGGATCGAGTAACATAAACAAAGGACAGCTCTTTATTACGAACGGCGGGATGATTATAGACAGCCTTGTCACGGCAAATGTTACCGGCTCGATTGGAAAAGCTATGGCAGCGGGGGGAGGAGCAAATAATCCGATAACAATCTCTAACCTTCCGAGCGGTGTGGAGGGTGCGATGTATAACGTCTTTGCGCTGGGTTGGGGCAAAGGAGTACTGATGGGAGGCACCATGCGTGATGTTGACCTTACCAGGGGTGGCAACGTGACCGCAGTTATACCGATGTATTAAGGTGGCTCGTAACAATAAGCCAGAAAGGGCGTAACAGTATGAAAAAACGCACCATACTCATTCAGTTGGTCATTTTCGTGATCGGTGCTTCGGTGGGCTATACGACCAACGGCAGATTCAACGATACCAAAAACAAAAAAAACGGTGCCGATCTTCGCCTTACCCGTGAAGGGCAAACCTCCTTTATCAATCCGCTGCTTGCCTGTGATAATAGCGCAGATCCACTGACTAATTCCGACATGAAGGTATTTAAATCAGAGGTGGAACGGTACCTGAACAGCCGCAGCGATAGAGGTAACGTCACAAAAGTCAGTGTCTATTTCAGGGAGCTTATTGATGGCCAGTGGTTCAGTATCGGTGATACGGAGCAGTTTATTCCTGCCAGTTTAAGGAAGGTGCCGTTGATGATCGCTCTTCTGAAACAGGGTGAGGCAGAAAAAGATCTTCTTGAACGGAAGGTGGTGCTGGATTTATCGGTAGATGAAAATTTGAAACAGAATATTAAGCCGTCCCATCCAACGCTGCTTGGCAGCACGTACACCATTCGGGATCTGATTTTCAGGATGATTGTCTATTCGGATAATAACGCATTCTTTTACCTGACGCGCATAGTAAAACCTGTAGAATTACAGAAGGTATATTCCACGCTGCGAGTGTTGGACCGTCCGCAGGGAGCCAGCGATAATTTCATGTCCGTTCAGACCTATGAGTCGTTCTTTCGTGTGCTCTATAATGCAACCTACTTAAGTAGAAGTTCCTCAAGTTGGGCGTTGTCGATCATGTCCAACTCAGAATTTAAAACCGGTATTGTGGCTGGTGTTCCTCCGGCGGTGGAGGTGTCCCATAAATTTGGTGAGCATTCAGATGCACCGGGCGCACCGGTTCAGCTGCATGACTGCGGTATTGTCTATCATCCAACCCATCCCTACCTGATCTGCGTCATGTCCCATGGCCCGAATTATGAGTTTCTCAGTGATGTCATCGCAGGGGTGTCAAAGACCATTTACGGGAAAGTCGATAGCCAGTCGCTGATTAAAACACCATAGGGCACATGGGGGGACAGCCATGCGTATGATGAAAAAAATATGCCTTGTGGCCGGGTGTCTGGCGACCCTGCTCGGCAGTGAAGCCAATGCCGATATTCTTGGTTATCCGTGGTCTACGTGGGGTGATGTCTCCTATTCCCCCGGCGGTGCCACCGACAAGGGAACCATTGCCACTGTCTCTGCTGAGCAGGGGATTGACTGGTTACACCTGGGAGAGAGTGGGTGGGTATTCAATACCTTTGCCGGAATTGGTCTGTCGACGTCGGATCATGCTGAGGAGTATTGGAACAATAAGGCAAAGCCTGCCGTTGGCGCAAAAATAAAGAAATCTTTTGATTCTGGAGTGGAAGTCAATCTGGGATTGCGGGGTGAATATGCTGATTACTTCAACAACCGTGGTGCCGATGAGCTGCGGGGGGTCGCCTTTATACAGTGGTCTGCAAGTGGCAACTGGAAAAAAAAGTAAGATTGGAATGTTGCAATGATATTTGAAGATCAGAGCCAGAACCGGTGGCAATGGGCCGTAAAAATAGGCGCGGCGATTGGAGTGGTTGTTTTGCTTCTCATGGCCTGTATCGCACGTGACTTTGCCCATAATCCGCTACTGCCAAAGGTCGCAGCGGTTTCCAACGATGACCCGGCACCCCGGCAGGAGATGATCGCTGCCGTTCCCCCCCTGACAACCGGGGGGGGTGGCGTGGTCGGGGGTGCCTTGAAAACAGCGGCCTCCCCGCCGACGTTGGCCGGATTAGTGTCGAAACCGTGGATCACCAGTGCCTTCGTGGTGCAGGGGGACCCGCACTCTGTTGCCGATCTGCAACAGCATCTCAGTAAGTTAGACATGGTCTTTCCCGATTGGTATTCATTCCAGAGCAGTGACGGGAAATTGCACCGTACGGTTGACAGCCGACTGCAGACAACTCTTACCTCCAGCCGTGTACTCATAGTGCCCCGATTGGCAAATACCGATGCCGGTGGTGTCTGGTGTGGTGATGCCGCCACGGAAATGCTGAAGGACTGGGATGCACGCCCCCGTCTGATCTCTGCGCTGATCCAGTCGCTTCTGCAGGATCACGCAGCCGGTCTTAATGTTGATATGGAAGCCCTTGAGCCGGGTGACCGGGAGAATCTGTTGAACTGGCTGAGTGACCTGGCTGCTGCTCTCCACAAGAAAGGATTGTTCCTTACCATAGACGTCCCGCTCAATGATCTGGCCTTTGACTATGAAGCCATCGGAAAAATTGCCGATCTGGTGGTCGTCATGGCATACGATGAGCATTTCCCCTCCGGCGTACCGGGTGCCATTGCCGGAAAAGAGTGGTTCAACGATGGTATAGACGATATGGTTCGCCGTATTTCGCCACATAAATTGCTCGTCTCCCTGGGGGGGTATGGCTATGACTGGAATGTGACCAGCAGGAAGAGTGCGGTGCCACTTGGCTTTGATGAGGTGATGGCCGTTGCGGCACGTAATCAGGCCGATGCCGAGACCGACGAGCGAACGCTCAACAGTACGTTTACCTATGACGATGACAACGGGGAACAGCATAAGGTCTGGTTCCTCGACGCCGTAACCGCCTGGAACCAGATGCTGGAAGTCCGCACGCGGGGAATCAAGGGGATGTCCCTGTGGCGTCTGGGGCTGGAAGAGGCCGCTCTCTGGGATTTTATGTCGCTCAAGGATCCAGGGCGTTTTGACCCCCGTCAGCTCAACCGGGTGACGGGACGCCCGGTCATCGACGTGGAGGGGTGCGGTGAACTGCTTACGGTTACCGACGCGCCACGGGAAGGGGCGCGTGAACTCACCCTCGACGGGCGCACCATTGCCTATGCCAATTACAAACAGGTAGCCCATTTCTTTACGGTAAAGCATTTCGGCCATGGGGCGGATAAACAGGTGGCACTGACGTTTGACGACGGTCCCGACCCGCTCTGGACCCCTCTGATTCTCCAAGTTCTTAAAAAACATGGGGTTCCGGCCACCTTCTTTGTGGTTGGCGATCAGGCAGAACATTACCCGGATATTGTGCGGCGTACCTATGCCGAAGGTCATCTTCTTGGCAATCACTCATTCTCCCATCCGAATTTTGAGGCCATCTCCGCTACGAGGCAGCGGATGGAGTTAAATATTACCCAACGCACCATTGAATCAATTACGGGTCATGCAACCCTGCTTTTCCGCTCTCCCTTCGATGCTGATGCCAATCCGGATCGGTCAACGGCACTTCACAGTCTGTACAATGTCAGTAGCTTGGGCTACGTGATCGTTGGTGCAGATGTGGATTCGGAGGATTATGCCCGCCCCGGCACTGCCCGTATCGTTGACAATGTGGTGACCCGACTTCGCACCTCCGGCTCCAACATCGTGCTCATGCATGATGCCGGAGGAAATCGTCAGCAGACGGTTGACGCACTCGACATACTTATTCCGAAGCTTCTGGCTGACGGTTATGAGTTTATCGGAGTGGAACAACTGATGGAAACCCCCCGTTCGACGGTCATGTCCCCACTGGTACCCGCCGAGCGGTTCGTCACCTTGAGCGGGTATCTCCTTGGCTGGATGAGGACTGGGGGGTGGAAAGTCCTTGAAGTCCTGTTTCTGGTGGCAACGGCCATTGCCATTGCCCGGATTCTCTTTGTCGGCTGGTTTGCCATCAGGGCACGGAATGGTGTTGCGACATCGGCTGCAGAATTATCCCCCCCGGTTGCCGTTGTCGTACCGGTATTTAATGAAGCCACCGTCATTCGGCGTACCCTTGAAGCGTTGCTTGCCAGTGACTATCCCCGACTGCGAATAGTTGTGGTAGACGATGGCAGCACCGATGAAACCGCCCGCATCGTTGCCGACATGGCATGCCAGCATCCGAGTATTCAGTTGGTGCAGCGTCCCAACGGAGGCAAACATGCCGCACTCAATCAGGGGTTTCGTGAGGCGGCGGAAGAGTTTATTGTTACCATCGACGGGGATACCATGGTGCTCCCCCACACCATCAGGCATCTCATGGTGCCTTTTGCGAACCCGGTTGTGGATGCCGTCTGTGGCAACGTTCAGGTGGGCAATGTCACCAATCTGCTTACCGCCTTTCAGGATGTGGAGTATGTCACGTCCCAGAACTATGACCGCCGTGCCTTTGAGTCCCTTAACTGTATTTCGGTGGTGCCGGGAGCAACCGGGGCGTGGCGACGGAGTAGCGTGCTCGCCGCTGGAGGCTATTCGGTTGATACCCTTACCGAGGATGCCGATCTCACTCTGACAATGCTGACGGCCGGCGGGCGTATTGTTTACGCACCGGAAGCACGCTCCATCACTGAAGCACCGGAAAGCCCGGCGGCACTCTATAAACAGCGGTTCCGCTGGAGCTTCGGCACGTTCCAGTGCCTCTGGAAACATCGGCGGCAGTTCGGTACAGGTGCCTTGGGTCGGGTGGCACTTCCCAATATGCTGATATTTCAGGTTATATTCCCGGTGCTGTCCCCGGTGGGGGATCTGGTCTTTCTCTGGTCGATTCTGCGGGGGGAGCTGGGAGCCGTGGCGGTGGGGTACCTGACTTTTGTGCTTCTTGATCTCTGCGCCTCACTGGTCGCCTTCCGGCTGGATAGCCGCCCCATGGGGCGGTTAGGGGTGGTGTTATTACAGCGGCTTTATTACCGGCAATTTATGTATGTGGTCACCATCACGGCGGTTCTGGCGGCTCTCCGGGGAAAACGCCATGGCTGGAACAAGCTGGAGAGGCACGGCACGCTACTGGCGGATGTGGAGAGGGATTCTGCACTGACGCCGGTAGGGTTGGTTGTGCTGCCGGAAGAGTTGTGAGGCAGTTGAGTTTTAGTTCGGAAAAATAAAGACGGGGTAGCACAATGTGCTACCCCGAGGGATGATACAGATCAACTCGACTGCTGTTGCTTATTTCTTGTGGCAGTCTTTGCAGCCAACAGGCCCTTTTTTCATTTCGGTGTGACACCCTTTACAGGTTTTGTGAGCCCAGTCTTTGCCCAGCTCGGCAATTTTACCCGGTCCCTTGGCGTGACACTTTGTGCAGTCCTGTTTTACCAGTTCCTGATGTTTTGCATGGGGGAAAGCTACCTTGCCCAATGATGCGGGCAGATCCATGGTCGCCGGGCCGGCTGCGAAGGCAGCTCCTGCAAAGGCGGTTACAGCAAGCATAGCAACTACAGTAGTGATCTTTTTCATTCTGTTTTCTCCTTGTTTGTTGTTTGCTGCGCAAAACGCAGACGTTATTAACATACATTGTTCTACAAAAAAGCCATTGGTAATTCATTTAGCATATTGAGTGCCAATCTGCAAGCAATTTATAACTATTGGTTTTGACTTATGTAATTGCTGCAACATCGTTGGGAAGGCTGGCGTTATACCCCATTTGAGGTGATGATGTTATCATTTGAAGTATGCAGGGTGTGGAAAGAGCTTGCCATGGACGTCATCTATCAGTAAGTTAGTACTGTCAGTACATAACGTACAGCGTACGTCAATCTAGGCAGGAGGGACAGAGTATTATGCATCAGGTACAGAATAGAAAAGGTTTTACGTTGATTGAAATCATGGTTGTTATCGTCATTCTGGCGTTATTGGCCGCCCTGGTCGGGCCGAAGCTGATGGGACGTACCGATGATGCGAAGATTACCGATGCCAAGGTTCAGATTAAAAACATGGAAACGGCACTCAAGCTGTATAAACTTGACAGTGGCAGCTATCCGACAACGGAGCAGGGATTGAGTGCACTGGTGGCCAAGCCGACCGTCGGTGTCATTCCCAAAAGTTACAAGGATGAGGGGTATTTGGAGAGTAAAAAGGTTCCCAAGGATCCGTGGGGTAGCGACTATCTCTATCTGTCACCCGGTGAACATGGTGATTACGACATCTATTCCTTTGGTGCCGATGGGGTCAAGGGGGGGGAAGGGAAGAACGCCGACATCACCAGTTGGGATACAAAGTAACCGGCAGTTGTCATAATAGTTGTTGAAATTTTATGAATCTGCGTTATAGTCTTTCCGTCTAAACTATTATATTCATTGTGGATAAATGTTTTTAGCGCCTGTAAAGCCGCTGCTTATTACTGAGACGAGGAGAAGGAACAATGACGCAGAAATTCGTGTATTTCTATGGTAACGGTCAGGCTGAAGGGCGGGCCGAGATGAAAAATCTGCTGGGGGGTAAGGGGGCTAATCTGGCCGAAATGACCAGTATCGGCCTGCCGGTTCCCCCCGGTTTTACTCTTTCCACCGAGGTCTGTACCGAGTTCTACAAGAACGACCGGGCTTACCCCGCCTCCCTTGCTGCCGAAGTTGCCACCAACCTTTCCCGGGTTGAAGCCATCATGGATCGGAAATTCGGCGACCCGGCCAACCCTCTCCTTGTTTCCGTCCGTTCCGGTGCCCGTGCTTCCATGCCGGGCATGATGGATACCATTCTCAATCTCGGGCTCAACGACATCACCGTGCAGGGGATTATTGCCCAGAGTGGCGACCCCCGCTTTGCCTATGACGCCTATCGTCGTTTCGTGCAGATGTATTCGGACGTGGTCATGGGGATGGACAAGCATGAGCTTGAGCATCTGCTGGAACAGAAAAAGGATGAGCGGGGCGTGCAGCTGGATACGGAGTTGACTGCCGACGATTGGAAAGAGCTGGTTGCCGCCTTCAAGGCCAAAATCAAGGATGATTTGGGAACCCCCTTTCCGGAAGATCCCCAGGATCAGCTCTGGGGTGCCATCGGTGCCGTCTTCGGCTCCTGGATGAACCCCCGTGCCATCACCTACCGCCGCCTGAATAACATTCCGGCCGAGTGGGGAACCGCCGTCAATGTGCAGTCAATGGTGTATGGCAATATGGGTGATGACTGTGCCACCGGTGTCGCCTTTACCCGTGACCCGTCAACCGGTGAAAACTATTTCTACGGCGAATATCTGGTGAACGCCCAGGGTGAGGATGTGGTGGCCGGTATTCGTACACCCCAACCGATTAATCGCGCCAAAGCCACAAATCTTCCCCCTATGGAGGAGGTGCTGCCCGAATGTTACCAGCAGTTGGCTGCCATTCGGGATGTGCTGGAGAAACATTACAAGGATATGCAGGATATCGAGTTCACCATTGAAAAGGGTAAACTCTTTATGTTGCAGACCCGTAACGGCAAACGCACCGCCCCTGCCGCCATCAAGATTGCGGTCGATATGGTTGCCGAAGGGCTCATCGACGAAAAAACGGCGGTAAAACGGGTGGCACCGGAACAGCTTGACCAGTTGCTCCACCCCTCCCTTGATCCAAAGGCGGTCAAAAACATTATTGCCAAGGGGCTTCCCGCCTCTCCCGGTGCGGTTTCCGGTACGGTGGTCTTTACTGCCGACGAAGCGGAGCTGGAAGCCAAAACCGGTCGCAAGGTTATTCTGGTACGGATTGAAACCTCCCCGGAGGATATTCATGGCATGCATGCAGCCCAGGGGATTTTAACGGCTCGTGGCGGTATGACCTCCCACGCGGCGGTGGTTGCCCGTGGTATGGGGAAATGCTGCGTGGCCGGTTGTGGCGATATCAAGGTGGATTACGCCAACCAGTGCTTTACGGCGAAAAACGGTGTTGTGGTTAAAAAAGGTGATATGATTACCCTGGACGGCTCTGCCGGTGAAGTTATGCTGGGAGCGGTGCCGACGGTATCGGCTCAGTTAACCGGTGATTTCGGCACCCTTATGGCATGGGTTGACGGCATTCGCCGCCTGAAAGTGCGCACTAACGCCGATACCCCCCACGACGCCAAGGTGGCACGGCAGTTTGGTGCTGAAGGGATCGGCCTCTGCCGTACCGAGCATATGTTCTTTGATGCGGAGCGGATTTCGGCGGTGCGGGAGATGATCCTGGCGGAAGATGTGGAAGGGCGTGAACATGCTCTCGCAAAAATCCTGCCGATGCAGAAGGGCGATTTTATCGGGCTGTTCCGTGAAATGAAGGGGTTGCCGGTCACGATCCGTCTGCTGGACCCGCCCCTCCATGAGTTCCTTCCCCAGGAAGAGAAGGATATCGTGGAACTGGGTAAAACCATGAAGGTACCGGTCAGTGCTCTCAAGCACAAGATCGAAATGCTCCACGAATTCAACCCGATGTTGGGACACCGTGGCTGCCGCCTCGGCATCACCTACCCGGAAATTTACAACATGCAGGTGACTGCCATCATGGAAGCCGCCTGTGAACTGGTGAAAAACGAAGGCTTCAGTATCGTGCCGGAAATCATGATTCCGCTGATTGCCACCGTCAAAGAACTTGCCGTTCTCAAACAGAATGCCGTGGCCATTTGCGATGAGACCATTGCCCGCTACGGTGTCAAGGTAGAGTACCTGATCGGCACCATGATCGAACTACCACGGGCGGCCCTGACCGCCGATGAAATCGCTGCCGAAGCGGAGTTTTTCTCCTTTGGTACCAACGACCTGACCCAGACAACCTTTGGACTCTCCCGCGATGATGCGGGAAAATTCCTCCCCTTTTATGTGGACAACAACATTTTGCCCGAAGATCCCTTTGTTTCCCTCGACCAGAATGGCGTGGGCAAGTTGGTAATCATGGCGTGCCAGCTGGGGCGTGCCACCCGGCCAAACATCAAGTTGGGGATCTGTGGTGAACATGGCGGAGACCCGTCATCGGTCATTTTCTGCCACAAGGTCGGTCTGGATTACGTTTCCTGTTCACCGTTCCGGGTGCCGATTGCCCGACTGGCTGCCGCCCATGCGGTGTTGGATGAAAAATAGGAATAGCCGGTAGTTTTCCGGCGTGAGCTGAAGAAATGCCCGCCTGTCCTGATGCATTCGGGACGGGCGGGCATTATTGTTGTGGCTATCGGCCACGGCATTGACAAACGGCACCATCAATTATTATAGTACGGCCATACTGCTGTTACCTATTCGAGGAGTTGTTACCTTATGCCGATGTATGAATATCGCTGTACCGCCTGTGACCACCAATTTGAACTTCGTCAGAAATTCTCCGATCCCCCCGCCAGCAGTTGCCCCCAATGCAACGGCACGGTGGAAAAGATGATTTCATCAACCGCCTTTGCCCTCAAGGGGGATGGCTGGTTCAATACCGGGTACTGCCCGAAAACCGAGGCTCCCAAGCCGGCCGCATGCAGCGGGTGTGCCTGCTCGGGGGAATAACATAACAAGGGGACAGGCGGCTTTTTCTATTTGAAAAAACCGCCTGTCCCCTTGCTCTACTCACTCCTTACGGTTCCTGCCCTTTCTTTTTCTCCTCCGTAATACTTTGTGAGGTGTCCCGTTTCGGCTCCCACCCCTGCCACACGTAGGGGGGATCAATCATGGGATCGTAGTAGCCCGGTTGGGGTACCATGCAAAAGAGAGCTTCCGTAATGCCGATAATGCCCCGATACAAGGTCATGCCAACCCCTTTGATGGGGCCGATCACATAGCCGACTGGTCCTCTGTCACGGCCGGTCAGATAGGTCTGTTTCGGTAATTCCACGAGGCTGGTGAAGGTGTTGGCAACGCCACGGGTGAATTTAGTGGCCATTTTTTCTGCAATCATTTCCGGTTGCTGATCTGCCGATGCGGGCAGCGGTGCGGATAGAGCAAAAAACGATACCAAAAGTGATAACAGCAGGATTGATTTCATAGGCACTCCCCATAAATATTTCAGTAGAAACGAAGTATATTCAAACTCTTACCACAAAGAAGTTTCCCTTGCAAGGGTCACAGGTCAAAAAGGGTCGGTTCCTGGGGCAGGAACGGTTCAAACCGCTTCAGCACATGTCGCAGCTTATCACTATAGTAGGTGATATTGATATCGGGGTGCAGAGGATCAAAGGCGGAGACATGATGACACTGTTCATAGGCTGCCCCGCCGCGCCCCGAACCGCTCACGTAGAAGGTGACACGATCACCCGCATTATAGGGACGCTCCGCAATGAGGGCAATTTCAAAGGCGGCGGCGTGATTACGTTTTCCCGCTTGGAGTTTGCTGCGATAACTTGCCGGTGATTCCGTAAGTGTTTCACTACGGGCGACCCACCCAACAGCAAGCTCCGGTGAGCGGAGCCGGGTAACGTACCGATCAAAAAGCCGCTCCACTTCACTCCCCTTTCCACCAAGCAGATACTCTATCACCTCCCCCATGAATTCCCGAAGAAACGGTTCCACTCCCCGTGAGCGGAGGGCGCTCCCCTTGATGACGATGGTACCATCATAGTTGAGCAGGGCATAATTTTTACTTTTATAGGCGAACATCGACCGATAGCGGCCATCCAGTTCCACCTCGATCCCGGTGGGAAATGCGTTGGAAATCCGGCAGACAAGCTCCTGCTCCTCCTCGACGGAGTGGCACCCTCCGGGGGGGCGGAAATAGATGCCGTCAGTATCAATTTCGATCGGCTCGGCACCGGTGGCAGTGAGCAGCTCAATCATCTCCTTGATGGTTACCCGCCCCAGTCTGGTCACTTCGGCGGCAACCCCCTGGTCGGAAAAGTTGTGTTGGGTGGAGCCCAGGTAGCCGTAGAAGGAATTGATAAGTACCTTGAAGAGTTGCTGAAGCGCGGTAAAATAGTGGCGGTCAGCCAGAGTTTCAGCGTCAATGGCCTGCTGCTTGGCGGTGAGGCGAAAACGTCGCAGGTCAGCCAGCATAGGCAGAAAAAGCCCCAGAGTATCGCTGGGGGGAGCGAGCCGGTAAGCCAGCATTAGGGAGGGATAGAGGGATGCTACGTCACAATGGACAATGGGGCCGATAATCCCCTGACGGCGCAGCTCCGTGTAGCCCCCCTCAAAGGGGGCTTCGGTGGTGGAGCGGGCTGGAATGGCGTGGCCGCGATGGAGGTATTCCCGGAGAAACAGGGCATTAATACGGGTGCCGTTCCCCCGCACGATGCAGCTCTGAAATGAGTAAGGGAAGATGCGGCTTTGCAGGAACCAGGGGTAGCCGAGGAGCCGGAACAGCGCAAGGGTTTCCCGCACGTCATCAAGGTTATAGCGATAGAGCAGTTCCGGGTCCTGCCGGAAGGTGGCCGAAATGTGGTCACCCTCAAGGTACGTTCGCTCTGCTGCGGCAATGCCAAAGTGGCGCGCTGCCGCCTTAAGGCCGTGACTTTCCAGATTCCTCCCGCCGGTATCATAGAGCAGCACCAGAAAATAGGTGTCGATAATATGACGGCCATAGATATCCCACCGGGGGTAGTCCATGGTCTTCTCGGCCAGGTTCCAGCGGGCATGGGGGGTGTGGTGGGGGGGGGAGCCGTTGCGCCCCCAGGTGAGACGAAGACCGTGCAGCTCGGCTCTACGGCCGATGTATTCCAGGTCAAAACGAAATATGTTGTGGCCGGTGATAATGTCAGGATCGAAGGCATGGATGGCTCGGTTCAGTGCCGTCAGCAGTTCCGCTTCACCGAGTTGATCCCCCCGCAGCACCATCTCTCCTCCGTGGGAGTCTTTGAGTGCGATAGAGATGATCCGGTCTTCGGGCCGGTCGGCATTTGAAAACCCGTACCCTTCAGCACAGTCGGTTTCGATATCCAGTGCCAGGCAGCGCAATTCGGAAAACTCCAACCCCTTGAAGAGGGTGGTGCCGCTGGTGAGCATGTACTGGTGGGAAATATCCGGCAGAAAGAGAAAGGGCGCTTCGGGTCTTGCATGAGTGCCACCGGACTTCGTTGTGAGAAAATCACGGGCGGTCAGGCAGTCACTCCAGGTGTCAAACAGCAGCTGGAACCGGTAGAAGCCGTCGCCGGTCAGGGGGCGGACGGTGCAAGGGGCATGGCAGCCGGCGAGCAGTGCCGGGTTGTTAACCAGAATGAAGGGGTGAAAGGGTTCGTCATGGAAGGTGACCCGTTCACCACTCCGGACAAAGAGACGGATGAAATGGCCGGCCGGCTCGATGGCGACGATGGAGGAGCGTTCATCATGGCCAAAGAGGAGCGGGTTTTGTTCGATCAGGGAGTGAGCCATGGTGATTCCTGTCGCTGATAAAAAAACAGGGCGGCACGAGGAGTCTCGGCCGCCCTGAAGCTGTGCTGACTACAATCCGGCTTTCTGTTTGAGCAGTGCCGCTTTGTCGGTGCGTTCCCAGGTGAATTCGGGGAGTTCTCGGCCAAAGTGGCCGTAGGCGGCCGTCTTACGGTAGATCGGCCGGAGCAGATCCAGCTGTTCGGTGATGGCACGGGGGCGCATGTCAAAAGTCTCCCGAACCAGTGCCGACAAACGCTCTTCCGGAAGTTTGCCGGTGCCAAAGGTGTTGACCATGATGGAGACCGGCTGGGCAACGCCGATGGCGTAGGCAACCTGAACTTCACAGCGGTCGCAGAGACCGGCAGCAACGAGGTTTTTGGCCACATAGCGCCCCATGTAGGCGGCCGAACGGTCAACTTTTGACGGATCCTTGCCGGAAAAAGCGCCGCCACCGTGACGACCCATGCCGCCGTAGGTGTCGACAATGATTTTGCGGCCGGTCAGACCGCAGTCACCCATGGGGCCGCCGACCACAAAACGGCCGGTGGGGTTGATGAAGTAGCGGGTGTTCTCGTCAAGCAGTTCGGCCGGAATAACCTTTTTGATGACTTCGGCAATAATTTCGCATTCGATCCGCTCGTGGGTGACATCCGGGGTATGCTGGGTCGAAATAACCACCGTGTCGATACGGCTCGGCTTACCATCAACATACTCAACGGAAACCTGGGATTTCGAGTCGGGGCGCAGGAAGTCAAGTTTACCTGATTTGCGGACTTCGGCAAGCTTGGCCACCAACTGGTGAGCCAACTGAATCGGCATCGGCATCAGTTCGGCGGTCTCGTTGCAGGCGTAGCCGAACATGAGCCCCTGATCACCGGCTCCCTGTTCCTTGTGGAGCCCTTCCCCCTCGGAAACCCCCTGGGCGATATCGGGAGACTGACGGTCAACGGAGACCAGCACGGCGCAGGTGTCGGCATCAAAGCCGATGTCCGAGGCGGTGTAGCCGATATCCTTGATGGTCTGACGGGCGATTTCGGAATAGTTAATAACGGCGTTGGTGGTTATCTCACCGGCAATCACCACCATACCGGTGGTGACCAGGGTTTCGCAGGCAACCCGTGCGGTGGGGTCCTGGGTGAGAATTGCGTCGAGAATCGAATCGGAAACCTGATCGGCAACCTTGTCTGGATGCCCCTCGGAAACCGATTCAGAGGTGAAAATGAATTTTTCTGCCATGGCGTTAAACTCCTCTCGCGTGATTACTATCTGGGTATGTAGGGAACCGAAGTCCCCGGTTACGGGAAAAATCAGCTTATATCTCTCTCAGGTCGGGTCAGCAGTTCCCACTCTGCCAACCGTGCCATCGCCTCCGCTGCGGTGGAACCGCACATTTCAAAACCTGGCTGCAGGCTGGAGCAGACCCGGGGGCGCGTATCACTGCCAAAAATACGGCATCGGTTGTCATCGGTCAACTGGATACAGCGGATACCGGCCGGTTTGCCGTTGACCATTCCCGGAATCGCCGAGGAGATGGAGGGCGCAATGCAGCAGGCGGCACAGTCAGTGCGGCATTCCATCGTTTTCATCGACGATTCCGTTCGGCCATCTTAATAGCGGTAGTGGTCGGCCTTATAGGGACCCTCTTTGGCCACTCCGATATAGGAAGCCTGTTGGTCGGTCAGCACACTCAGCTGGGAATTAAGCTTTTTCAGCTGGAGGCGGGCTACTTTTTCGTCAAGATGCTTCGGCAACACATAGACGCCGACCGGATATTTACCCGGATTGCAGAACAGTTCGATCTGGGCAATGGTCTGGTTGGCGAAGGAAGACGACATGACGTAACTGGGGTGGCCGGTGCCGCAGCCCAGATTGACCAAGCGACCCTTGGCCAGCAGGATGATCCGCTTGCCGCCGGGGAAAATGATATGATCCACCTGTGGCTTGATCTCTTCCCACTGGTACTGTTCAAGGGCCGCAACTTCGATCTCGTTGTCAAAATGGCCGATATTGCAGACGATGGCCTGATCCTTCATGTTGATCATGTGGTCGTGGGTAATGACGTGGTAGTTACCGGTACAGGTGACGAAGATATCCCCCTTGTCGGCGGCGTACTCCATGGTTACCACACGGAACCCTTCCATGGCGGCCTGAAGGGCGCAGATCGGATCGACTTCGGTGACCCACACCTGGGCGGACAGTGCCCGCATGGCCTGTGCAGAGCCTTTCCCCACATCGCCGTAGCCGCAGATAACGGCCACCTTGCCGGCAATCATAACGTCCGTTGCCCGCTTGATGCCGTCCACCAGTGACTCGCGGCAGCCGTAGAGGTTATCGAATTTCGATTTGGTAACCGAGTCGTTGACGTTGATGGCCGGGAATTTCAGATCTCCCCGCTCATGCATCTGGTACAAGCGATGGACGCCGGTGGTGGTCTCTTCGGTGACCCCTTTGATGGTTGCCAAACGGGTTGAGTACCAGGTGCCATCAACGGCCAGTTTTGCCTTGATGGCGGCAAACAGGATGGTCTCTTCTTCGGAGCCCGGATTGGCCAGCACGGACAGATCCTGCTCCGCCTTGGCTCCCAGATGGAGCAGCAGGGTGGCGTCCCCCCCGTCATCAAGAATCATATTGGAATAGCCACCGTCGCTCCATTCAAAAATCCGGTGGGTGTAATCCCAGTACTGCTCCAATGTCTCCCCCTTGACGGCGAACACGGCCACACCACTGGCAGCGATGGCAGCGGCGGCATGGTCCTGGGTTGAAAAAATGTTGCAGGAGGCCCAGCGGACTTCCGCGCCGAGGGCGGTGAGGGTTTCAATCAGCACGGCGGTCTGGATGGTCATGTGGAGGGAGCCGGTGATGCGAGCCCCTTTCAGTGGCTGGGTTGCGGCAAACTCTTCCCGAATGGCCATGAGTCCCGGCATTTCGGTCTCGGCAATTTTGATCTCCTTACGTCCCCAATCGGCCAGTGCAAGGTCTGCGATGATGTATTCCTGTGACATTGTTGATACTCCTTTAGTGGTTACTGCTCAGATTGCAGGGGCTCCCTGCGTAACTCCGAATTAGCAGAACCGGTTCCTGACCGGCAACGGCGGCAATCTGCTCGACGGATATATCGTTAAAGCCGGCTCGCTTGAGCCAGTGGGCCAGTTCATGCTCTTCAAAGCCAAGCCACTGATCGGCCAGTTGCTCGCGGGCAGCCTCCCGCTCGTGGCGTGCCAGATCGGCCAGCAGCAACATGCCGCCCGGAGCCAGTACCCGGCGGAATTCCCCCAGTACCGGAGCCGGATCGGCCGCGTGGTGCAGCACCATGGTGGCTATCACACACCCGACCGTTCCATCGGGCACCGGCAGATGGTTCATCTCGCCGAGACGAAGTTCAATATTTTCCTGGTTCCCGATGCGGTGCCGTGCTTCTTCAAGCATGGCCGGTGAATGGTCAACGCCGATGACCGGTGCTCCGTGGGTCGCCAGTTCGGTCAGGAGGGCACCGGTGCCGATGCCGATCTCCAACAGGACAGTATCCCGTGGTACCAGTTCCAGTAGTCGCGGGCGATATTCGGGGGTCGGCAGCAGGCTCTTGGCCAGATCATCCCATTGGCGGGCGTGATGATCGAAAAACTCCCGGCTTCTCCGGTGCCGTTCCTCCAGCACTTCCGCAACGGCCACCAGATCGTGATTGCGCTCGGAAAAGGCCTCCATTTCCTGCTCAAAGGCGGGACGGATGGCGGCAAAAAAAACGTTACTACAGTTCCCTCGGAAATAGCTCCAGGTTCCCTGACGCTTCACCGTCAGCAGACCCGCTTCCGTCAATATTTTCAGATGCCGCGAAATGCGCGATTGCCCCATACCCATAATACGGGTTAACTCCTGCACGGTGAATTCACCGGAGAAGAGGACAGCCGTCAAGCGAAGACGGCAGGGATCGGCAAGGGCTTTTAGTATCTCTAACATGAATATCAGCTATTCCAGTTCTTATAAATCAATATTTATTGATATAGCATAGGGGAGGGGAAAATATCAAGAAGATTTAATATCATATTCCCCCCCCCAATTCCTGCGGGTTTGTTCTGCATCATACGGCGTTTTTGTTGACGTTTCCGTAGGGGCGACCCCACGTGGTCGCCCGCCTTCCCACGTGGATGCCCGCCTCCCCCTGTGCAGTCACCAGGACGCCCGCCTTCCCCTGCGACTGCGGTATTTACCCGCCAAAAATTACATCGAGTGCCCCCTGTACCGTGGAGACCCCCTCAAGGCGAATGCCCTTCTTTTTGACCCGTTTAAGGCTGCCGGTCGGGACGATGCAGCGTTTGAAGCCGAGCTTTTCCGCTTCGGCAATGCGCAACTCCGGCTGGGTAACAGCCCGCACCTCTCCCGCCAGCCCCACTTCGCCAAAAATGACCGTGTCGGGGGGGATCGCCTTGTCCAGATGGCTGGAGGCGACTGCCAGAATCATGGCCAGATCGGCGGCCGGTTCATTGAGCCGTGCGCCACCGGCCGCATTGAGAAAAATATCCTGACCGGACATATGGAGCCCCACCTTCTTCTCCAATACGGCTACCAAAAGAGCCAGCCGGTTATGATCCACCCCGATGGTGGTGCGGCGGGGAACCCCGTAGGAGGAGGCGGTCACCAGGGCTTGCAGTTCCACCAGCAGGGGGCGACTCCCCTCAAGTGAGGTGGTGACGACCGAACCGGACACCCCCAGTGGGCGTTCCGAAAGGAACAGTTCCGACGGGTTTGCCACACCGCACAACCCCTCCTGTTTCATTTCAAACACGCCGATTTCATTGGTGGAACCAAAGCGGTTTTTAACCGCCCTCAGGATACGGAACGGGTGACTGCCATCCCCTTCAAAATACAAAACCGTGTCCACCATATGCTCAAGAACCCGGGGGCCGGCGATGGCACCATCCTTGGTAACATGGCCGACGATGAACACCGGAATGTCGCTCCCCTTGGCAAGCAGCATCAATTTGCCGGCCGACTCCCGCACCTGGCTGACGCTGCCGGGTGCCGATTCCAGGGCAGAGGTCCAGACAGTCTGGATCGAATCCACCACCATGGCCGTCGGTTTCAGTGCCGATGCCTGAGCGATAATGGCCTCCAAAGAATTCTCCGCCAGGATCAACAGCCGTTTACTGGAGGCACCGAGCCGTTCCCCCCGCAGACGGGTCTGTGAGGCCGATTCCTCCCCTGATACATACAGCACGATACCGGCACTCTCCGCCAGGGCATGCATGGCCTGCAACAGGAGGGTTGACTTGCCGATGCCAGGATCACCGCCGATCAGCACCAGGGAGCCGGGCACAATCCCCCCCCCCAGCACCCGATCCAGCTCACCAATGCCGGTGGGTCGGCGGGTCTCCGACTGGGGGGGCACATCACAGATCGGCACCGGCTGTGCGTTGCCGCTCCCCCGTGCCGAGGGGGAGGCCTTGATGACCGCCTCTTCCACCAGGCTGTTCCAGGCGCCACAGTCCGGACATTTGCCGAGCCATTTGGGGGATTGACTGCCGCATTTCTGGCAGGTGAAGATAGTTTTTTGCTTCATTGTATGTACTCCGTGGTGCATTGTGGGGGGGTGAGTCAAGCAGCGTGAATGATGATATCATAAAGAGGGTGGTGGCTGCATTACAATCTGAAAAGGTGCAACACCGGTTTGCTTGTTTATTATTAAGCGTAACATGAAAAATGACAGCCCAAACATTTCCTCCCGGACAGGCCAGCGGATTTTCCGGAAACTTGACAGATGCAGATTAATACAGTATAAGTCCAGCATGGACAGTTTATTATTCAAGAGGATAGCGGTTGGGATTCTGCTGGCGGGGGGGATAATGTCTCCGTCGCTGCTCCACGCCGGTGAGGTGCAGCAGCGTGATCTCTCGGTGCTGCGGGAGTTTGCTGACCCGACCCAGGTCTCCCTTGAAGAGCTTGTTCTCAAAAGTAGTTCCTTTGAGATGGTGGAAGGCTTTGCCTCCTATTATTCCCGCCACCTTGAAGGAAGGCGTACCACTTCCGGCCATCGCTACAATCCGGAAAAAATGACAGCTGCCCACGAAAGTCTCCCCATCGGTACGGTGGTGCGGGTGGTGAATGCCGCCAGTAAACAGGAAGTTCACGTCACCATTACCGACCGCTGCGCTTCCAAATCATTTCACTTCATCGACCTCTCCCGCGCCGCAGCCAAGAAAATCGGCCTGTGGGGTAAGGGGAGAATCAAAGTCGTTATCATTCCCCTCCTCGAAGAACGCCTCAAAGAACCGGCCTGATTTTCAGTCTGACCGGTCAGGTTTTCCATCGTACCGTTTTTTTCTTAGCAGGTATTTCTCCCGCTGGCACGCCTCATGCTATACATTAGCAACGGAGGTACACAACCATGGGTAAATCTATTTTAATTTGTGATGATGAGCCGCTCATTCGCACCAGCCTGAAAAGCATGCTGACCGATCTTGGCTTTGATGAAATACTGGAGTGTGGTGACGGGGCAAAGGCGGTGGAGCTGGCACTGGGATGCTTTCCCGATATGGCCATACTTGATGTTGCCATGCCGGGGATGGATGGCATTACCGCTGCCGATGAAATCAGGAAAAAACTGAAAATTCCGATCATGCTTCTCACCAGTGTCTGCGACGCAGCGACGGTTAAACGGGCATCGGCATGCGGGATTGCCGCTTTTTTAACCAAACCGCTTCGTCAGCAGGATTTACTTCCGGCCATTGAACTTGCGCTCCACCATGTGGAAGAGGTGGAAAATCTCAAGGAAAAAATTGATGATCTACGGGAATTGATCGAGAACCGGAAAGTTATTGAAAAGGCCAAGGGGGTGTTGATGGAGAAAAACCGCTTCAGCGAAGCCGATGCCTATCGGCTGATGCAGAAGAGTGCCATGGACACGCGCAAGACGTTGTTGCAGGTGGCTACCAAAATCCTCAGTGACGTGTGATCGGTGAGAGTGGGCTATCCGAGGAGGAACTCAAAATCCTCCCGGGTCAGCCCCGCACCGCCACTACCGGCACCATCCTCAAGTATGGCTTTGTAAATCTGTAGTTTTCGGGCCTTTAACTCCATCATTTTTTCCTCAATGGTGTGGCGCATAATCAGGCGGGTGATGGTTACCTGTTCGCTCTGGCCGATGCGATGGGCGCGGTCAGAGGCCTGATTCTCAACGGCAGGGTTCCACCAGGGATCCATATGGTAGACGTAGGTGGCGCGAGTCAGGTTGAGCCCCTTACCCCCCGCTTTGAGGCTGATAAGAAACACCATCGGCTCGGTTGACTCCTGAAAGGTCTGCACCAGCTTCTTCCGTTGCACCACCGGTGTGGAGCCGTCGAGACGGAGACAGGAGAAACCATGTTGTCTCAACCCCTGCTCAATCAAATCCAGGTAGCTGGTGAACTGGGAAAATACCAGGCAACTGTGCCCTTCGTCCCGTAATTCTGCCAATTGTTCCACCAGGAAGTCCAGTTTTGGTGAGCCATCGCTGGCACCGGGTAGAGCTAGTGCCGGGGCAAGGCAGATCTGTCGGAGCCGGAGAATTGCGGTAAGGGCGATAATGCGAGCCTGGGTCGGGGCATGGCTGGCGTAGGCGGCCTGGATCTGTCCCCGCACCTCTTCCACCGTTCGTTGGTAAAATGTCCGCTGTTTGGTGGTCAGTTCAAGGGGGATATCGATTTCGATCTTCGGCGGCAGTTCGCTGGCGATCAACTGTTTTGTCCGGCGTAGTATGAAGGGACGGGTTCGCCCGATCAGGCGTGCCGTACCGGTTGCACCCTCCCGGCTGATGGTGCGGCTGAACTCTTCCCGGCTGCCGAGCAGTCCTGGCAGGCAGAGATCCATGATGGCATAATATTCTCCCAGATGGTTTTCCACCGGTGTACCGGTGAGTGCCAGGGTAAAGGCACCCCGCAGTTTGCGGACGGCGTTGGAGGTGGCCGCCTGAAGGTTTTTAACCACCTGGGTTTCGTCAAAAATCAGCACGTTGAAGCTCTGCTCGGCCAGGATGTCACTGTCCCGCTGGACAATGCCGTAGCTGGTGATGACGATGTCGTGATGTGCAAAGTCAGCGGTACTGCGGGAGGTGCCGCTGTAGATCATCACCCGTGCCGTCGGCAGGAAACGGGCAAGTTCCGACTCCCAGTTGAAAAGAAGGGACGGGGGGGCAACCACCAGATGGGGGGCGCCGGGGGGGGCGGTTGAAGCCAGCTCACCGGACAGGATACCGGCCAGCAGGGTTATCCCCTGGATGGTTTTTCCCAGCCCCATGTCATCGGCAAGGCAGGCACCGAAGCGGTGTTCGTACATAAACGCCAGCCAGTGCCAGGCATCAAGCTGGTAATGGCGCAGCGTGGCGGTGAGGGTTTCGGGAACCGGTCGCACCGCAATTGAGGAGAAGTTACAGAGGTTTTCGAGAATCCGGGCATCCCCTTCGGACAGCTTGATCTGCACCCCATGGTTACGGAGTTGCAGCCAGTCAAGTATCTGGAGGCGGGGCACCCGTACCAGCTCCCGATCCCCCTTTTTTTTACGTGCGCTGTGTGCCGAAAAGGCACCGGCAAACATGGTCAAAACCTGGATATTGGCGTCGTCCAGCAACAGCAGCTTTCCGCCACGTCGCAGAATACCGCCGCCATCCATGAGGCTCCGCAACTCTTCTTCCGTCAGAATCTCACCATTACAGCGAATCTCCGGTTTCAGTTCGAACCAGTCCAGGGTACTGCGGGTGGCATCCAGCGAAAATTCCCACGAAGCGATGGTAAGCGGCTCATGGCCGATACGGAGGGAAAACTTGTGCTGCTGCAAGAGGCTCGTCAGCTGGGGCAATTCCTTGAGCAGTTTGTCCGTTGGCACCTCCAGGCGTATGGGATGGTCACCGCCAACGAATGCTTCCAGGCCAAAGGTGTCATAGAGGATCTTGAGCAGGCGCGCCTGTTCCCGGTATTCATCCCGCAAGAAACGCCAGCCGTCAGGGGTTGCCTGCACCACAATGGAGGACTTGCTCCAGAGTTCCCCCAGTTCGGTAAGCAGCAGCTTGGCCTCCCGCTTGATGGTTCGCTTGAGGAAGTCGGGGGAGGAGGTGACGGAACGGATAATGGTGTTGCGTGCCGTTGTCTTTGAGGCGTCCAGGAGGGCAAACGCGGCATCGAGTACGGCGCGCAGTCGTTTCCTTGTTCTCATTTGGGCTGACAGCACGGAGCGCCCCCGGGGATCGAAGAGCCGGAAGGGGGTGTCTGACAGATACACCAGCTCTTGCTGGTAGACGCTTGCTGGTTCCAGTACGGTGACAGAATCATTGAGCCCGTGGGGAATGTCAATCAGGTATGACGGGGTAAGCGGCGTGAGCTCTTCGAGTGACTGGTCCGGATTCAGGAAGTGGTGGCCAGAGCCGTGCTGTTCCAGGATGTCCGGAGTAAATCTGATGCCCGCGATGTTGAAAAGTTTCTGTGAGGTGGTGATGGTGTGGTACTGATATGACAGTTCAGAACCGGAAAAATCAACATATTTCTCATGTACCGTGTCACTAAAATCATCGTTCCAGTTGTCACCATCCCAGTTTACTGCATCCCACGTTTCTTCATCCTCGAAATCATCTTCAGAGGCCTGATCCAGCGTGTCAAAAATCCGTTGCCAACTATTCCAGATGGTAGGGTCTGCCACCGGTATGATGTGGCCGGCGTCGATATCAAAGAGCATCTGCCCATGGAAAAGAGCCCGCTCGGGAAGGGGGGTGCCATCGGCGAAGCTCCGGCTGATCTCAATGGTCGTTTCTGAGGTGGTAAAAAACATGCCAGCACTGCAGCTGTGTGCCCCTTCATAGGTGAGTCTGGTCTCAATGCCCTGGCTGTCGCGGAAGAAAATCGGGTAGATTCCGCCGGTGACATGCTGAAACATTTCAAAATAACGGCGGGTCGGTTCAAAAAAATAGTGGGACGCCAGAAACCGTGCCAGGTCGGTGGGAAGGCCATGGGCAGTCCAGCCGTAAACCGATTCGGAACCCCGTAGTATGGAGCCACGGATACCGCCACTGTAACCGCTCGGTTCAAGCAGCAGTCGATAGGTTTTGGGGGGAGGGGACGGCTTGGTACGGGCAGGTTTTGGGTCTGCCGGTGTCTCTCTGAGAAACAGTCGAGTTATTTCCTTCTGGTCATAGGGAGGTTTCATTCTTCCTTTATAGCAGGAAGTCAGAATGGGCGGCAAGTAGAAAGCCGACGAAAGGGGAGACAACAAGACATCACTGTTGTGAAAATACGCAAATCATGGCATCGTATGGCAAACAGATTGCTGACCAGAATATACCTGAAAAGGAGTTCCCCATGTCTTTTCGCACCATTGAGTGGCTCGATGACACAGTTGTTATGATTGATCAGACCCGTTTACCGGCTGAAGAGGTCTATAACAGCTATGATGATTTTCAGTCGGTGGCTGATGCAATCAGGGGGATGGTTATTCGCGGTGCTCCCGCCATCGGCGTGGCCGCAGCCATGGGGGTGGCTCTGGGAGCCCACTCCATCATCGCCGATACCCACGAATCCTTTTTTCGGCAACTGGATAATGTCTGCGATGTGCTGGGACGCACCCGTCCCACGGCCGTCAATCTTTTCTGGGGCTTGACCCGGATGAAAGGGGTCGCAGAGGGGTTGCGGGGGGAATCCCTCGATACGATCCGCGCCGCCCTCAAACGGGAGGCCATACGGATCGAGCAGGAGGACCAGACCATCTGTCGGAATATCGGTAAGTGGGGAGCCACCCTGATTCCCGAGGGTGCCACGGTGCTGACCCACTGCAATGCCGGGGGGTTGGCCACGGCCGGGTATGGCACCGCGCTGGGTGTCATCCGAGCCGCCCATGAAGCGGGGAAAAAAATCCAGGTATTTGCCGATGAAACCCGCCCCTGGTTGCAGGGGGCACGGCTCACCGCCTGGGAGCTGATGAAAGCGGGGATTCCGACCACACTTATCTCCGACAATATGGCTGGTTTTTTCATGAGTCGGGGGGAGATTACCTGCTGCGTGGTGGGTGCCGACAGGATTGCCGCCAACGGTGATACGGCCAACAAGATCGGCACCTATTCGGTGGCCGTACTGGCAAAGGAGAACAATATTCCCTTTTATGTGGCCGCTCCGGTATCGACTCTGGATCTGACCCTGGCCGATGGCAGTCAGATTCCGATTGAAGAACGTCCGTCCCATGAAGTCACCCACATTAAGGGAATTGCCATCGGTCCCGAGGGGGTTCGGGTGCGTAACCCCTCCTTCGATGTGACTTCGGCACGCTACATCACGGCCATCATAACGGAAAACGGTATTGTCACCGGAGATTATCGCAGTGGTCTGCGGAAGGTGGCGGGGGGCTGATATGGAGAGAGAAAAATTTTCCCAGGGTTTCATTCGGCTGATGGCCGTGACCGACCCGGCGCAGCTGTCCCAGGAATTGGTGCCGTTTCTTGAGGGGAACGGCTTTGGTTATGGCAGTCGAACCGCCGCCAATATCATGCTGCTGAAAGAGGTCTGTGCCGCAGAAACCCTGCTGCAGATAGTTACGGATGCCCGGCTCACCCCCTCCCCCGATCAGGCTCTCAACGCATTTGAACGGCTCACCGGTGTGCTGCCACCGGAAACCATGACCCGGCTTGCCGAACGGAAGAAGGGACTGACCCAGTGTATCCTGCTCTGTGGCTCCTCACCGTTTCTGGTGAGCCTGATGTACAAGGCTCCGGAAATTATTAGCTGGCTCTTCCTCGAAGGTGGCATCGAAGTGGGGCGTTCCGCTGAAAATATGCTGGCGGCTGTGGCAGCCACGGTTGAGGAGGACACGGATTTTCACTCACTGCAACGGGCACTCCGCTGTTTCAAACGTCGTGAAATCGTGCGGATCGCCGCTCGCGACCTGAATGGCCTCGCCCCCCTTGAAGAGGTGATGCGGGAACTCTCCGACCTGGCGTCGTCCACGCTTCAGGTGGCGTACAACAGTTGCCGCCGCTGTCTGATTCGTGACCATGGAGTGCCGCTCCTGATCGCAGAAGGGGAGCATCCCCCCCGGGAAGCGGAGATGACGGTCATCGGCATGGGGAAGCTGGGGGGGAGGGAGCTGAACTTCTCTTCTGATATTGATATTATCTACTTCTACGAAGCGGACCGGGGGGAGACCACCGGCATTGACAACGGCTCCGGAGGGTGCAAGGGGGGCATCTCACTCCACGCCTTCTTCAATAAGCTGGGGGAGATGGTCAGTAAAGCCCTCTCCCAGATTACAGAGGATGGTTTTGTCTTTCGGGTCGATGTGGGGCTGCGCCCCGAAGGGAAATCGGGTGACATGGCGGTGTCGCTCCGCTCTGCCGAGATTTATTACGAGTCGTGGGGACAGTCATGGGAACGGACTGCCATGCTGAAGGCGCGTCCCGTTGCCGGTTCTCTGGCCGTGGGTGAACAGCTGCTGAAAATGCTCCAGCCGTTTATTTATCGGAAATACCTCGATTACAACCTGATTGAAGATATGAAGCAGATGAAGCAGAAAATTGATGCTTCCCTGGCTCGTTCCCGTGAAGGTGAAATCAATCTCAAACTGGGACGGGGGGGCATTCGGGAGATCGAGTTCTTCATTCAGGCCCTGCAGTTGGTGTATGCGGGGAAAAACCCGAAACTGCGGGAACGGAATTCCCTCACCGCCCTTGATACTCTGCTGGCGGCCGGTCTGCTGGGTGAGGAGGATCACCTCAAGTTGCGGGAAGCCTATCGTTTTCTCCGCTCGGTGGAACACCGGATTCAGATGGTGCAGGAGCGGCAGACCCATAACCTGCCGGGTAAGGAAGAGGAGATGCTGGCCCTGGCCCGGCGGAGCGGCTACCTGCGGAGCAACGGGCTGGAGCGGTTCCGTGAGGTACTCAATGAGCACCGTGATCAGGTCTCCTATATCTATGGCACCCTGTTCCATTGTCATGAAGACCCCTCCGTGGCAGAGGTGAGCCCCCAGGCACTCCTGCTGCTGGATCCGAAGGCCGATGCCGATCTGGTCAAGGATATGCTGGCGGAGCGGCATTTTGAGGATGTGGATCGTGCCTATGACAACCTGGTATCCCTGCGTAAGGGGCCGGTGCGGGGCAATCTGGCAGAGCGGAGTCGGCGCATACTGGAGAAAATTGCACCGTTCATGGTGCAGGATCTCTTGGAATCCCCCGACCCGGATTTGGCACTGACCAATCTGGAACGGTTCATGGAAACCATTGCCCTTCGTCCCTCCTATTATGCACTGCTGGGAGAAAATCGCGCCACCATCAAGCTGCTGGTCTCTCTGTTTGGCATGTCGGAATTCCTCTCAAAAATACTGATTTCCCATCCGGAACTGTTGGACAGTCTGGTCTCCCGTTCCGGCCCCGCACTGGCACTGTCGAAGGAGGCGATGCTGGAGGAGTTGTCCACCCTGCTTGACCAGAGCGACTACTTTGAGGATCACCTGAATATTTTACGTCGCTACCGGAATGAACAGTTCCTCCGTATCGGCCTCAACGATATCCATGGCCGCCTGTTGCAGGGGGAGGTGACGACCCAGCTGAGTCTACTGGGAGAGGCCTGCCTCACCGCCGCCCACCGACTGGCCGTTTCCGATCTTAACCGGTTTGGCCGCCCCACCTGTCAAAAGATGGGCAGTCGTGCCGAAGCCCATCTGGCGATCATCGCCATGGGGAAGCTGGGGGGGCAGGAACTTAACTACCACTCCGATCTGGATATCATATTCGTCTATGACCACCAGGGGTACACCGATGGTGAAAAGCAAATTTCAAACCATGAATATTTTGCCAAGGTAGCCCAGAAAATAATCTCGATTTTGACCATGCAGACCCGCGAGGGGTACGTTTACAAGATTGATACCCGATTGCGGCCATCGGGCAATGCCGGGCCCTTGGTGACATCACTGGAGTCCTTCCTCGATTATCACCGTAAAGAGGCACAAATATGGGAACGTCAGGCACTTACCAAGTCGCGGGTGGTACTTGGTGATGAGGCACTGGCAGGTCAGCTTCATGATGTCATTCGTCACACGGTGTACGGTTCCAGTATTGACGATGAGGGGCGCCAGGAGATCCGGCGGCTGCGCATGCGTATGGAACACGAACTGGCACGGGAGAAGGATGGCAGCTTCAATATTAAGACCGGCCGGGGGGGGATGGTTGACGTGGAGTTTGCCGTGCAGTACCTCCAACTACGTGAGGGGTGCAAAAATTCCGAATTGCGGACACCGAGCACGGTTATTGCACTCAAGGAACTGGGTACCCTGGGGCTGCTGCCGGAGGGGAATGCCCAGACCCTGCTGGCCGGTTATAAATTCCTCCGCAAGCTGGAAAACCGCCTGCGTATCATCCACGACTATTCGGTGAATGATCTGTCCGGATCAAGAATATACCTGAATAAACTGGCACTTCGCCTCGGGTATGATCCGAAACTGAAAAATCCGGGAGCCGCTTTGATCGGTGACTACGGGGAAGTTACCGGCAACATTCGGGCGGTCTTTGATCGGCTCTTCGTTGAATAATTTTAATGGGGGGGCATACTGGCCTGTTGACGGAGCAGGCATTCAAGAACGTTGCTTTCTCACTCTATGTATGTGGGGGGAGCGGTTCCACCCACTCATAGCCGCAGATAGGGCAGATCCCCTGCCCGGAGGCATAATACTCCTCGCCGCACTTGGGGCAGGTAACATTGGGCTGGGGGCCACACAGGATGCAATCGGCACCCGGTTCCAGCTGGTTTCCGCAATAGATACAGGTTTCTCTCATGGGTGCCGCCTCCGTAGTTATTTTTTCTCCACCTGTTCCAATAACGTGGTGAGCATCTCCACCCGTGTCATGGCAACCCCCTCCCGTTGGCCGAATTCCAAGGGCTTTCTCAAGATGGCTGTGAGCTCCATCTCCCGCCCCGCTTCCCGGTCAATCTGCATGGAGGGTTTGTAGGCACCCATGGTGTCGGTAAAGGTGAGCATGGTCTGGGCGTACTCTGCCGCAATGGGTAGCCGGAGCTGCTGGGCATTGGCCCCCGCGATGACCTCTGCCATGATCTCTGCCAGTAGTGCCCTGGTTGCGGGGACAGCCAGCAGGCGGTCAACCGGTTGCAACAGCAGGGCGGAGAGGCCGTTGAACGGGATATTCCAGACCAGCTTTTCCCAGCGGCTCTTTGTCAGGTCATCCGTACTCCGGCAGTCAACGGTGCAGTGGCGGAACAGAGCAGCGATCCTTTCCACCCGTTCGCTTGTAATCCTGACATGCTCCCCCATGACGATACGCCCCGCCCCCAGATGGTGGACGGTTCCCGCTTCACCTCGATTGGAACAGAGAAAGGCCACTCCGCCGAGAATTCGTTCGGCACCGAACAGTTTGGCCAACGCTTCTTCATTGCCCAGGCCGTTTTGCAGGGTGAGAATCTGGGTCTGGTCATGGAGCAGTGGGGTTATGAGGGGGGAGAATGCATCGTTGCTGCCGGTCTTCAGGCCGACCAGCACCAGATCGACAGGGCCGATCTCCGCCGGGCTGCGGTACCCCTGAACATGGGGGAGGTGGAAATTGCCATCGGGTGAGTAGACGCGCAGGCCGTCACCGGTGATGGCATCGTAATCGCTCCGGAGCAGGAAATGCACATCTGCTCCCCCCCGTTGCAACAGTGCTCCGTAGTAGAGACCGAGAGCCCCCGAACCAACAATAGCAATTTTCATGAAAACCTGCCTCATTCCCGGTAATGGGGTATGCGATGTGTGTGTTATACCGTTGAGCGGAGGCAAACGGTCTGAGGAGGGCACCGGGTGTGGGGTTAGCGGAGTGAAGGGGTGTCCTGTTCGGTTGCGGCAACAACCCTGCGCTGAGCCACCAGCAGCTTTCCTGCACAACGGATATGTTCTTTCAGTACCCCAATTTCATAAAACGGTCGCTCGGCGGTATCGGCTTCGTATCCTGCCAGAACATCCTCATAAATATGTAAGCCCCGCTCAAGCATTTTACAGAGTGTTATCTGTCGGTCCAGCGGGAGCTTCGCTCTGCCTGTTTTCCAGTCGGAGACGGTCACCTCAGTAACGGCCAACTGTGCGGCAATGAACTGATCAGTTGCATCAAGTCGCTCAAGTCCGGCCAAGACCGGTGGCATGACGAGCATGCGCAACTCATCAACCAATTCATTAAAATCCTTGAGACTCAGCACAACTTTCAGCCCATCGACATCATTCAGGTATTTCATTCAGCTATGATCCTCCCGGCGAACTGCATAGTCTTACTATCTAGCACTCCCAATTGGCAAACACAATAAAAAAGTACCGCGACGGGCGGTGTGGTGCCGTGGTAAAACGGTAACCAGTGCCGCAAGGGCGGTACTTCCGGTGGTACGTTTCCCGCCGTAGTGCGGAAAGGATTACATGTGAATAATGCAGGAAGCGCTGTCAAACCGGAGGTTATTCACCAACCCCGGAACCGGATAGGCCACCATTAAATCGGCAGAGCAGGGTGTATATAATTCCGGGGTAAGCTCTGTATCAGTGGTGGTACAGTCGAGCCAGAGGTTATACTGTTCCGGTTGCAGTATGACCGGCATCCGGTCATTGATGGGGAGCACCAGTTCATTTGCTTCGGTGGTAAGGATGGCGCAGGTTTCGATGTCGCAGCCATCCTCCCCGCGATAACTGCCCCAGATTCCGGCAAAGCCGACGGCAGAGCTATTGGCAAGACGGATATAAAAAGGCTGCTTCTGGCTTTCAGCCGGGAGCCAGTCGTAGAAACCGGAAGCCGGAATAATACACCGGTGACCATTGAGCGCAGCAGCATAGAGTGGATCCGTGCCAATTGATTCCGACGGAATGTTGATGACCGGTTGGTCAGTTTCTGCCGGTAGACCGGTAGTCAATCCCCAGGTCAGGGTGTCAAGCTTGTTCCGGTTTCCGGTACGCCGTACCACAACAATATTCTGACCGGGAGCGATGTTATAGCGCAGTTCGTACTGCGGAATTTCAGCAAGATCAAAGGTCTTTGCCAAAACTTCAGGGTGGATATTTAACGTGAATCGACAGCACATGGGTTCGCTCCTTCGATGATGAGTGAAGACTATACGTGAAAAGGGGCTCTTTTGACAAATAATTTTAACTATATTGGGCGAAATTACTACAATTTTTTTAACAAGTGCCGATTGAGAGAAGTATAACTGGGGTGTCAGGGGTGGGAATACCTGCCGGTTACCGTTCTGAAAGGACGTTTTTATTGGCAAAAACAGCTGTATCGGTATAAAAACAGTGGAAAAATAGTGACACTTCACGTATAGAGATAGGCCACTGGGTGAATCTCAGCTTGAACAGCTTCGAAGGATGGCGCAGGATCGATGAACATCGATGGCTTATATGAAATAATCGATATGGAATTATGGGACAATCCGGTTGCCGGCCTCCCTATACCGGTACATATCAGTATTCAGGGGAAAAAGGGTAAGGTTCATTTTACCGGCTTTGATGGCCGCATGGAACTCAAAAAGAGCGGAGACCGATACCTGTTTACCTGGGCGGGGCACTACGAAGGGGATCGCCCGTGCGGCTATGGAAACTTCACCAGTGTCGATGGTACCCTGCATGGCAGATTGTATATGTACGACTGCTACGAAACCTCTTTTGTGGCTCGTAAAACAACTTTAGTGAAAAAACGGGCCCGGAGGATTAACCGGGAACTGCTGGTCGTGACCGCCCGGCAACCGTTTAAAGAATGGGCTGAAGCCCAGTCTGGCTGGAACGGCCATGCCATGGGGGATGTGACTGTCTATCGTTCGGTCTATCTGATTCTGCCACAGGAAACCGCCCAGCAGCGGGATCTGCTGCTGGCTGTTTTGTATGAAGAAATATTTACGGAGCAGCTCTACAGCCGAAGCAGAAACGATGCCACCTGGCCCCTGAACAGAACCGTAGCACTTTTTAAAAGATGGTTTGACGTGGAATTTCATCCGGTGATTACCGATCTGAGTGATGACGACACTGCTGACATTGGCGGCTGCGAATAGAAAAACTTATAAGAAACGAGGGACAGAGCATGGCACAGCCAGAAACAACAGGGGAAAACCGGAGTCGCATCAGCTATGGCAGTGCGCCGAGTGCCAGTGAAAATGTCCACACGGCATGTTCGGTGTTTGGCAAGACCGTGGCTGGTCTGGGGGTCGGGATAGTGACCGGCATCAGTCTGGCGGTGGTGGCCGCCGCCAGTGAAGTGGCCGTACCTGCCATATTGCTGCTGAAAGTGCTCGGATTTACCGGTGGTGCCTTCGGATTTGTCAGTGGAATCAAGAAGGATTAATGAGATAATTAAATCTCGTAGTTGACACGTATACAAAAATATGAAATAAGTTCAGTCAAGTAACTGGATTTTGCTGGTGATACATCTGAAATTTAATTTACAATGAGTTGAAGAATATTTTGCATATACGCGGAGGGATCTATGGCTGCTCCAAAAATTATGAATGTTGGTATTGATTTCGGAAGTTCTATCAGTGTGATATCTGCCGATAACGGCGTCCGTGCCTGTGTGCCGAGTTTTGTCGGTTTCCCGAAGGACATGATCGCCCGGAAGTTGCTTGGCAAAGAGTATCTGGTGGGTGATGATGCCATCAAGAACCGCCTTTCTTGTAACATTTTCCGTCCTCTGGAACGGGGGGTTCTCAAGTATTCGGATCACATTGAGGAAAATGAAAGCGATTACCGACAGATCGTCTGGGTAGCCCAGATCATCTTCAATCACCTGATAAATCTTGCCACCCAGGGGAGACCCCAGGATTTCATCATCCGTGCCTGCATCGGTACCCCCTCACTGGCCAACGACAAAAACAAACAGGCACTTCTTGATTTGACTGAATCAATGATGGATTGTGCCCAGATTGTTTCCGAGCCCTTCTCGGTTGCTTACGGCATGAGTCTTTTGAGTAACACCCTTATCGTAGACATCGGTGGCGGAACCGTTGACCTCTGTCGTATGCAGGGTGTGTACCCGACCCAGGAAGACCAGTTGACAGTGTACAAAGCGGGCGATTATATCGATAACGTTTTCTTTGATCTGCTGGATGCCAAGTATCCTGATGCAAATTATACCATTAATATGCTCAGAACCTTTAAAGAAGAGAACGCCACTATTTCTGATACCGATGAAAAACTGGTACTGACTCTGCCGGTCTGCGGCAGGCCGACCGAACTGGATTTGACTGAGGAGCTGCGTCAGGCGTGCAGTTCCATCGTTCCGGATATAGCCGATGCCATCAAATACCTCATCTCTACCCATGACCCTGAATTTCAGGAAGAGTTAAAAGGCAATATTGTCCTGGCCGGCGGAGGCAGCAAGATCATCGGTCTCTGTGAAGAACTGGAAAAATATATGACCCAATCACTGGGCTATGGCAGCGTGCGCAGGGTACCCGATCCGGTCTATGCCGGTGCCAACGGAGCTTTGATGTACTGCAAGGATATGCCCGAGGATTTCTGGATTGAATTGAAGGAAAGCAGAGTACAAAAAACTGCAAAAAAATAGCAATCTGCCGATGAGAGAAGCCTGTATCCGGTAAACGGCTCACGCTTTCGCTGTACGGCGGATGGTACTATAGTACTATTTTGCACAGCCTGCATGTGCTTCGATGTCCTTCGATGCCCTTCGATGCCCTCTCCAGGTTATACGTTCCTGGAGGGGGTGTGGTGTTTTTAGGTGGTTAAACAGGATGGCATATGGTGAGGACTCTCTCTTATAATTTGTAGCAATGGTACCTATTGGTGAGGCGCATACATGGAGAGCCGTTTCAGAATCCGCACCGTAATAGCCCGGGTAGCTCGCGGGGGGCGCTCGTTGCTGGTAGGTTCGGTCGCCGCCGAAACCTCGAAGATTAGCCGGGTACTGACCTTTCTGGTTCCCGACCGCAGGGAGCTTCCGGCAGGCAGGAAAATTAAGAAACTGACAAAAAACCTGGATCGCACCAGACTGCGTCTGGTACGGCGTGTGACTCGCACCGTAGGGTTCGGGTGGCAACAACACCCCGTGGCCTCGGGAGTTCGCCGGGTGGTCAGAGTTGAACAAAAGCTATTTCGGGTAACGTCGCGGTTGTTTCGCGCCATTGCCGCAAAAGCGGCTGAAAATATTCCGCCCGAACAGGGGGGCTTTGCACAGTCAGTCCGGAGCGGAAAACGGGTCATCAAGGCTCTGGCCAGATTATGGCGGTTCAACATTGAGCAGCGTAATGGACTGAATCCAACACACAGATAAAGAAATGCCAGATATCGCGAGAAACGGGAAGGAGAAGACCATGGGAAATACTATTATTCTTGATACGATTTCAAAGACGTTGAATGCGGGAGGATCAGCACTTGTTTCGGCAGTTGATGCTGGAGCGTCGGCGTTTAATTGTACCATGTCGGCATTGTCGCCGGGAGAGAGAACCAAGCTTGGCATCAGGATTAAAACCCTGGAATTGCGAATTCAGTCACTTTACGTTGATTTTGCAAAAGCCAACGCAAAACACCCTGATCCGGCTGCGGCATTAGAATCGAAAGCAGCGCAGGATATCCTTTCAATTATTTCGCAACTCGGTGCCGAAATCAACAAGATGAAAAAGCGGGTTGCTGACATTGATGCTGCCAAGGCCGAGCAAAAAGCGGCCAAGGGCACGTGCTGTCTCTCCTCACTATCCCGTTCCTTCTCGAGCATTCTGCCCGGTGAAAAATCTGCTTTACATAATAAGATACATGCCAATGAGAAGAAAATCGAGGGTCTCTACTGTGACTTTGCCAAAGAAGCGGCCAAGCATCAGGATCTGGCTGCCGTTATCGCTTCAAAGGCCGTTTCCGGAATCTATGATAAAATTAATGAGCTTACCGCAGAAAATGTCGGTCTGAAACAAAAAATTGCCGATCTGTCCAAGCCGAAAGCACCGGTAGCAAAACCGGCACCGGGGAAACCGGCACCCACAAAACCGGGCGACAAGAAGATGCCACCTGAAGCAACCGGCGTGGCTTCGTTCTTTGTGCGTGCCATAACTGAAAAGGTAACCGGATATCTGCCAGGCGATAAATCCGGGGTGGACAAGAAAACAGCAGAAACAGAAAAGAAATTACAGGCACTTTATCTGGAAGTCGGCAAGGAAACAGCAAAATACCCCGATCCGGCCGAAGCTATGGTGGCTGAACCGGTCAAAAAACTTCTGGCACAGATTGCCGCACTCAAGGCGGACTTGACACCTGCGGCACCGGCAAAGGCGGAAAAACCGGCGGCGAAACCTGCCGTAGCAGTGGTGGCAGCAGTGCCAGAGGCCCCAGTTGCCGGACCTGAAACTGTAGATGCTGAGCCGATTGCTACCGCTGAAGTAGCTGCCGAGGTTGTTGTGGCGGTTTCGGAAGCAACTGAGGTTGACGAACCGGTCGAAGGCAGTGAGCCCGTTGTTACTGATACGGTTGAAGTTATTGCAGCTGCCGAAGTCAATGAAGCCGCTGAAGTAGCTGAAGCCGCTGAAGTAGCTGAAGTAGCTGAAGTAGCTGAAGTAGCTGAAGTCACGGAAGTAGCTGAAGTCACGGAAGCTACTGAAACGGTTGAAGTAGCTGAAATGCCAGCCCCCTCCAGCGAACTGTCCGAATCGGTATCCTACGGCAGCATCAGGATTAAGCCTTTTTCGCTTTCCCTGAATGCAGAACCAGCTACAGCGGTCAGTGAGGAGGAAACGGTAGCGGCAGTAGCTGAAACCGAAGAAGAAGCGGTTGTGACGGACGCAGCGGTCGAAGAAGAGGCCGTTGAGGTGGTCGCAGAAACCGTAGAAGAGGCTGTGGTTGCAGTCGAAGAGGCGGTGTCGCAAGAAGCTGTCGCACCGGTAGAAGAACTGTCGGAGCCGGAAGTGGCTGCCGAAGCCGAACTGTTACCGACAGTGGCAGAGATTGCAGCGGTTGAAGCTGAAACAACGGAGGAAGTGGCTACAGACGCAGCTGTTTGTGTCACTGAGGATGTTGCAGAAACAATCTCTACTGAGCTGGCAGAGAACGCCCCGGCTGTGGAAGCGGTCGATACCGTTGAAGTTACCGATGCAGCGGTGGTGCTTGAATTCCCACCGGCCATTAATAGTGAACCAGCCTTCGCGCCGTCTGCCGACGAAGAACCTGCCGATTCGGAAGCTGTGGCTGTCGAAGCAGAGAACGTGGCAGAGGTTGCGGTCTCCACCTCGGCTTTGGAACTCCCACCCGGCATACCGGTGTATGATGCGGAGGAAATAGTCGTTCCTTTGGTTGAAAGTGATGCTGTCGTTGTCGAAGAAGTCGCCGGTGATGCTGTTTTCGATGAACTGGCAGACACTGGTGCCGAAACTACGGAAGTCACTGAAGTTGAGATGACGGATCCGGCTCAGCAGGATGATGAAACCACCACCTTGCAGGATGCTGAAAGTTCCGTGTCTGCGTTGAGCGACCTGACGAGTATCCGCACCAAAAGCTATACCCCCTTCCTGTCACTGGGAGAAACCAGGGTAAAACGTGCCGCATATCCAAACACAAGTTTTTCATCGCTCTATGCCCGGGAAGAAAACCAGTCTCCCGTTGAAACAATCGCTGAGTCTGCTGAAACAACAGTGGAGCAGGAAACCCCGGTAGATCAGGAAGCAGAAGAGGTCACTACTGGCTCGGTTGACGCGGAAGCCACAACCGGTACGGAAGTAGCGGAAGTTCCTGAAACCTCGGTAGAGGAGAAACCAGCCATTGAGAATGCTGATGCCCCGGTGGAGTTGCCGTTATCCCTGCCGCCAGCTGTCGGGAGTGATTCGGTTGAAGAAGGTGCAACCGACAATGCCGCAGTTAAGAAAGATGGGGAAGATGGGGAAGATGGGGAAGATGCGCCAGTGAATTCTGTTCTGTTTGATTCCTCACCCTTTTCACGCAGAAAAACTGCGAAAAAGCGGAGATAGGCCCTGCTGCCCGGAAAACGGGGCACTGTTGTAATGTATTGTCTTGATGTCGGTACACTACCTATTGTACAGTAGTAAACTGCTTTTCTGAAAGTACCGACGGCCGGTGTTGTTTCGGTCGAGTCAAAACGGAGTGGAGTACGTATTACATGGATACAGTGCAGGCGAAAAAAGCCAAGCTGCTCAAGGAAATGGGCGAGCGGGAACAGCATCTGAAAAGTGGTCGTCTGGTGGTCGAATCGTCTTTGGACGTGGTATTTGCAATTGATACCACCGGAAGTATGGAGTCCTACATCCATGAGGTGCGGGACAATATCATTAAAATAATGGAAGAGGTTTTCGAATTCACCCAAGGAGTGAGAATGGGAGTCATCGCCTATAAAGACCATGGCGATGAGGGGGAAGATGAGTTTTATCTGACCAAAATACTCCCCCTGACCTTTGATAAAAAAGAAATTGTTGAGTTTCTCCGCTCACCGGATCTGCATATCGGGGTTGGTGGAGATGGTGCAGAGGCTGTGGAATGCGCTCTCTACGACGCGGCAAATCTCAACTGGGGACTCTCCAAAACGCCAAAGGTCATCGTGCTGGTTGGCGACAAACCGGCCCACGGTGTCATTGACAGTTTTCGTGCCTGCCCCCGCATGAAGGACTACCGGCAGGAGGTTGAGGTTATCAAAAGTAAGGGAATCAAGATTTACCCGATTCTCTGCAACAATATTCATGAGACCGAATCTAGTTTTCGCTGGATGGCCAGTGAAACCGACGGTACCTTTATCTATCTGGACGATATTACCAGTTTAAGTGATATTCTGACCGGTATATGTCTGAAAGAGACCGGTAAACTGCTGGAATATAGATGTAAACTGCTTGAATATGGTGACAAGGTGCGGTTGGAACATATCGTACTGCTTAACTGATACAGGGTGGAACTAAACATATAAGAGAAGGAGGCACCAGTGGATACTACAGCTGACACCAAAACAACGGAAAGTACACGTATCGATATCAGTAGCTATTACCCCTCACGTACCGAGGAAAATATACACACCGCCTGCGCCATACTGGGCAAGACAGCCGCAGGACTTGGAGTCGGTATCGTGAGTGGTATCGGGCTTGTTGTTGCCGCAGCGGCTGCAGAGGTAGCCGTACCGGCTGTACTCGTGCTGAAGGCATTCGGTTTGACCGGTGGCGCCCTCGGTTTTTTAACCGGTATCAAAAGGGATTAGAATACTACGGTCAGTATGCAAAAAAAGCTCATATTTTTCATTGTAGTTACATTACTCCTGCTTTCCGTGCTCTTCCTTGACGGGAACAGTGGCCCGGTGCCGGTCAAGTTCATACTTGGTGATCCGAAACCGGTCGGACTCAGTACGGTTGTACTGGTCAGCGTCTCTGTCGGGGTGTTGTTGGCAGTGGTTGTGATGCTGTCGTTCAAGGCACTACGCAAGCCGAAGAAAGCTCCCCAGCTGATCGAGTGACGCCAGTCGCGGCTGCTGACCGGATGGTTCCGTATTTTTATATTGCAAAGGGGAGAGAACTGTGGCAATTGATGTAAGATATGGTTTGTCGCACATGGGCGATATGTTTATGGATTTAGTCCATAAAACAGCTGATTCGGCGACAATCTGCTCTAAAAAACTTTTTTTGGCATACGATATCACATCACTTACGTGCAAAAAAGATCAGTTTTCCCGGAAAATAGGGGAGCGGGTTACGATTCTGGTGAATGGCGGTACGACGGATCTGACCACCGATGAAATACTAACCGGGTATATCGCACGTCTTAATGAAATCGAAGCGGCTATCGCCGTCCATGAAGAAGAGAAAAGAAATCTGATAAACCCGTTTCACGTGGTAAAAACAGCAGATGAAACAAATATAAACTGATCTGAAAAAGGGGAAGAATAATGAGTAAAGTCCTAATTGGTGTTTTTTCAGGTATTTTTCTGGGAGCGGTTATCTATGAGCTCATCAACCGTACTAACCCGGAGTTGATCCGGAAAGTTGAAGAATATGCCTGCAACAAGGTTGACGATCTCTGCGGTCTGAACGAAGAGAATCCAGCAAAGGCCCATGAAGCAGCTTAATTTTGTCGCGAATCCAATATTTCTGCTGCTGCTGATCGGATCCTTCGTGTACGTTTACTTTTTCTATCTTGCCGACGCTCCCATGCGGAAGCGGGAAGCTCTGGAAAGAGAAAACGAGTTTGCCCAGCAGGCTCCTCCTCCGAATGCTGCCAATGCCACAACACCGGTTGCCGGCATTATCATGAAGGAAGAGAACCCCTTCAACATGGGTAATGATACGGGGCAGATGAACGTACCAAACGGTAACCAGTTCTTCAAAATGCAGAATCGCCAGAGTCCTCTGACCATGAAAGAAGAGGATCCCTTTGCGCCGCCGCCACGCAAACCACGCATGAGCCAGCAGGTAGATCCGAACGGTCAACAGTTCGATCAAAATGCCCAGCAGGTTCAGTTCGGCTACCCCTATGGTTTTGCCGGGCAGAACGTGGTACCGGTTGCCGGTGGTGCCATGGGTAAAACCTGGATCGAGGCACACTGGATCGGCCTTGAGGCCGGCCCACTGACGCCTGCCGTGGCACGGGCAAACAATATTCCTGCCAATGTGACCGGAGTATTTGTAGATGAAGTGACCTTGGTGGCAGCCGACGCAGGTCTGCTGGCAGGGGATGTCATAACTGCTGTCAATGGCAATCAGGTCGCCGACCTCAGGTCATTCAAAAACGCCACCCGTCAGGTTGCTCTGATGACCCTGACCCAGGTAACTATTTACCGGGGCGGTGCCTATAAAAATGTTGCTGTCACCAGTGTGGATGAACTCGGTTTTGCCCAGGTAGAGGGGGCTCCGATGATTCTGGCCACCGCCCGGGCACCACATGGCTACTACGGTCCCTGCGACAAGTGCCACGCCATAGCGCCGGGCAAAACCAACCCAAACCAGATGGCGAAAGATCTTGGTGATCTTCTCACCACCACGGCACCCAATATTAAAAAAGGAACCCCGGCGCCCCACGGCAACAGGGGACAATGCTCTAAATGTCACGTAATTCTCTGAACTATTGTAAAAGCTCCACTGAAGACTTCAAGGAATGCGCCAACTGCGAGAAAAAAGCTGGATGGGTTGCGGTATGGGCTAACCTTTCTCTGGCCATCTTCAAAGGTTTTATCGGTTTACTGAGCGGCAGTCAGGCTATTATTGGCGATGCACTTTTTTCGTTCAAAGACTTTATCGCCTCTCTGGTAGTGGTCATTGGTGTCAAGGTTTCCGGCAAGCCGGCCGATGATCAACATCCCTACGGCCATGGCAAGGTTGAATACGTTGCGCTGTTCTTCATTAGCGTGGGACTACTCATATCTACCGGTTACCTGCTCGTTCACTCGGCGGTCGGTGTCTGGGAAAGTTTTCATGGTGTGGGAACGACACCAAAGTTGGTGGCCTTCTGGGCAGCTGTTATATCGGTCTTTGCCAACTATAAGCTGGCTCAGTATCTGCGCTGTGTCGGCAATCGGCTGCAGAGTCCGTCCATGCTGGCCAATGCCCGTCACAATCATTCCGATGCCATGTCGTCCGTTATGGTCGCTGTGGCTATTCTGGGTGGGCGATTTTTAGGGCTGCAGTTTCTTGATCCACTGGTTGCTGTCATTGAAACAGTCGCCCTGCTTGCCATGAGTCTTGATATGCTCAAGGAGGCGGTGAAGGGGCTATTTGATTCGGCTCTTCCCGCCAATAAAGTTGAACAGATTGAGGCCGTTGCCCGGCTTGTGCCCGGAGTTAAAAAAGTATCAAAGGTCGTGGCTCGTCACCTGGGACAGGGCATGTCGGTGGATATGACGATCAAGATTGACCCCTCATTAACCCATGAGGAAGGATACGTCATCGTGCAGCATGTGCGGGAAAGCATCATGGCAGCCCTGGGCAACCATACGACAGTTCATATCGTCTTTGAGCCGTACCTGCCATGACCGGCAACGGTTGGCTTTCTAAAATACTGATGGTTACGGGCAAATCGTTGCCGGCCATCCGTAAGGAAGTCCTGTTGATGGAGCATGAGTATGATCTGGCCAATGGGGGGAAGCCCCGTCGCTACGTCTCTTTTGGCGTCAGCAGCAAACTCATTAAGCGGGCTGCCCTGAAAACGGCCGCATTCGGCGGCTTGGTCAGTGTACCGGCCACCATTCCGGGGGTCGGTATGGCGGGTTCACTGCTCGCCGGCATAACCGCCGATCTGGCGTATCTGGTTCGCACTCAGATTGAACTTTGTTATGCCATCTCCATCGCCTATGATGTGCAGATGGATGAAGAAGAGCTGAAAGCGGTCTCTCTGGCTCTGCTCGGATTTTCCGGGAGTGCGGAAGCGGCCAAGGGGATAGCGGTCAGGACGTTACGTGGTGTGGTCGATGAGTTGTCCGTCGCCTATCTCAAAAAAGGCATTCCGGACTCGGCTCTTGATGTATCAGCGAAACTGGTGCCCCGCTTTGCCGGTAAAGCGTACCGATTGATTCCATTTCTGGGGATTCCGATTGCCGCCTCCCTGAACATCGCCTCCACCATGATGATCGGGAACCAGGCCAGAAAATATTTCAGTACATGGGAAGGCTTCCCTGAACGCCTGGAAAATGCCGGATGCCAAAGAGAAATCGATACGTAATTCTGCTGGTGCTGGTACTGATCGGTGTGTATCTGTTCTCCCGACAGGCCAATAATATCTTCGTCGAAGAGCAGCATCTGCTTTACATGGCTTCCGGTTTGCTTGAGGTTGAAGTTAAACGTCGTAATGACCTGCTCACCCGGGCTCGGGCGGCGGTGAAACGGTACAACGATCTGGAAGAAAAGATATTTACTAATCTGGTTAACAAAAATGCTCTCACTATGCCGCCGGGTACCAACACGGTTCGGCTGGAAAAGAGCAATCCACTGTTCGAAATACTGAGTGAAATGGATAGTATCAAGGAACAGTACCCATTACTTAAAAGTAAGGGGCCCTACATTGCACTTATGGAAGATATGCAGGCATCGGGCTTTCGTGTCACCAACGCCCGCCTGGCGTATAATGTGAAAGTTAACGAATTCAACACGCTACTAAACGTATTTCCCTTTAAACTGGTTGCCGCCCCGCTCGGCTTTCATGCCCATCCCTTTTACGAAGGGGCTGGTGAGAAGCTGCTGAGGGATGAGAACTGACTCATTGACAAGGTGCTATGAAGTATTCAGAATGTTTAAAATGTGGGCAATCGTCGCCCCGCTGGAGCTTTTTCGGTAATACACTTGCCGCGCTGTTCAAGGTGCTTGTCGGGACATTGACCGGAAGCAAGGGGTTGGTGGCCGACGGTGTTCACTCGGCCGCCGATGCCATGTCCTCCCTTTTTATTCTGGTGGCGCTCAAGGTTGCCGACAAACCACACGATGAAAAGCATCCCTACGGTTATGGCAAAATTGAGTATTTCAGTACCCTGTGCGCCAGTACTTTCCTGTTCGCCGGTGCCGGTTCCATTTTTGTGGACGCCCTGCGCACCTTCAAGGAAGGGGTACACGATATGCCGGGCAATGCGGCGCTGCTGGCCACCGTCATTTCCCTCTGTTTCAGTTACCTCATGTACATTTCCAACTATTGTGCCGGTACTCAGCTCTCCAGTCCTGCCATGCTGGCGGATGCCAATGAGAGTAAGGCGGACAGTATCACCTCCGTTGCCGTGCTGCTTGGTCTGATCGGTGCCAAGATGGGCTACCCCAATGCGGACACGATTGCGGCGGTCATTGTTTCCCTTTTTATTTTTAATATGAGTGTGGAGATGTTTCTGCAAGGGATAAGCGGCCTGATCGATATGTCGGCCGATCAAGACGTGGTTGATGAAATAGTTGCTGCCACCCTGAAAATCGAGGGACTTGCCGGCATTAAGTCCATAAAAACTCGGAAAATGGGTCAGAAGAGTTGGGTTGACCTGCAGATAGCCGTCTCCAAGTCGTTGACGGTGCTTGAAGTGCATGTCATCGCCGAGAAGGTTCGTGAAACGGTCCTGACCGATGTGGAAGGTGTGAGCGGCATCGCCGTTGCCACCTATCCGGTTGATTGACCCACGGGAGACCTCTTTTTATTATGAGTACTGAAGCAATAAGTGATTTTTTCGGTTTAGTAAGCCTGGTGCTCTTCGTCTTTGCCAACGCCTACTATCCGGCCCGTATGATTGCCAATCAGTTCCGACCATGGCCCCGGGATGTTGCGCTCTTTTTTAAAAAATACCTGGATCTGCACATGAATATTAACATCATCGCCTTTGTGGCCATGACCATTCATGCGCACTTCTCCGACGAACGGAACCTGTTCCTGTATGCCAGTTTGCTGGTGACTGTCTGGCTGACAATGGCCGGTATTCTCATGCGATCCAAGAAATTTTCCAGCGACACCAAAAAACAGATGCGACTTATTCACACCCAGCAGACGGTCTTTCTAGTCTGGTTGGTTCTGCTGCTGCTCGGACATTTGATTGAATAGATGGTGCAGTTTCTGTTACACTGAGATTTTATTTCATTATTTAAGGAGTTCTTATGGGAATCATTGATACTAGTGAACTTCAGTTTTTTTTCAAAGCGGTGACGATTAACGCGAAAAAACTGGTGAACAAATCCATTGACGCGTACAATAGCCTATTGCAGATAGACCCGGAAAGTACCAGAGAAATTCACAATGAACTGGGTGATGATCTGGAAAAAAGCGGCAACCTGTTGGGTGCCATCAAAGCCTACAAAAAAATTATCCTCGCCGAACCGGATAACGTCAGTGTGTTGTTCAAACTGGGCAAGATTTATACTCGTCTTGGACAGAACAACGAAGCAGTGGAAACCCTACGGAAGGTTACCCTGCTGGATGAAAATATTCCGGAAGCATTTTACCTTCTTGGGTCGGTCTATTTTACCACTGATGCCAACGATGAAGCACTGGTCGCATTAAATAAAGCGGTGGCACTCAACCCCGCTTATGCGGATGCCTACTATAAAATCGGCCTGATTGCCGATGCCAGAAGCGATCATGATGGTGCTATCAAGGCCTATCTGAAAACGATTGATTTTAAACCCGACTTCATTAAGGCTTATCAGAGTCTTGGCTTTGCCTATGAAGCGAAGGGGCTTCGTGATGAAGCGGTGAAATACTTCAAAAAGTCCCTTGAAATGGAACACAAGAATAACTAGGTGCAGACTGGGTAACTTGTTATCCGTAGCGTTACATCCCGATTATGCATAAACAGGAGATGGTATGTTAAGTATCGTATTTGGTCTGATCTCGCTGAGTCTCGGTTTTTGGGGACTTGTGAAGTACTGGTGGTACATGGTTGATGTGCTGATTGCAATTTTGCCACTACTGCTGATTGGCGGTGGTGCCATTGCACTGTTGGCCGGCATTAAAAATACCGGTATGCAGGCATCATTCAAGGTGAAAAATCATGAGTTTCGTGAGGCCGACCCCGCACCTCGAAAACAAGATGAATAGGAGTTGCTGATGTCATCAGAGAAAACTTCTGAAAGTACCCAAAGTACTATTCAGCATCCCGACCTCTCGTGTACGCGGAATTATAAACCGTGGATTTGGGCACTGGTGGTTATGGCTGTATTTACTATAATATGGGCACTTTACGAAGGTTCGCAACAGGAAGGGTACGTCAATAACTTTCTCACCAAGGGGAGAAATGCCCGTGGGAGTGCGGTGCCGATGGGTCAGACCGTCATGGCAGGTTCTTCTGTGACACCGGTAGCCCAGACAACAGGTGCGGTCGGTGACGTTCAAACCTCGTACCATACGATCATTGATGCGGTACGTCCGGCAGTGGTTAGTATTGACGCAGCCATGAGGAACAACGGGGCAGCAGCCAATCAGGGTGCCGCCGGTCCTGTTCCGAATGACGTGGCCTTTAATAAAATCGGCTCGGGGGTCATCATTGATCCACGGGGATACATTCTGAGTAGCTACCACGTTATCGCCGGTGCTGAGGCACTCAAGGCTACAGTTTATGGACCGGGTGGCGCGCTGGAGTATCCGCTTAAAATGGTAAAGGCGGATCTCCGCACCGATATGGCTCTTTTGCGTATTCAGGGCACCGGTCCCTTTCCCCATGCGGAACTGGGCAATTCGGACCTGGCCAGAACCGGTGACATGGTGCTTACCATCGGTAGTCCCTTTGGCTTTGAACAGTCCGTTACCTCCGGTATGATTAGCAGCAGAAATCGTACCTTGCAGGTTGGCGACTCCGTGTATGAAAATCTTATTCAGACCGACTCCTCCATCAATAAGGGGAGCAGCGGCGGCCCCATGCTCAACGTGAAGGGGGAGGTTATCGGTATTAACACCGCCATCTTTGCTCCGACCGGTGTTTTCAGTGGAATCGGCTTTGCCATTCCAATTAACCGTGCCTCTGAGCTGGTCGGTGGTGTCGTTGATTTCAATAATACTACCCCCGGAGTGGTGAAGGGGCAGTTGGTGGCCTGGACTAATCAGGGGCGTCAGGTGGGTAATGCCTATCGTCTTCCCGGCGGCCAGATGATTGTTCCCCCCCATGGCCCCTTGGGAAGTTGTATTACCTGTCATCCCCAATTGTTCGAACCGCAGGGGCAACAGAAGCCAGCGGTGGCGGTTAATACTGATCCCTGGATGCAGCAACAGCCTGGTACCGCAGTTAATACCGACCCCTGGATGCAGCAGCGACCCGGTACCGCAGTCACTACGGATCCCTGGATGCAGCAACGACCCGGCACCGCCGTTAATACGGATCCCTGGATGCAGCAACGCCCCGGTACTGCCGTTAATACCGACCCGCTTCTGACGCAGCAACCGGGCATGGCGGCCAATGCCGATCCGCTGCTGACACAGCAAAACGGCCTGCATATTGGTGCCGGTGCCGGTCCGAGAAGGGGATTGTTCGGCAGAACCAATGGCGGTCCGGTGACCGGTACTGGTCAGTTCGCCGCCGCCGGTCAGCAGATGGTTCTCAATGAACCGGTTATGGGGCTTGGTCTTGTCGATGTTGATGATATTATCTGTCGTCAGGCCGGTATGCTCCACCCGGAAGGGGTGCTGGTTGTCAGTACGGTTGCCGGTGCCCCGGCTGAAGTTGCCGGCCTCCAACGTGGTGACATCATAGTTCGCTTCTCCGGTAAAAAGATCATCAACGCGGCTGCTCTTAACGCCATGATCGCCGGCCAGAATATCGGCCGCTCCGTTGAGCTTGTTTTCTTACGTAACGGTGCCCGGCAGACCGCCAAACTGAGAACGGCTGCGACCCGCCAGAATAAAGGCGCAGCCGTGGCACCACAGGTAATAGGCCCCTATAAGTGGCAACTCGGCGCCAGCATTACCCCCATTATCCCCTCCCTGACCCGAATCACCAAGTCCGGGGTTTATGTGCAGAACAGTAGCGGCATACTGGCCGCCAACGGGTTGCGCAGCGGTGATATCATCAAGGGGATCAACGGTGCCCAGGTAGAAGAAATGGAAGCTTTCATCAAAGCATCCCAACGTGTCGATAGCAAACGGGGCTTTGTGCTGGACATCATTCGTGGCGGTAATTCCATGCTCCTGAATGTTAAAGGATAGCAGGCAGTGAGAGAGGTTATTGAAAAACGCTACGCCAAAGAGTTGCATCTGATTACCGACAAGCCGGTGCTTGCTCAGGATAAGCGGCATAAGCGTCTCGCCCATAAGGTGAAAACCCGTGTATGGCACCAGCAGACTGTCTCGGCTAAAATTGCCATGGTAGCGTTTTCGTTACTGATATTTGCCGGCAGTATATATTATTATAATCTGTTTACGACCGAACTGTTTGCGGTACGACTTGAGTCTGCCCAGATTGAAGCAGAGTTACAACGGCGCAATGACCTGATACCAGGATTAGTCAAGGCGGTAGCTGATTATATGAATTACGAGGGGCGGGTGTTCGTACATGCGGCCGATGTGCGAAGTGCCCTTGGTTCCCTGAAGGATATGACCAGTGATGGTGCCACCCAGCCACTGGATACCCAGACCCTCAATAATTTTAAAAGTGCAATTTCTAAATTTCAGGCGGTTGCCGAGAATTATCCGGATCTGAAATCGTCCATAACGTATCAGAATTTAATGACCGAACTGGCAAATACGGAAACAAGGCTGGCAGTTGCCCGGGCTCACTACAATACGGCAGCCAATATGTACAACACCAGTCTGGAGCTGGTCCCCGGCTTTTTCTTTGGCTATCCCCTTGGGTTCCGGCACGCAAAGACGTTTATTTCTGAAAAAGAAACCCATAAGCCAGAAACAGCAAAATGAGACAGATAATCAAATATCTGCTATTTGTCGGATTCCTGGCGGCGGCTCTCATTGCTGCCGCCAATTTTGATCTCACATCACTCTCACTGCCGAAGCCCCAGAAGAGTGGGGTGGTGACGCAGAAAAGCTTTCGGGGCGTCACGATCTCGCAAAAACCGTCGGCGATCTTGAGCGGTCTGTCCGGTGTGGTTTCCTTTGATTACGCCCCCGCTTCGGCACTGACCGCCGCCGCCGCCGATGACCAGATTCTGCTCTGGCAGCTGCCCGAAACAACCCCGCTGCGGGAAATAGCCTGCGGTCCCGGTTTTCAGGTGCTCTCTCTCCGCTTTCTTGCGGGTGGTACCCTGATTGCGGTGGGGGGGATGAACAACGATAATACGGGCAGTATCAAGATTTTTGATGCGACTTCCGGTACCCAGAAACTGCAGTTCGATGAGGCGGAGCCGATTATCAGTCTGGATCCCCATCCGAATGGTAAACAGCTCTTGATAACCGGCGAAAGCTATATCAAAGTGATTGAGGTGAAAGACGGAAATTTGGTGGCCATTATGCAGAAGAGCAGTCCGGTGGCGCGGGCCAGCTTTTACGGCAATGGTAATTTCATCCTCCAGTCCGACACCCTGTCGCTCTATGATGTGAACAAGCGTGCCCTGTCCGGCTCCGTTGACAAGGCCTCTCCGCTGTTTTTCCGCAAGGGGATGGATGGTGCCACTTTTAGCTGGCTGTCGGCCGAAGGGGTGACCATTGTAACTGCGGGGCAGCCGGGGAAAAAATTTTTCCCTGTTGATACCAGGGGGGTGCTCTCCTTTGATGTGGACAGGCAGGGAGCCTGGGGGCTTTTCCTCCTTGATGGCCAACAAATGGCACTGCGGGAATTGGCTACCGGCAAGACTCTTAAGACGATTTCCCTGGGTGCAGCGGCTGCCGATGTGCTGCTGACTGCCGATGGCAACAGCGCCTATGTGCAGTTTACCAGTGGTGCCATCGGTGTCTTTGATGTGGGGTATCAGAACAAGCTGAAGAGCCTGAAGTTTGCCCTGAAAAAGTTTGTGGGAAGCATAAAAAGTAAAGCGACCCCGGTGGAAAAACCGGTGGATCCCCAATAGCCGGTACCCTATGCTCTACCGATTTATCACATCTGGTTATACGGATCTGCTTGCCTATGCCACGGCCTTTCTGCTTACGGTCTGGTTTTTCATCTCCTGGCAGTATGCACCGTATCTGCCCGATTATGTGGCTGCGGTACCCCCCGCGTACGGGTTGGCCGTTGCGGCATTCAGCGGAGCGTTACTAATCTGCAAATATGCCTGTCTTGAGGGACATGCCCTTTCGCTCCGGGTGCTGAACGTTGAAAAGTCGCAGCTGTCTCAGGCCATAAAAAGCCGTGATGGGGAGCTGCGGGAAGCGTCGCAGAATATCGCCCAGCTCACGGTCACCATGGGGGAACTCCAGAATAAAATAGCTGTCATGGAGGCAAACTCACCGGATCGGCAGCTGTCTGAAATGCGCATGAAGTTGCGCAGTGCCGAAGATGATAAGGTGGCTGCCCTCTCGGTGCTTCTGAAAAATCTTCAGACACGGGCACATGCCATGCTGAGCCTGTCCGATGACCAGCTCCAGTATGCCGCCGATGTGTTGCGTCAGGAGATCGCGCTGGTTGAAAACGAACTCAAACGGGGAGCTTTTTCCTACTACGAACTCTGTATCAAGATCGTGGACATTAGTGAAAAACTCACGGAGCTCAAAGAGATCAATCTGGTTTCCTCCTTTGACCAGACCGTGAACGCTGATTCGGTTACTGATGCGTGGCTCAACTTTATTACGGCAAACGACAATACGGATCCGGACGCCATTGAACGATCATTTAAATTTTTTAAGGTTGCCTTCCATCCGGATCGTTTCCCCTCGGAAACGCTTAAAGAAGAGGCCGCTAAATATTTCAAGCAGAGCATTAACGTACACAGCTCCGTAAAGAGAATGGATACATCAAAACCATGAAAAAAATACTCATCCCCCTCCTGATACTGCTGATTATGGCCGCCACCGCCATGGCCGCAGGTCCCATGGATGGCCCGGTTGCTATTGAGGGACACGCCGTGGTGGCCGATCTGCCGGAAGCACTTCTGCTGATCGTGTTCGGCTGTGTGGTGGGGTTGATCGGTACGCTGATTGGAGCCGGTGGTGGTTTCATTCATGTGCCGATGCTGATGATCTTTTTTAATTTTACCCCCCAGTTGGCCATCGGTACCTCCATTACGGCGGTCTTCATGAATGCACTGTCAGGGACATTTTCCTACGTCACCCACAAACGGATTGATTATGATATCGGCCTCAAGTTTGCCACGGCGGCGGTGCCGGGGGTGCTGGTGGGGGCTGTCGTTGCCCAGCATTTTACCTTTACCACCTTTTCCATCTTTTTCAGTGTGACGCTGATGCTGCTTTCACTGCATCTTTTTGCCGAAAAAGATATCTCCATTATGCTGACCAACGTGCCGGAAAAGCCGGAAGTCCGTTTGCTGATAGATGCGGAGGGGGAAACCCATCTCTATGCGCCTGACATGTCCATCGGGCTGGCGGGAAGTTTCTTTACCGGTATTTTCTCCGGTCTGTTCGGTATCGGTGGTGGCATTATCCATGTACCACTGATGTACTCCGTACTCGGCATGCCGGTGCATATCGCCACGGCAACGTCCCACTTTATTCTGGCAATCACCAGCTTCTTTGCGGTGGTGGTGTTCACCGGCATGCATGAGATTGATCTTGATTTTGCCATTTTCATTGGGGTGGGAGCTATTCTTGGTGCCTATTTTGGTGCCCGGATGTCGCGGAAAACCCGCCCCCGTTCGATAAAACGGGCGATTGCGGTCTGTCTGCTGTTGTTGGCAATAAAACTAATTACCGGTGTGATGTAGGGGAGAACTGGCTGTGGATCAAAGTAAAAGAAAATTTATTGGAGCCTGTCTTGGCGGCATTGCAGCACTGGCAGTTGCCGGCATCACTTCGGTGGTCTATCCGGTGTTTCGTTACTACCTGATACCCCGCCCTGACGGCGGCGGTAAGGGGAAAACCACCATTCCGGTTAAGGATATCCTGCCGGGTGATGCGAAGTTCTTTGAATACAACGGCACTGCTGCCGTACTGGTAAAAAAACAGGATGGTACATTTGTGGCTCTGTCCGCCGTCTGCCCCCATCTTGGTTGTATCGTGCAATGGGAACAGGATCGGCAGGATTTCCTCTGCCCCTGTCACGCCGGTTATTTCACCGCCGACGGCGCCGTGATCTCCGGTCCTCCCCCCCGTGCCCTGGAAAAGGTTCCCTTCACGGTGGCCAACGGGATCGTGACGGTAGGGTAATAACTAAACACGCGGAAGAAAGCATAAAGGCGCACACTGATGGATTTTTTGAAACAACTATATGACTGGATTGATGTCCGCTTTGGCGTACGTGAGGTAGTGGACGAGAAGCGTTCCGGCCATCTGCTCCCTCCCAATATAAATGCCTGGTACTCCCTCGGCAGTGTGCTGCTGGTGATTTTCTGTCTGCAGATTGTGACCGGCCTGCTGTTGATGCTCTACTACGTGCCGGATATTGACAAGGCCTTTGGCAGTGTGGCGTTTATCATGGACGAGATTCCCCTTGGTCGCTTAATTCGTCTCTTCCATGCGGTCGGATCGAGCATGATGCTGCTGGTTATCCTGCTGCATATGTTTTCCATTCTGTTCATGGGGAGCTATAAGGCCCCCCGGGAACTCCACTGGCTCTCCGGTTTTTTTCTGCTGCTGCTGGCCATGGGAATCTCCCTGACCGGTTATCTGCTCCCCTGGAATCAGCTCTCCTTCTGGGCTACCACGGTGGCAACCGACTGTGTCAGCTCCATTCCCTTTGTCGGCTCCGATCTGGTAGAACTGCTCCGGGGCGGCAAGCAGGTCGGCTTTCACACCTTGGGACGCTTTTATACCCTGCATGTCGGGGTACTTCCGGCAACTATTGCCGCCCTCATCGGCACCCACCTCTTCCTGATCCGGCGCACCGGTGTCTCCACCCCCCCCTTTGGTCTCGAAGATACCACCAACCAGTGGCAGGGGGATAAGTTCGTCTGTAAGGATCATCCGGATGGCATTCCGTTCTTCCCCAATTTCGTGCTTCAGGATCTGATATCCATTTCGCTCTATCTGGCCTGTCTCATGATGTTCGTATTTTTCTTTCCCAATATGTTCATACCGTCAACCTCATATATGCCGGCCAATCCGCTGGTGACACCATCCCATATCAAGCCGGAATGGTACTTTCTGGCAAACTACCAGACCCTTAAACTATTTCCCAGTGAGATAGTCGGCTTGACCGTACAGGCCTGTGCCATGACGTTCCTGGCTCTGTTGCCCTTTATCGACCGGGGTACGGAAAAGCACCCCCTGAAACGGCCGGTATTTACCATGACCGCCATCGGCTGTATTCTGCTCTGGATCGGCCTGACCATATGGGGGCTCTATTCATGAGACAGCTGGTTCCTGCTTTTCTGCTTGTTTTTGCCCTGCTTTCGGCACTGCCGGTTACCGCCGCTGTTACGCCGCCAAACGTCTGCGTAACCTGCCATGGTGGGCTTGCCGCCCGTCTCGGCATGCCGGTCAAAATCTGGAAGACGAGTATTCACGCAGAACATGGCGTCTCCTGTAACGCCTGTCATGGCGGAGATCCCATGGACGCGGTCAACTCCATGAGCCAGGCCCGCGGATTTCGTGGGGTGCCGGTTGCTACGGAAATTCCGTCCATTTGCGGTGGCTGCCACATGGGTATTGCCAAGTATCATGCGGCAAGCCCCCATGGCAGAGCCTTGGGGAGAGGCGGCCCCACCTGTGTTACCTGCCATGGCAGTCATGGCGTAGTCCGGGCTACCATTGACCAGATCAACCGTAAAAACTGTACCCCATGCCATGGTTTTGAAAGTGCTTTGGAGATCAAGAACATTATGATGAAAACCGATGGCATGCTGAAAGCCATCGAAGACCGGATAATAGAGCTTAAAAATCAGGGCATATTGACCGATACGTTGGAGAAGCGGTTGTTCTCACTGCGGAACCAATCACACTCGCTGTTTCACACCCTTAATATTGACCTGATCCGTCAGGAATCTGCCCATCTTCAGGCGGAGTTGGAAAAAAATAACAGCATCGGCAGCACCGGAACCGGGCTCTCCATCGGTACTCTCGCCGTGGGGTGGGCACTTATTCTTGCACTGCTGTTCTATTTAATCAAAAAAAATATTGATTAATGGCTTTAAATTGCCTATGGCAGATACGTTTGAGTAGGAACTGCACTATTTTTTAAAGGAGAGCGCATATGCAACCAGCACAATGCCCGAATGCAATTACGGTAGCCGGACATAAAACAGGCCAGGGACTTGGTTTGAAGACAGCCACCTGCTGCAAGACTATGGGTACCGGTCTGACCGGAAAAGGGCTCGGTCTCGGCCTGGGTCTCGGTCTGGGAATCGGTATTTGGGGTCCGGTCGGCCTGGTCGGTCTGGGAATCGTCGGCGGCTATTATTACTGGAAAAAAGCAACTGAGATGCTTGATTGATCTGTGAGTTGATGAACCGGGAGGTTATGGGTGGCTAAGAAAAACAAGCTCAAGGGTAAGAATATCACGAGACCGCGGCAAAGTCAGGCCGTTGAGGTGTGTAAGGTTACTGAGGAGACTGAGGTTACTGAAGAGACTGCTGACTCCCCTGAGATGGGAACCATTTCGCCTGAAATCATAGCCTCTGCTGAAGTTCCGGCCTCTCTTGAGCAGCCAGTTGTCCCTGAAAAAAGAAAGCCCCGGAAGACTCTGGTTGAGCGCTTGATTCAGGCCGGAGTTGTTGAGGCACCCCGAACCGTAGAACCACTCGTTGCGGAACCACCGGTAGTTGTAACACCGGCCGAAGCGGCACCGGTTGAAGAAGCACCGGTTGAAGCGACACCAGTTGAAGCGACACCAGTCGAAGAGACACCGGTCGAAGAGACACCGGTTGAAGCGACACCGGTCGAAGCGACACCGGTCGAAGAGACACCGGTCGAAGCGACACCGGTCGAAGAGACACCGGTCGAAGAGACACCGGTCGAAGCGACACCGGTCGAAGAGACACCGGTCGAAGCGACACCGGTCGAAGAGACA
>CAIRBT010000075.1 GCA_903876875.1 uncultured Geobacteraceae bacterium
ACGATCAGGCGGTTCAAGATAGGTATAGCCGGTGTCGGCTAGCGTGCCGAAAAAAAGGACCCGAGAAAGTCTTTCGGTTCGCGACAGTCTGTATGTGCAGGCTTTGTTAGCACAAACGCGATTAAAATTGGATTTCCCCGGATGCTCGATGGGCGGTTGTTGCCGGCATTGACGCTGAAGTTACGCTTTATAATGTACAAAGCGGTGCAGGTAGAAAAATATCCTGCACGTTACATCCCGATACCGGTAACAAAATGCGCTTCCCAGCAGCCATGGCCATTAATGGCGATGCGACAAAAATTTATCTGATAGACAATTACGGCGCGCTCTATCGCTCCTTTGACGGCAAACAGTTTGTACCTTTCGGCCCGCTTGCCAACAACTATTCACCCTATGTCGAACCTTCTGCCATGGCACTGTCACCTGACGGCACCACCATTGCCATTTCAAAGGGGGGTGACGTCATAACTATCAATGCCGCCAGCGGGGAACCGCTGGCAACCATGCGCCACAAACTGGGCGGTGCTGCAACCCGGATCTCTTTTTCGGCGGATGGTAGATTCCTTACCTCAGGAATACCGATCCGTTTTTCCGCAGGTGTTGCCGTCAGCGAATTTCCGGTTTGGGAGACCGCCAGCGGGAAGCTGGTGGAGAGCGTGAATTTTAACGACGGACTCCCGTTCTATGCCGGTTTCTCCCGTGACGGGAAGTACCTCTTTACCGCTGCCAGTGCCTGGTCGTCGGTCATTGAGCGCTCAAGCGGCACGCAAATCGCCCGCTTTGAACCAAAGGGGACAAGTTACTATGATATGAGTGAATCACCGGACGGCAACTTTCTGCTGATTGCCGAATCGAATGGAGTGCAAATCTATGATTATCGCCAACTGCTCGCCGGTACCCCCGCCCCGCCACTAGCCACACTGGGAAAACGCCGTCCCCCGATACAGGCGCTGGCCTTTTCTCCAGATGGCACATCATTGCTGATCTCACATACCGGAAATCCGTTACAGTTGTTCGATCTGAAAAAACAGCGTCTGGAAAAACTTGCTCCATCACCCACCGACTATTTCAGACTTGACTTCTCCAGTGACGGCAAGAGCCTCTTTACCTTCGGTCGGGATGGTATATTCATCTGGCGCTACCCTTCACTGGAAAAGATAAGCAACATGGAGCGCCGCCAGAACAACGGCACTCTCTACTCAGCCGATACCAGCCAGGCGCTTGTTCTTTCTACTAACTACCGGATCAACGGCGAGTGGTATGCCCATGTGACACGATACGACATGATCACCGGAAAGGTATTGAAAGAGACATTGCTGGAAAATCTACCGACCAGAGCGTCCATGAATCATCTGATCTGTGCCAATTTTACCGCCAACAAGGGGGTGTTTCAGATGCACAGCGCCTTTCTCTACTCCCTTGACGATGGTTCGATTCTTCAGGAATTCCCGTATCCTCCGGCAAAAGAAAATCAGGGGCTTTCCGATTGGGAGAGCGCTTGGAGTTTTGATTGCGCAACTATGAAATTTATTCCCACAACTCCGGTAACCGAAGGCGCCCGGATTCCGTCAGACACCAAATGGCATTATGCGAGTTCACGTGACAAAAGTGTCAGAGCCATTATCTATCGTGATGTTATGGATGAAACCGATTTTTCGGTTAGCCTCTATGACCGAGAAGAACGGGAGATTGGCCGGTTCGCCACTATTGCCTCTCCTCTCTTCGGCGGCAACGATGCGCAAATTTTGACGCTCTCCGATAATGGAGCTCTCCTGGCCATAGGAACTGAACGTGGTGATGTAGGAGTTTACGAGACGGCAACAGGCAAATTGCTGGGGCGCTATTTCTTCTTCACCGACAAAGAATGGGCCTGGCTGGCGGGCGACGGCACTTTGACCGGCTCGGAAAAAGGTATGGGTAGACTTCATAAGATGCCACCAACACAAAAAACGGAGGCTGCCAAGCCATGAAAAAGCTCCTCGCGATCTTTTTTATTATACTGTCGTCCATATCCAGCACGTTATCAGCCTCTGCCGCTGACATTGATCTGGTGGACTGGAAAGCAGATCTGCAGATAATTGATCTTGCCAAGGCTGACATGAAAGGTGTTCCTGCAATTCGTCCCGTTACTACCATCGGCGTCAACAGTAAGTGCCACATTGCCGTAGGTATTGGCGGTAAGGAAGTTCATCTTACTCACAGGTTTGATCCGGCCAGTGCCACATTGTTGTCAGTTAAGCCTGAAGATGCAACCCAGAGTTTTAAAACCCTCCCGAAAGAGTCCGGACAGTATCGACTCACACTGGAGAAGGGCAACAAGGTGCAATTGTGTGACCGCGGCATATCACACCAGCTACGGTCGGGCATTCTTTGGACGCCGAAGGCTATGGGGATACTGGATGAAAAACTGGCTTTGGTTTCCGGAATGACGGGTGATGTAGAGGTCTTTGCCATGAGTGGCATTCCGCTTGGTACCTTGCACGGCTTTGGCAGCGGCGAGATTGTTGCCCTAGCCGGAGCTGGCAACATGCTGGTTGCTCTGGGAAGTGACGGAACCGTGAGGATCTGGGACGTTTCCTCCTATTACGAACTCGCGGAACATCGTCCGGCAGAGGTTGAAATTACCGGGGTGAAGGAAGGCTACCCTGCCGCAAAAATGAAGCTGGACAAGTTTGATCGCCTGATCGCAATTAATGGGGTTCCGGTGCAGTCATGCGCCGACGCCATGTTAACTCTTCGCGGGAAGGGAACGTTTGTTCTTACAGTCAGTTTTCTCACCAAAGATCCGGAGAAGATTACCATAACCAAGGATGAAGGCCCGTTTGGGCTGATGATCAAACATGTAACTCCCGTCTGGAATGAGGAGACAATGCCGTTGGCTGCGCTCGCTTTTGGGGACAATGACAGTTGGGTAGCCTGGTCGGGAACATGGCGGCTCTACCGGAGTGCGGTGGAACGGCTCATTCCGGTAATAGCTGAGAGCAGAACACCGGCTATTGCAGAACCATATTTTGTCGGCAGTGCCCGTTTGGCCGGGAGGTTGGTGGCAATTGACATTGGCAAGGAAATGCCGGTTGCCGGCTTGCGGGAAAACCCGGCTTTGCAGGAAACGTTGCAGCACCTGCTTTCCGAACATCAGTCTCCTGCTGTTCCGCATGTCCCGTTCAAACAGCGCTTTTCCTCCAAGCTGATGAGCGGTTATGTCCAGGACAGCGTCACCGGTTTTGTCTGGATGAATGACATCGTCTGGTTTTCGGGTAATCTGGCCAAAGTTGAAAAATATGCACGGGAAAACAAGCTGCGCCTTGCAACAAAAAATGAAGCTCTTGAGCTGTCAAGCTATGTGCATCGGGCAATTAGCAGGAATGATGTCTGGTATGGTCCCGGCAGAAGCCCTGCTATCGTCCTGGAAACCGTGTTTATGATGATGCGGGGCGCGTTCTGGACGGCAACCACCGCTCCGAACGGAAATCGCTATGTCTGCGACATCGATTATAACGACTGTGCCCCGGCCTCTTTTGACAAGAACTATGGAGCACTGCTGATTCGAATGCCGAGGTAAACCTTCACACTTACTCGTATCGCTGGTTGCAAGACGCGCGTCAATCGGTTATATTACGGCACTTTCACAACGTGCGGATAACCATTAATGCTGCGACTTTTTACCAGAAAAAATGCCGACTCTCCCTCGAAGCCCACCGATAACGCGGTCAGCGACGATTACGGGCGTCTGCTCAATGAACATCTCGACTATATTGCCAAGGTGTGTGAACGGGCCGCCGAAAATGGCTATACGCCGTCTCAAGGTCAAGGGCAGATGATTGCCGGAGAAGGCGGGTACAGCTATATAGTGGAGCAGGCGGGCAGCCTGGACGCCGACGATCTCTTTGTCCAGGTTCTGGACCACCTCAAGGAAGACAACTTTCGCCGCCTGAGGGATTTTCAGGGGCGCTCCTCCATAACCACGTACCTCACCAGCATTGTCACCCGTTTTGTGATTGATATTGTTCGTAGCCGTTCCGGCCGTAGTAGAGCCAAGGAGCGCGCTGTCAAATTAGGCACCTTAGGTGAGCGTGTCTATGACCTGATGGTTTTACGCAGCCATTCGGCAAGTGAAGCCGCCGAGATCATGCAGACTACCTTTGGGCAGCAGATTTCTCCCGACGAACTACGTGAGATCCACGCCGGTCTGCTCGGCAGGGAGACACGCCATCAGTCAAGCGCCGAAAGTACAACCGCCTGGGGCGAAGACGGGGAACTGGTGGCTATCCAGACTGCCACGCCGGAGAGGGAACTGTCCGACAGAATTCAGCAGAAGCGGCGCGGCGAGTTGCTGGCAGCACTGATGGAAAATCTGAAGGTGGAGGATCGTCTGTTGCTGCGGCTGCGCTTTCCTCTGGATGACGAAGCCGAACCGCTGGAAATGTCAGCCATAGCCGCCATGGTGGGCCTGAACGAACAGCAGGCGGAGAGGAAGTTGCGGAGAATCCTGCAACAATGTCGTGAGGAATTGCTTCGTAAGGGGTTAAGTTTGAATGATCTTATTTCCTGAATTGTTGGATTACTGAAAGTCCTTTTTTTAACGCAAAGACGCCAAGACGCAATGATAAACCAGAAAAAAGTAGTGTCTTTTGGGTTAACACCTTGTTCTGTAAGTTTTTGATTCTCCTTGCGCCCTTGCGTCTTTGCGTTACAACCTGCCGTTTTGTTTTTTAAAAGTCATATAAATTGAAACTGTCCGTCAAAGAAAATACGAGCCATGAAAAACGATAAAAATGACATAGCCCGACAATCTCGGGACGAGCAGTTAGGTAAAACTTTGGCCAGAGCCTTATCCGAAGCTGGCGCATCTGGCAATTGCTTGAGCGACGAAGATCTGGCGGCGTTACTGGATCGTACTCCTGCAGCGGATGAATTGGAACGCTTGCAGACTCATATCGTTTCTTGTGATGATTGTCTTGCCCGTTACACCCTGGCGTCGAAGCTTCATGTGCCGCTAGTGCACACCGAGCGGCGCAGTTGGTACGGATACGCTGCCGGATTGACTGCGGTTGCTGCCGCCTTGGTGGCAGTCATCATGGCGCGGCAGCAACCCGCTGTACAGACAGCGCAAAATGCTCCCCAGACCAGCGCAGCTCCCGCTCTACAGGTTACACAGCCAGAGAAATCTTCTCAGGAGTCCTTACCATCCGAAAAAACAGTGCCGCGCAACGGCAAGGGTGAGCCTCTTCGTTCGCCATCACCCACGCCCATTACAGCAGTCGCCCTTGCGGAGACAGTTTTTGATAGTGTCGCGAACGGTTCCGCGCCTTCCCGTATTCCTGCGAAAAGCTATGGTTTCAGCGGATCGATCTCACCTGTTAAAGTTGCTTTTCGCGCCGGTGTAGCATCCATTGACCTTGCTGTCGCTCTCAAGGGTGGGGATGCCACGGCCCGAGGCGGTGCGGTTGAGCGACTGGCAGAGTTGATGGGGAAGGATTCGGAGGCAATGGGGATCAAGGAGTTACTACGGGAGGATGCGACGGCCGAGGTGCGTCAGCGCTATCTGAATGTGGTCAACAAGATCGAGCAGCATGCCGGTAAAAATGGGCAAGGGCTTACCTTCCGTTTCGGGGCATGGAGTGAGGCCGGGCGTCTGACCGGCACAGAAAAGCTTATGGAGTTTGTGGACCGGGCGTCCATCCGTACCTTTAGCGATGGAATAAAGGGAGATGATATGCCGGAATCCGTACGGCGTTCACTTGAAAAGCTGGATGAGTTTGTTACGTCTCCATCCGTAACGGAGAAGGATGTTCGTGTTATCAAGCGTACCTTGGATCAGATTGTTGAGATGTATTGATTCATCTGTTTGTAACGCTGTAATAGGGTGCTATCGAATTGATTTGGAGATGCGCTGATGAAAATAACAACTGGAGCCAAGCACGTAACACCGCACAAGACTTTCAGGGTATAAACAGAGATGTAACTGCGCCGGAGAACCCTCGACAAATCTATGGGACAGACATCAGTCAAATTCCCGTGCTTAGACCGAGGTAGCTCCACTAAGAAACCAAGTCATGTGGTAACCAACCCGCGAATATCAGAGTGAACAACTGTAGAGTATCAGGTTGCCTCTCTGTTTATGTCCTGAAAACATAAAGCAAAAACAAACAGCGAAAACCGTTGTTGAGGGACTACTCTTTCCTATTGACTGCTGGCAGACATATCAGATTTGGTACTTGACCTCTTTTGGCTGTAGATGAGGCTGTTGAGAGTGGGGAAGAGGTGAAAAGGCAACCAGTATGGGTTGATTTCACTGATGCCTTCATGAGGAAAAGCTTGATCTTGAAATTCTACCTGTTCGAATAAAAGGCACTGGACATATGTCCGAGCCTGGTTTGTCTGTTTATCTCCTTTTGTGTAGACATTCCTCGGAGGCTGATCCTATGGCAATAAGGCAAATTATTCCCCTTTTACTCTGCAGCTTTGTTTTCTGTGGCAGTGTAGGTGCTGAGGGGATGTCGAAGTCTGACGTGGGTAACGGCCTGCGCCTCCAAGTTCAGTTAGGACATTCGGATAGTGTCAGCTGCGTTGCTTTTTCTCCTGACGGACGGCGGGTTCTGACGGGGGGCAATCACAGTCCCGCTAAGCTCTGGGACGCTGAGACGGGTCGGGAGATTCATTCCTTCTTCCTTGGGCATTCGCGTAGTGGCCTGGGGGATTTAAATAGTGGGAATGTCGCGACCTTCTCTCCCGATGGTCGGTGGGTGCTGACGGGAGGGGAACTCCACCCCCTAACACTCTGGGATGCTGAGACGGGTAAGCGGATTCGTGATTTTCTTGGGGATTCTGACTGGGTCAGCAGCATCTCCTTTTCTCCTGACGGTCGGCAGGTACTGACGGGAGAGTTGACTGGTGCTACACTATGGGACACTGAGACGGGGCAGGAAATTCGTGCTTTCATCGGGCATTCGAGCAGTGTCAATAGCGTCACTTTTTCCCCTGACGGCCGGCAGGTACTGACGGGAGAGTTGACTGGTGCGACGCTCTGGGATGCTGAGACGGGTAAGCG
>CAIRBT010000076.1 GCA_903876875.1 uncultured Geobacteraceae bacterium
CCCCGACGGTTTTCAAAGCATATTATGAAATGCTGGACAAACCGTTTTGCATATACTATATTTCTCGTTCGATTTGCGGAGAGATGTCCGAGCGGTTGAAGGAGCACGCCTGGAAAGCGTGTGTACGTTAATGGCGTACCGAGGGTTCGAATCCCTCTCTCTCCGCCATTTAACAATCTGGCGACGTCAAATGTAGTCCGAAAGCCTCTGAGAAATCAGGGGCTTTTTGCTTTTTATCATCCTAACAGATCCAGCTCTGTCTTTTGGCATCCGATGTTTTATGTGGTAGATTTACACCAAATATACCACATAAAATTTCGCGTACCACAAAAACCTACCACAATAGCTGGAGGTGGCTTATGCCGAGGCGGATTGTACCACTAACTGACGTTCAGGTCAGAAATGCCAAACCGAAAGAAAAGGACTATAAGCTGCCAGACGGTTATGGGCTTTATTTGCTCGTAACCAAAACTGGCGGGCGGCTCTGGCGCTTCAATTACATTTTCGATAATAAGCCGAATCAATTATCCCTCGGCTCCTACCCAGAAATTACTCTTGCAGATGCCCGTCAACGGCGGGAAGATGCCCGCAAGCTCCTTGCCCACGGAATAAGCCCTGGGGAAGCCCGCAAAGCAGAAAAGCAGTCGCAGACCCAAGAAACCGAGACCTTCGAGGCAATCGCCTTGGAGTGGTACAACCGACAGGTGCCGGTCTGGGCGGCCACCCATGCCGCAACTGTTATCAGCCGTCTGAAGCGTGATGTTTTCCCGCATAGTGGTACGCGAGCTATTTCCGAACTGAAAGCAACTGACATGCTGCAGGTCTTTCGGCGCATAGAGGCCCGTGAGAAGCTTGAAACAGCACACCGCGTAAAATCCATCTGCGGGCAGGTCTTCCGGTATGCTGTCGCCACAGGCCGAGCCGAGCGCGATTGCACGGCCGACTTGAGAGGCACGCTGACATCGGTCATCCCCAAACACCACGCAGCCCTCACCGACCCCAAAGATGTCGCTCCCTTCCTCCGCGCTATCGATGATTACAGCGGCTCATTCGTTGTCAAATGTGCCTTGCGCCTGTCGGCTCTCGTTTTCCTCCGACCGGGTGAATTGCGACTGGCGGAATGGACAGAATTTGATCTCGATGCGGGCGAATGGAACGTGCCGATCGAGCGGATGAAACTCAAGAAGCGCCTGAAGGAATCGCGTAAAGGAGAAAAGTACCTTGTTCCGCTGGCACAGCAGGCCATAGATGTTCTGAAAGAACTGCAAAAGGTAACCGGCAGCGGTAAGTATCTTTTCCCGGGCATGACCACCAACCTGAAACCGATCAGCGACGTTACGATTAATCAAGCGATCCGGCGCATGGGATACGAAAAAGGCGAGATGACCGCCCACGGTTTCAGGGCAATGGCCCGGACGATTCTTGAAGAGGTACTGCATGTTCAACCTGAGATCATTGAACATCAACTTGCTCACGTAGTCAGGGATTCCCTTGGCCGCGCCTACAATCGCACAACTCACCTGGCTGCGCGAAAGAAGATGATGCAGACATGGGCTGACTATCTCGATAATCTGAAATCTGTGGCAAAAGTCATACGGCTATCTGAGTGGTCCGCAGGCTGACTGATTATTTGTTGCCTCTGGATGTTTCTGTATGCAACATATTGTTTTATTTAACTATTTTTAAAAAATATCCTTGACGCAATCGGTTAAGACGGTATTATAACGTCTCAAATTGATTGATACGGTCCGGCATGGCGGGCCAACGGTCACGGCATAGACCCGGCAGCAGCAATATTCAACCTGCTGTCTTACGGATTGGGTCTCCCATGCATCAACATGCAACGGCCATTTCCCCGAAACGGGGTAGTGGCCGTTTTTTGTTTTTCTGGCCGGTAATTGAAGGAACCGGTGAATGGCATGCCGAGGCACCTTCCCCCGAAGAAGATATTACAGATAGGACAGTGTTATCCAGACAAGTCCGCACATGTCCGTTAATGACAGACCGTACCATGGAGGTTTTATGAGCAGTAATTCCTTACCCGAAACCGGCTTTGTTCGGTTACCAAACATCATAGGTGACGCCAAGGCCGATCCGCCTATAAAACCCCTATACCCAGTATCCAGGAGCACTTGGTGGGCGGGTGTGAAGTCCAGGCGCTATCCCCAGCCGGTAAAGCTCGGTCCCCGGATAACTGCCTGGCGGGTTTCGGATATCAGGGGGCTGCTCGAAGAACAGAAGGCATAGGGGCAGCGCATGAGTCATGAACTATTCATCGAGACCATCCGGCAGACCACCGGAGGCGCACCGGCAAATGAAGCGGTGATACCTGGCAAACGGGTCAGGTTCGCCACCAGTGATCGGCAAAGAGATAATGCCAGTTGGTGCAAGCTCTTTGAAGACGGCGAAGGCGGCGTCTTCGGCTGCTGGCGGCAGGGTATATCGGAAACCTGGCAGGCACGACCGGCCAGGAACTCTGAAGAGCAAGCCGCTTTCATGGTTCGGGTACAACCCTGAAAGTCGGATAAAGCGTACACTAATTGGCATCCACTCCCAAGTACTTCAAGAGCAGCTTGTCTCTGGCTACTGATTCGGTGGACCATCGATAGCTGCCCATGACAGTCTGAACCTTTGTGGTTTCAATGCAGTCGAACCAATCAAGGATCTGAGCGAGAGAACGTTGCGCAACCCAGTGTTCCAGTTTTTTTTCGAG
>CAIRBT010000077.1 GCA_903876875.1 uncultured Geobacteraceae bacterium
CTTCTGGGAGTGGAGGTACGCCACCATTTCATAGACGTTTTTCCGCAGTTCCAGAATCAGTGAAAACTGGCTTTCACTGATATTGAGGACAACCACATGGACTTTACATCCATTCTCCGGGAAGTGTGCCGTGATTTCCGAACTGACAAACGTCCCCGGCAGATGTCCGATTTCAAGGGCACCGGTTATGCAGTTATGGTCGGTGATGGTAACGAAATCCATTCCACGATCCCGGGCAACCCGGTACAGATGTTGCGGCGAGGTATAGCTCTCCGGGACATTAAACTTCCGCATGGCCCAGTAGGTCGGTTTGTTGGAATGGCTGGAATGGACGTGAAGATCAGCTTTATATGCGTTCATGGGAAACGCTTATAACATATGAATGTTACAAACATGTTGAGGTTGTGTAATAGTTTTGTGGATGGGTAAAAAAGAGTGTTTTTTACCCTTTGATCGTTTAAAGTCGTACCATGAAATCTGAATTGACCTGCTACCTCCGAAGGGGATATCCCTTGAGAATAAGGAACGGATGGAAAAACTCCCGCCCGTTGCCACTTTTTGTTATGGCTGTCATACTGCTCTCTGCGATGACCGCTTTTGCCCTTATACCATCAAGAGTTGTTACCCACTACACCGTTTCCTCAAGGGGTGTTTCCATTGGAAAGGTGACAGCCTCCCAGCACATAACCGAGGAAAGTGGTGTGCAAACCTTTCATTTTGAAACCAGGAGTGCCATCTTTGCCTTGAAATTCATCTATTACACCTCGATTTTGTAGCCGAAGCCGCGAACTGTTTTGATCATGCCCCCCCGTGATCCCAATTTCCCTCGCAAACGGGTGACATGGGTGTCTACCGTTCTGGTGTCGTTCATATTGTTATAACACCATACCCGTTGCATCAGTTGTTCCCGACTGAGCACACATCCCTTGTTCTCCACCATATGGAGCAGCAGTTTGAATTCTGTGCTGGTTAGATCAATTTCAGCGCCTTCACTTGTGACAATATGCCGCTGGGTATCGATGGAGATGCCGCCAACATTGAACAGTTCAGGAAGTTTTGGTTGGTGCTCACTCACATACCGCCTCATCATGGACTTGACCCTCAGTGTCACTTCACGCATAGAAAACGGCTTGACGATATAGTCGTCCGCTCCAACTTCAAAACCGACGACGCGGTCAATCTCATCACCTTTTGCCGTAATCATTATTACGGGAATAGTGGCAGTTCTGGGGTCTTTACGGAGGGCCTTGCACACTTCGATCCCGAGAATACCTGGAAGCATCAGGTCGAGAAGGATGAGATCCGGCAGATCCCGATACGCACGCTCCAGGCCCGTTTCACCGTTATGGACGCAATTGGCCGTATACCCCTCCTTCTCAAGATTAAATGCCAGGAGTTCAGCCAGATCTTTCTCGTCCTCAATAATCAGAATATTGTGCATGTGTTACCCCGCAGTTGATTGGTACTTTTGTTGAATTTTGCCGATGCCGTAATTTGTAGCATATATTTGTTACAGCGATGTTGCAGGCGTATAAAGTTTATGTAGAAATTAAGCGTTCTGCCGGGACACACTTAAAATATTCACAGAGAATTTAGCGAATCGCCACAGAGCTGTAATATTGATCGTGTATAATGAAGAAAAAACGGAGGCGTTATGAAGATTAAACCGAACGAAGATTATTATTTCTGGTGCTGTGACTGGTGTGATACAGAAAATCGGGTATTCTGGATAAAACTGGAGGGGGGAGCCTACTGTGGTGCGTGTCATCGACCGATGAGCCTACCGGATAACGGGCTTACTCTTACGAGTTCAATTTCTGCGGGGCTGTATTAGCCCCCTACTGCCGGGTAATCGGAACAATATCCTAATGCCCCCCATACAGTTGCAGGAGATAAATGACAATCTCAATGGCGATCAGGACGATGATTATCCATTCGAGACGGGCAGAACGGCGAGCATTTGACAAACCGCTAAACACATCGGTCATATCCAACAAGGTTTCTGATTTGTGTTTTATTTCAAGATAACGTTGATTGAGTTCAAACAAAGCTGCCATTGTAGTATACAGCCGGTCTGCTTCGGCATTGTCCCATGTAATATCGGGCTTGTCGAGAACCATGATGTGGGCTATTGACGTAAACTTGAAGCTAAGAATGGAGGAAGCCAGTCGGGCCATATCCCGGTCCGGCAGTTCAAGCTTGCCCC
>CAIRBT010000078.1 GCA_903876875.1 uncultured Geobacteraceae bacterium
CCCCGGTGTGCTTGACAGAGAGATGGCCTTTCTTGTGGAAAAACAGCTGCGAGTGCAGGGTGTGACCGATATGACCGGCTGCCGGGTTACCGGTTTTAGCGGAAAGGCCATCGTAGAAAAGGTACATATCGGTGAACAGGAGTTTCCAGCCAACCTTGTTATCCTTTCGACAGGCGTTATTCCCAACGTGGAATTGGCCCGTGCCGCCGGTATCATCCTCGGCACTACCGGTGCAATTGCCGTTGATGAACGGCTCCGTACCAGTGACCCCTCTGTTTTTGCCTGCGGTGATTGCTGTGAAACTACCCACCTGATAACCGGCACCCAGGTGCATATTCCACTGGGCAGCACGGCCAACAAACAGGGACGGGTTGCCGGAATTAATGTGGCTGGTGGTGACACTACTTTTTGCGGGGTTATCGGTACCAGTATTCTCAAAATATTTTCTTTCAATGCCGGTAAAACCGGTTTGACGGAAACGGAAGCCCGTGCCAACGGTTTTGACGTGGAAACGGTGTTGTCACCCGCCCATGATAAAGCCCATTTTTTCCCCGGTGCCAAACCGATTGTCATAAAGCTGGTTGCTGAACGGATGACTGGTAGAGTGCTTGGCGTGCAGGCGGTAGGCGAAGGGGGCGTCGATAAACGGCTGGATGCGGCAGCGGTCGCCATAACCTTCCATGCCACGGTGGATCAGCTGTCTCAGATTGATTTTGCCTATGCTCCCCCCTACTCGGCTGCCATGGATAACCTCATTGTGGCAGCCGATATCATGAAAAACAAACGTACCGGCCAGGGGAGGGGGATTTCTCCGGGAGAGGTGAAACGTAAGCTTGATGCTAACGAGGAGATCATCCTCCTTGATGTCCGCTCACCAGGGGAACATCTGGAAGCGGGGATTGAGGGGGCAAGGTTGATTCCCCTGGGGATGCTGCGGGAGCGGTTCAATGAACTGCCGCGTGACAAGGAAATAATCGCTTTTTGCAAGGTGAGTCTCCGGGGGTACGAAGCCCAGAAGATTCTGGATGGTGCCGGTTTTACCAACACAAAATACCTGGATGGAGGGTTACTTGCCTGGCCCTATGGTCTGAGAGCCACCTACTCAATATGACGGCAAACTGTATGAAAGGCGACCGGGAAAAGTGTCTTGCCGCCGGAATGAATGATTACCTGGCCAAGCCGGTCAAGAAAAAGCTCTTGGCAGAAGCTCTTGATCGGTGGCTGGCTAAAATTAGTTTGCAATAATTAACATGTTGAAGTGAGAGGAGTCTATTGTGTTAAGTATTGTATTCGGTTTGATTGCAATGAGTCTCGGGTTCTGGAGCATGGTGAAATATTGGTGGTATGTTGTTGATGTCATGACAGCCCTTCTCCCGCTGCTGCTCCTCTCTGGTGGGGTAATTGCCCTGATGGCCGGAGTCAGAAATACCGGTATGCGTAATGCTCTCAACACCAGAAAACAGACCTCCCCTGAACCGGACGTGTCGCGACGGAAAAAGGACGAATAGGAGCTGCTGATGTCTTCGCATCGAAAAACCGAACGTGATGCCTGTGACGTTGTGCAGCCGGGAACGGTCTGCACACGGAACTATAAACCGTGGATTATGGCGTTGGTGGCAATGTCGATAGCGACAATTGTGTGGGCACTCTACGAAGGTTCGCAGCAGGACGAGTACATCAATGCCTTTCTTACAAGAAAGGGAGCCGTGGCTCAGTCGACTACGCAAGCTGCTCCAGGCACCGCTTCGATTCCAGCGGTTCAGGTGGCAGCAGTCGTCGGCACTGTACAGATGTCCTATCATCAA
>CAIRBT010000079.1 GCA_903876875.1 uncultured Geobacteraceae bacterium
CCCTTTATGGTCGGGGTGTAGTCGATGGTGGTGCTGCCGGAAACCAGCACTGTGTCGGTTCCGACCTGAGTCATGTCATCCACCACGTTCGTACCAGCCGGTGCGGCAGGAGCACGGGTGTCAACTGCCTGGCTGCCAAGAATATGCAGGTCGGCATCGGCAACCACGTTACCCGCCACGTCAGTGAGCCCGCTGCTGTGGTTCAAACTCAAGAAGACGCTGCCGCTGGCAAGGTTGGCCGTCGGCATGACACGCACCGTGTAATGGGTGCCGTCCAACTGTTCCACCGCAGTGATGGTGCCGTTAGTGGCGGTGAAGCTGGATGTGGTCACCGGGTTTGTCAGCTCTTCACTGAAGGTAACGGTGAAGGTAATGGCATCTTTGGTCACAGCGGCAGCGGTGTTGTCGCTTACCGCCACTACCGTCGGAGCATGGGTATCAACGGTGATGGCTACGTCGCTGACGGCATGACTACTGACGTTACCCGCCACATCGGTCTGTTCAATCTGAATCTTACCGGCCGTGTAAGTGCCTTCGGCAAGGGTGAAACTGCTGCCACTGCCGCTGTTCCAGGTGGTACCGCCGTTACTGGAATACCGCCAACTGGCAACATCGTCTGCCAGGGTCACATTGACCAGACCGTCACTGGTGAGCTTGTCACTATCGGAAATGCCGCTATCGCTGTGAAGTGCAAAGGATGGTGCCACAACCGTATGGTCAACCGTGACCACTGAGGGGTAGGACGCTTGGCTACTCACATTACCGGCAGCATCAGTCTGCTCAAACAGAATTTGACCGAGGGCGTACGTCCCCTCAGATAGTGTAAAGCTATTCTCTAAACCGTCCGTCCAGGTGATGCCACCGTTCGTGGAATATCTCCAACTGACAACATCTTCCGCAAGGGTCACGTTAACCACACCATCACTGGTTATGTTGTCAGACGGAGAGCTCCCGGTATCGCTCTGCAGCACAAAGGTTGGAGCCGCTACCGCATGATCAATAGTGAGGACAGACACATTGGACGTGTGACTGCTGACGTTGCCCGCAGTGTCGGTCTGTTCGACCAGTATCTGGCCTGAAGCGTAAACTCCCTCCTCAAGAGTGAAGCTACTGCCGGTACCGCCCGTCCAGGCGTCCCCCCCACTGGTGGAGTATCGCCAACCGGCAACATCGCCGGCAACGGTCACCGTCACCACGCCATCGCTGGTAATATTATCACTGGCGGAGCTGCCGGTGTCGTTGTGCAGGGCAAAGGGTGGGGCCTCCACCGTGTGATCAACCGTGAGAGAAGCCGAATTGATCGTGTGACTACTCACGTTACCCGCCACATCGGTCTGTTCGAGCTGAATCTGGCCGGTGCCGTATACTCCCTCTGACAGTGTAAAGCTGCTGCCGACACCGCTGATCCAGGTGGAGCCTCCGTTGACGGAGTATCGCCAACTGACGGCATCACCGACAAAGGTCACCTTGACCAGTCCATCGCTGGTGATGAAGTCGGAGGCAGAGCTGCCGGTATCGTTTTGCAGCACAAAGGGTGGAGGCGGCACCGCATGGTCAACCGTGAGGGCAGACGAGTTAGCCGTATGACGGCTGATGTTGCCTGCCACATCGGTCTGCTCAACCTGGATCTGCCCTGCTGTATAAAGCCCCCCGGACAGCGTAAAACTGCTGCCACTACCACCATTCCACGATGCGCTACCGTTGGTGGAGTATCGCCAACTGGCAACATCTCTGGCAAGGGTTACGGAGACCACACCATCACTGGTGATGTTGTCCGATGCAGAGCTGCCGGTATCGTTCTGGAGTACGAAAGAGGGAGCCGCAACAGAACAATCTATTGTAACAGGAGACGAATTGACCCGTTGACTACTCACATTACCGGCCACATCGGTCTGCTCAATGCGAATCTGACCGGTACTGTAAACCCCCTCGGCAAGAGTGAAACTGCTGCCACTGCCGGTATTCCAGGTGAAACCGCCATTGGTGGAGTATCTCCAACGGGCAACATCGGAGGCAAGGATGACGCTAAAGCTACCGTCGCTGGTGATCATATCCACGGCAGAGCTACCGGTGTCGTTCTGGAGCACGAAGGATGGTGATACCGCCGTCAGATCGACCTTGATGGCAGCCGGGTTGGCCCGTTGACCACTCACATTACCAGCCAGATCGGTCTGCTCAACGAGGATCTGTCCGGCACCGTAAAGCCCCACAGCAAGGGTGAAACTGCTGCCGGTACCACTTTTCCAAGAGGAACCGCCGGTTGTTGAATATCGCCAACTCGAAACGTCAGACGCCAGGGTCACGGCAACCACACCGTCACTGGTGATATTGTCACTGCTGGAGCTGCCGGTATCACTGTGCAGCACAAAACCGGGGACCGGCACCGTATGATCTACCGTTATGGCAGAAACAATGGTGCTGTAACCACTCACGTTACCCGCCACGTCGGTCTGTTCCACCAGCAACTGACCGGCACTGTAGTTCCCCTCGGCAAGGGTAAAACTGCTGCCGACACCACCCAGCCAGGTGGTACTACCGTCGACCGAGTAACGCCAACGGGCAACATCGGACGCAAGGGTCACCGTAACGACACCGTCACCGGTGATATTGTCACTACTGGAACTGCCGGTATCGCGGTGAAGCATAATACCGGGTGCCGCAGCCGTCCGATCCACCGTTATGGCGAACTCATTAGACGTATGACTGCTCACGTTCCCCGCCCGATCGGTCTGTTCAACCTGAAGCTGACCGGCACCATAGTTCCCCTCGGCAAGGGTGAAGCTGCTGCCGACACCGCTGAGCCAACGTGAGCTACCGTTGGTTGAGTACCGCCAGCTGGCAACATCGGACGCAAGGGTTACCGTGATAACGCCGTCACCGGTGATGTTATCACTGGTGGAACTGCCGGTGTCGCTCTGAAGCAAAAGCGTTGGAGCATGTACCGTCTGGTCGATGGTAAAATCATGGCTATAGACTTTTCCCGATTCACCGGTAGCAGCAGTGACCTTCACCAGCAGCGTATTGCTGTCACGTAAGGTCTGGTTCCCCAGGCTCCAGGAGGTTTGACCAATGGCTCCCGTTGCGGCAAGCCAGTGACCACCACCATCAACGGAACCCCACACCGTCTCACCGGACGCAAGCGGCGCACTCAGGGTGCCGGTGATGGCCTGACTACCGTCGGTGGTAATGAAGTCACTGCCGCTCACACCCGTGTCATGGCTCAAACTGGCGGTGGCGATGGTCGTCGTCGGCGTAATGGTATCAACGACGACTATGTGAGTCGCAGCTTCACTACTGTTACCGGCTCTATCGCTGGCAGATACGCTTACCGATGTATTTCCCTGACCAAGCGATACCAGTTCACTTGAAGTCAACGTATAGTTCCAGCTGCCGTCGCTACTGACCGCCACATCGTGAACCGTGCCACCGACCGACACGTGAACCGTGGCACCCGCTTCACCACTGCCGCCGAGCTGACCGGTGGCGGTAATAGTGTCACTGGCTATCGTCGGTGGAGCCGGAGCTTCCGTATCGACCGTAACAACCTGGGTAACCGGACTGCTGTTGGTATTACCGGCAATATCGGTGACTGTTGCGCTGATGCTGTTTTTCCCCTGGGCAAGGGAGGTAACTTCTTCTGCTGCAAGGGTGCAGTTCCATGTGCCATCTGAGGCAGCGACTACCTCATGGGTCATACTGCCAACCGTCAGACTGACCGTAGAACCCGCTTCGGCGGTACCGCTCATGAGACCATTTTTATTGACCGTATCAATCGTGATGGCCGGACCGGTGGGAACAGCAGTATCAACCGTGTAGTCGTGACTGTAAACGGCACTGTCGTTCCCGGCCGCGTTTGTTATTTTGACTTTCAGGGTATTACTACCGCTCAGTGTCTGGTTGGCAAGGTTCCAACTACTCTCCCCGGTGGCTGCCGTGGCGGCAACCCAATGGCTGCCGTTATCAATTGAAACATAGACGGTTTCTCCCGAAGCGAGGTTACCACTCAATGTTCCACTGATGGTTTGGCTCCCTTCCTTGGTAATGAAGTCACTGCTGCTGGAACCGGTGTCATGGCTCAACAGGGCAGAGACGACTTTACTGGTGGGCAGAACCTTTGTGTCGTTCGGGGAGTGCTGTGTCGTTTGAATTAATACTGCAGCACCACCAACCCCGGCCGCCGCTCCCGCAACCACTCCGGCTATCTGAGCGACTGACATTCCTGCTTCCGTTGCTGCGGCAGCAGCGACCTGCCCGGCAGAAGGTACCGACGTGGCCGTTTCACCGGTCAAAGCATTGAGGTTAAGCGAGCCCGAACCACTCTCCGCTGCGGGAGAAGCGACCGCATTTTCCGCAGCATCCGTTGTGGCGGAGCTTACCGGTACTTCCTCGGCCACATTCGCCTGGTCGGTACCAATGACTTTTCGGATACTATTTTTCGGCGACGCTTTCCCGGACACATCGTGGGCAGCAGCATCGTCTACCGCGGTGTCTGACCCAACGCTATTATTTTGGGAAACCGATTTCTGAAGTGATTTTTTACCTTTCACCGTAACCGAAGGATCTGAGGGGGAAGAGGCTGCTTCCGTTGTACCCACGTTATCTCCGGCAGACTTCACCGTTTTCCTCAATTTTTTCTGCATAACTTCCCTCCTGAACCTGATTGGTTACCTCTTGACAGGTTCCCGGCAACGTTGTTCGGCCACAATTTGCCCAACATACTCTAATTATGCATTGTCCGATGTGGGCACCCCCTGGTTCAATCACATTCTATATGAGCGTATATTAATATAATAAAATCATTGTATTACATTATTTTTTCATTTTTACGATGTGGTCGTTATGACCACCAATATACCCATTATGACCATGCGTATGGCTGTTATGGCCTATCCCGACCTGTGGTTACTGCCAGAACAGGGGGCATCAATACGGTTGACTTTACCTCCCTTCTGAACTAAATCATTGGTACAAGGAGATAAACAGCCATGACAAAACGAGGAACATTACCTGACGTTGTAAACAGACTTGAACCCAAGGTACGTAAAGGACTGGTTGTCGTATTGACTGGCAATGGCAAGGGCAAAACCACATCTGCCCTTGGTATGGCGTTGCGAGCCTATGGCCATGGCATGAAGGTATGCATCATTCAGTTTATGAAGGGTGATCTGTATACCGGAGAGTGGGACGCCATCAAGAGCATGGGGGACACCATAGAAATCATTACCACCGGTAAGGGGTTTTGCGGAATTCAGGGCAATCCATATCCCTGGAATGAACACCGTGATAATGCCTGTGATGCCGTTGATCTGGTTTTTGAAAAGATGGGGGATGGTTCAATTGACCTGCTGATTCTCGATGAAGTAAATAATGCTCTCAAATTAGGTCTTATCGAATATGAGCAGGTTATGCGGATTATACGGGAAAAGCCTCCCCTGCTGCATCTGGTGATGACCGGTCGGGATGCCCACCCCGACGTGATCGAACTGGCTGATACGGTCAGCGAGGTGTGTGAGATAAAACATGCCTACCGCTTGGACATAGAGCCACAACCGGGGGTAGATTTTTGAGGTAATTCCGTTGGGTACCCTTCGCTTTGCCCAACCTACGAGCTTATATGACGCGTACGAATAAAAATAAACCGGCTCTTGCCACCTATACAAAACTGATGAGGGCGGCGGAGTCGGTTACTAACCGAACCGGCCGCCTCATGTCCGAGGCTGGCCTCACTATCAGTCAGTTCGGGGTACTGGAAGCCCTCTACCACAAGGGACCCCTCTGCCAACGGGATATTGCGGCTAAAATTCTCAAGAGTACCGGCAACATAACCCTGGTTATCGACAACCTTGAGAAAAATGGCCTGGTGCGCCGTGAACGGGACAGCGAAGACCGACGGTATCTGACGGTACACCTGACAGATAAGGGGGGGGTGTTGATTGCCGAAACATTCACCCGCGTGGCAGCAGCGATCGTGAGTAATATGTCAGTCCTGACCCCTGCCGAGCAAGAACAACTGGGAGACCTCTGTAAAAAAGTCGGCCTCGGTGTATAAGAGACGCAACACAAAAATTTTACCCGTATAGTTTGATATCAAACCAGTATCACACACTATGAAGGAGCATCCCAATGAGTAGCAGACTCCCCGCCCTGTTTGTCTCCCATGGAGCACCGACCATCATCATTGATGACTGCCCGACGAGAGATTTTCTCACACAGCTGGGTACCAGCATCGAAAAACCTCGCGCAATTCTCTGCGTAACAGCCCACTGGACAACCCGGGAACCACGGGTTTCCATGCATCCTGCGCCACCAACGATCTATGACTTTGGCGGCTTTCCCGACGAGCTGTATGCTCTCAGCTACCCCGCCCCCGGCGATCCGATCGTGAGCAAGCGGGTCATGACACTACTCAGCGGAGCGGGGTTTACTGTTGAAAAGGATATGGCGCGGGGGCTTGACCATGGCACATGGGCTCCCCTCATGCTGATGTATCCGGAGGCGGCTATTCCGGTAATCCAGCTATCTGTACAACCACACCTGAGTCCGGAACACCATCTGGCCATGGGAAAGGCACTGCAACCACTCCGTGATGAAGGGGTGCTTATTATTGGCAGTGGTTCCTCCACCCATAATTTACGTGATTTTTTTGGACGCAAACTGGCTGCAGAACCACTCCCCTATGCGCGGGAATTTACCGAATGGCTGAAGGAGGTTGTGGTAAACGGGCGCACCGACGAACTTCTTGATTATCTCCAACAAGGGCCCCACGCGGCACGCAATCATCCGACGCCGGAACATTTTCTCCCCCTGTTCGTCGCGCTGGGGTCAGGGGGAACCGGCACACTCCTTCATGATGCCTATACCTACGGTGCCATCTCCATGGCAGCCTTTTCCTGGCTATAGCGGCACAGGGAATGGGCAGAAATCCAGTGGTCATTACGACCACACGCACTGCCCATTATAACCACTATGACAATGAAGCAGGAAGCACGTATCTCGCTGTATTTACGTTAGTATTACTTGCCTCACGCCGTTTTCGTCACGAGCTAGTTGCCAAACAGTACTAATCTATCCTAGGATTCTCGACGGCAAGGGCGGTGAGAATACCCGCTGAACACACCTGAGAAAGGAGCTTTACCCATGAAGAACCTGTCAAACATGCTGGTGCCGTTAATCTGTGCCACGTTCATGACCACAACAGCTGTGGCCGCCGAACTGAAGGTCGGCTACATTAACCTGCAACAGCTGGTGGCACAGAGCAGTGCGGGCAAAAAGGCCAGCGAATTGTATGCGGCAAAGATTAAAAAGTATCAAGAGGATCTTGACAAACGAACGGAAAAGCTGAAAAAGCTCGGCGAAGACATTGAAAAAGAGACTAAGTCACTGAAGCAGGGGGAGCAACCACCACGTTCACTGACGGAAAAAAGCAAGGACTACGGCGCCCAGAACCGGGAACTGCAACAGTTACACACCAGTTATCAGAACGAACTCAAAATATCCGATGACGAGATGACCCGTGATGTACTGGAGAAGCTTTCACCGGTTATCGCTGAATATGCCGATAAAAACGGCTATGATTACATTCTCCGCAGTTCGGATAACCTGGTATTCGCCCACGCACGACATGACCTGACAGAAAAAATCATTACTGAATTTAATAAAAAGGGAGCTAAGGAACAGTAAATAAATAATTTTGTTTACAGCTCCTCAATAACCAACCCTACGCCTTCGTGTCTTCCGGGGAAAGAGCCGTCACGATTGCCTGATACAGTTCATCCCGGGTAAACGGCTTGGTGAGAATCGCGCTTGCTCCCAGACACTTTGCCAGACTCAGATTATCAGTACTACTGGAGTGGCGTCCTCCTCCGGACATGGCTACGATGGGGACGCCACTATCATACTTCTGCAGAATGGTAATAATTTCCAGACCATCTTTCTCCGGCATAATAATATCTGTAATAACCAGGTCGGGCGACGTCTCCTGAAATAGCCGTAACCCCTCATCGCCGTTATTGGCTACGACCACCAGGTGGTTGTCGTACTCAAGCAAACCGGTCAGCATATCACAAATTTGCACATCATCATCAATTACAAGAATATGGGCCATGTTTATAACTCCTTATGGTTTTCCATCGGCGATGGGAAGGTAAATGGTAAAGGTGGTACCAACAGCAAGAATACTCTGCACATCAATATACCCCCCATGTTGGGAGATAATCCCCTGGGACGTTGACAGACCGAGTCCGGTTCCTTTGCCAACCTCCTTGGTGGTAAAAAACGGGTCAAAAATGTGCTCCAGGGTTTTTTTATCCATGCCACACCCGGTATCACTAATCACGATAACAGCGTACGATTGCAGATCAGCCATTCCCTGCGCAGGCTCCGCAACCGTCGGATGGTGGTGCCGGGTGGTCTCTAACCGCAGGGTGCCACAGGACAGCATGGCATCACGAGCATTTGCCGCGATATTCAGCAGCACCTGTTCGATGTAGACGGAGTCCACCAGAACTTCCACATCAGCAGCACCCGGCACCAGTTCCAGTACAATGTTCTCACCGATGATCCGGTCAATGAGCGGAGAGGAGTTTTCAACCAGCCGATTCAGATTACACCGCTGCTTGTTCATCACTTTTTTACGGCTATAGGCCAAAAGGCTGTTGACAATATGTTCCGCCCGCCCAGAGGCCATGCCGATTTCATCAACGTATCTGGCCTGTTTTTCTGGTTTTCCATCGTTAAGTCCAAACAGACTAATATTCCCGTTAATGATACAGAGGATATTGTTGAGATCATGGGCCAGTCCGTTAACCAACTGACCAATGGTTTCAAATTTTTGTGACTGAACCAACTGTGCCGCCAGGTTTTTCTTTTCCGTCATGTCTTCCCGGAACGCAATAAAGTGGGAAAGCTTACCCATTTCATCACTAAACGGCGATATGGTACATTGTTCCCAAAACAAGCTGCCATCCTTCTGCCTGTTACAGAGCTCCCCTACCCATGACCGCCCCGCCGTAATGGTTGCCCACAATTCGGAGTAAACTTGGGGAGGGGTAACACCTGACTTCAGCACGCGGGGGGTATTGCCGTACACTTCGTCCGGTAAATATCCGGTCTGCTCACAGAATTTCTGATTAACATATTCAATGATCCCCCGTTTATTGGTGATCATAATGGCAATGGAACTCTGCTCAATGGCTTGGGACAAGCGACGTAGCTCCCGTTTCCGTTCGGTAATATCATGGATGATGGAGTGCAGCAGCATGCGCCCGTCCTTTTCGACGGGACTTGAGTAGACTTCAACATCGCGGGTAACACCCGACGCCAGTCGATGCTGGAGCCGTAAATACGACGTCCGTTCAAGGGCAGCCAGTGTCATCCGCTCCTTAACCTGGTCCGCCGGCTGTATGTTGATGGCACTAATATTCATTGCTACGAGCTGTTCCCGTGGATAGCCATAAAAGGTGACCGCGCTGGAATTGGCATCAATAACGGCACCATCACCCGGATCAATCAGCAGCTTGATCGCACGACTTTTCTCAAACATATCATAAAAAAGCCGCTTTCCCTCCTCCAGCTTATGGTTCATGTACTCAAGTTCCTGGTTTTTCTTGTGCAACTCGCGCTGCATCGTGGCCAGCTCGTTATTGAGCTTGATGAGATCGTCAGTAAACTGCCGATCACGGTCACCCCGCAGAATCTCACTCTGCATATCCTTCGACAAGGTACGCAAACGGTTGTTATCCCCATTCACATCGGTAAGTAGCTCCTCCATTGCCCCGTCAGCCGAGAGGCGGCTGTCGGCCCCGATGACCATAATACGTCCTTCTGACTGTAACGCGATACAGTGCAGTGTGGCAAAACCGGGATGGGACTGTAATGACACCACCAGTTCCCAGTCAAGAGCCGTACCGTTGGTTGTCGCTTCTGCAAGGAAAAGTTCAAGCTTTCTCCGGGAACCACCATCAAAAAAAGTTGCAAGGGGTGTATGTGCCCGAAACGGAACTTCGGTGGAAAAATCGTTCCGAAGTACACTTTTAACAGTACCACACAGATCGCAAGCAATGATAAACCGCTTTATAGAAACAGCTTCCTCTGGAGGCACATGATTGTCACCCACCTTTTGTGACCGGATCAAGTGTGCAGCCCGTACCGCAAGCCCGGCATCCTTTCCCCAAAGATCGGCACCAACGCTGCGCCAGAGATCCGGATCATTATTGAAGGGTGCCCCCCCGACCATTATCAGAGGTGCGGTGCCCGGCAGGGAGTTTCTTATTGTACCTACAATTTCACGAAGCTTCGGAATGTGGTGATTAATGGTGGAAGAGAGGGCAACAATGTCAGGTTTTCTTTGATCTATGGCGGACAGTATCTGTTCAGCGGAGTTTACCGCCCCGAGATAATAGCTGTCCCACCCTTCCATTTCAAAGAAGTCGACAACCATGCGAAGTCCAAGTTCATGCAACTCAGGGCCAACACAGGCGGCCACAATGGTAGCACCTACACGGGGATAAGCGGAAATCTGCGGATACAGTTCCAGCATCATTGACTGGGTTGCCGCCGTACAGAAACGCTCCTCAACAACACTGACCCTGTTCAGTTCCCACAACCGTCCCACTTCACGCTGTACCGGCTGAAAAACATCCAGATATAATTCATGTATAGTCAAAGCACCCTGCAAAGCATCTCGAACTACCTGATGGGCCGAGTCAATCTCCCCTTTAAGCAGCAGAGCCAGATATAAGTGCGCTAATTCCGGAAGTACGGTTTCCGATGAATGGCGAACTATCTTTTTTTCGGACATGGCTTCCCCGAATCATTTTTTTAACACGGCTATAATGTATACAACATCTTTAAGCGTGTCAAACTATTGCATACAGTCCTTAATGCTTCATGCCACTGTATTTAAGTAACCC
>CAIRBT010000080.1 GCA_903876875.1 uncultured Geobacteraceae bacterium
AGAGTGACTGGAGTTCAGACGTGTGCTCTTCCGATCTCTGTTACCCCCCCTCCCCCCCCGCCCGCTCCGCCAGGAGATCAACGAGATAACTCCGGCGGTCGGCACCGAACGGGGCACCGTCGGTTTTTTCCTTGGCTGCGTCATGAGTCTCATTTTTTCCGACGCCAGCCGTGCCACCATCAGACTGCTTTCGGAACTCGGCTACCGGGTTATCACGCCGCGCAATCAGGTCTGTTGCGGGGCTCCCCACATGCTATCGGGTGATCTGCCTGGACTCAAAGAGGCTGCCCACCAGAACATTAGTATTTTTAATGAATATTCCGTAGATTTCATTGTTACCGATTGCGGCGGCTGTGGGGCAGAACTGAAAAAATACGCACACCATCTGCATGAGGATCCGACTGCAGTACATTTCAGCTCACAAATCAGAGATATATCCCAACTGTTGGCTCTGCATCGGGATGAATTACGGGCAAAAATGGCCGAACTGCCGTTAAAAGTTACCTACCATGACCCCTGCCACATTGCCCATTGCCAGGGAATCCGTAACGAGCCGAGAGAACTGCTGAAAATGATTCCCGGCATTTCATATCGGGAATTGGAAGCTGCCGACTCCTGCTGTGGCAGTGCCGGAACCTACAACATTGCCCATACGGAGATGTCGGACAAAATACTCCAGCGTAAACTTGACAACATCCGGGCAAGCGGAGCCGAACTGCTGGTAACCAGCAATCCGGGTTGCCTGCTTCAGCTTAAAAAAGGGTTGGCCGAACAGCTTCCCGACGTCAAATTGCTCCATTTAACCGAGCTGTTGGCACTGAGTATGGCTCCGTTACCGTGAGATACATGCAAAATGACTCTACCTGCCCCTGCCGGAGGAACCGTTTCCTCCGGTTTTTTTATGTCAAAACCCTACTGAGCGGGTTGCAGGAATGGTAAAAATATTATACTACTGTGGGACACACGTATTTATTGTCTGATCGGAACTGTTGATGAATTTCAAACCAATTAAACCAAAGAAAGTGTCTACCCAGATAGCAGAGCAGATTCGATCCTCAATTCTTGCCGGTGAGTTCGCACCTGGTGATAAACTTCCTCCCGAACGTGAACTAGCTGAAATGTTTGGTGTATCACGCCCCTCGGTACGTGAGGCACTCAATGCACTGGCCTCCTCAGGCTTGGTCATGTCCTATCAAGGTGGGGGAACTGTTGTCAGATCACTGGTTGAAACCTCTGCGACCAATCCCCTCTCCGAACTGATCCGCATTCAGCAGGATCGGGCACTGGACGTCATTGAGGTACGAAAATGCATGGAGTCCTGGACAGCGTGGTACGCCGCCGAACGGGCATTGCCTGACGATATCAGCCGCATGGAAGAGATTATTTCCGGCATGGAGCATAATCTCGAAAAACGGGTGCCCTCCGAAGACCTTGACGCAAATTTACACATAGTGATCGCCCGGGCCACCCACAACATTGTCTGGCTACACTTGATGCAAAGCCTTTTCGATGCCATGAAAGAGTTTCAGCAATCCGTATGGCGAGCGGTCTACCTGACCCAGGAGGATCACCAGCTGTTATACGGACATCACCGGGCTATCGTTGAGGCGATAAAGGCAAATGATCCGGCAGCGGCACGTGACGCCATGGTACATCACCTGAATTTTGCCGAAGGGCGCAGCAGTGCCTATGTTATGAAGAAGGTTCCGTAATGAGGAGAATATAATGAACAGAGTGACCACAACCATACCCGATATTCTGATTCTTGAACCCAAGGTTTTTGGCGATGAGCGCGGTTTCTTTTATGAAAGTTTCAATGAGCGTACCTGGCGTGAAGTAACCGGTGTTGACCTTCACTTCGTTCAGCACAACCATTCCCGTTCGGCCGGTGGCGTACTCAGGGGACTCCATTACCAGCTACAGCAGCCCCAGGGAAAGCTGGTGCGGGTCATCGTCGGAGAGGTATTTGATGTTGCCGTTGATATCAGAAAAAGCTCGCCAACTTTTGGTCAGTGGTTCGGCACCATTCTCTCCGCCGAGAACAAACGCCAGATGTGGGTTCCCCCCGGTTTTGCCCACGGTTTTTCCGTCACCTCGGATGTTGCCGAATTTCTCTATCTGACTACCGATTATTATGCACCGGAACATGAGCGGTGCATCGCCTGGAATGATCCTGATCTGGCAATCAACTGGCCGTTGACCCAGGAACCGAATATTTCAGCAAAAGACCGTCAGGGAGTGCTGTTTAAACAGGCCGATCTGTTCCCGTAGGCGGGAAAGCCATTGTGTACTGAAACAGAAAAGCCCCGCACGGTAAGATGCGGGGCTTTTCTGTTTCAAATGTTACGTCATTTTAAAGACCAAGCTGTTTAAAAAAATCGGTTCCCTTGTCATCAACCAGAATGAAGGCCGGGAAGTTTTCTACTTCGATCTTCCAGACCGCTTCCATACCAAGTTCAGGGAAGTCGATACATTCAACTTTTTTGATATTCTCTTCAGCAAGAATAGCAGCGGGACCGCCGATGGAGCCGAGATAGAACCCACCGTATTTATTACAGGCATCGGTCACCTGCTGACTCCGGTTACCCTTGGCAATCATAATCAAAGAGCCACCTTTAGATTGCAGCTCGTCAACATAGGAATCCATACGACCGGCCGTAGTCGGCCCGAAAGAACCGGAAGCTTTGCCCGCCGGAGTTTTGGCAGGACCAGCATAATAGATCGGGTGATTCAACAGATAATCGGGAAGCGGCTTGCCGCTGTCCATAATCTCCTTAAACTTGGCGTGGGCGATATCACGACCGACCACAATGGTACCGGATAGAAGCAGTGGTGTGGAAACCGGATGCTTTGTCAGTTCGGCAAGGATTTCCGGCATCGGCTTGTTCAGATCAATTTTCACCCCATGCTCATGCTTGCCGCGGTACTGTTCCGGAATCAGACGACCGGGGTTACGATCCATCTCTTCTATAAACAGACCATCCTTACTGATTTTGGCTTTAATGTTGCGGTCTGCGGAGCAGGAAACCGCCATGCCAACCGGACAGGAGGCACCGTGACGGGGCAGACGAATCACCCGTACATCGTGGGCAAAATACTTGCCACCAAACTGGGCACCAATACCAAGTTTCTGAGCCGCTTCCAGCAACCGGTCTTCCAGCTCAACATCACGGAACGCCTGACCATGGGCATTACCAACGGTCGGTAGACCGTCAAGCTCCTTGGCCGTTGCCAGTTTAACCGTTTTCATACAGGCATCGGCCGAGGTGCCACCGATAACAAAGGCGATATGGTACGGGGGGCAGGCAGCCGTCCCGAGATACTTCATCTTTTCAACCAGGAATTTATAAAGTTTTTCCGGAGTTAACAGTGCCTTAGTTTCCTGATACAACATGGTCTTATTGGCAGAACCGCCCCCTTTGGCCATGAAGACAAACTTGTAGTAATCACCATGGGTCGCCATAATGTCAATCTGGGCAGGGAGATTGGTACCGGTGTTGATCTCCTCATACATATCGAGAGCAACGGTCTGTGAATAACGGAGATTTTCCTCCGTATAGGTTTTGTAGATCCCCTTTGATAACCACTCTTCATCCTTGACACCGGTCCAGATCTGTTGGCCTTTTTTAGCAACAACCGTAGCCGTACCGGTATCCTGACAGACAGGAAGATCAAGCTGTGCGGCAATTTCCGCGTTACGGAGGAACGCCAGGGCAACACCTTTGTCATTCATGGAAGCTTCGGGATCGCTCAGGATCTTGGCAACCTGCTCGTTATGGGCGGGACGGAGCAGAAACGAAACATCCTTCATCGCCTCATTGGCCAAAATAGAAAGAGCTTCAGGACAGACCCGTACCACATCGGCACCGGCAAACGTTTCCACGGCTACATATTTTTCCGACCCTTCAATTTTACGATACTTTGTTTCATCTTTTGCAAGAGGAAATGGCTCCTGATACACAAACGGCTTAACAGACATTGATACTCTCCTTTCAGATGGTTGATAGCAACGGTAGCTAGTTTCTGTTCGGAAACCAGACAAACATACTGTATACAATAACAGGTTAGTAACTAATGCAAACCGCCCAATAAATCAAGGCTTTTTTATTGAGTTTTAACTTTGGCAGCGCAGTAGTTTTGCCCCGTCTTTAAAAAGTACCTGCATTTTGTTGGGGGTAACAACCGCTTTAACAATACCGATGCCAAATACCGTATGATTGATGAGCCGTTTCACCGGATATCGCTCGTTCATATTATAATGAAGAGCCTTATCATAGTCAAAAGTCGGTGACAGGGATGCCCATTCCTCCCGTTCAGCCTCCAGTGGATCCTTACGGGGGACTCTCGGGGATGCGGAAGAAGCAGCCCTCGGCTTAACGGCTGCAGAAGACCGGGGAGCCTTAGCTTCTTTTTCCGAGACGGGGGGATAATAGTTGTGAACTCCGTTACAGGTGTTACATTCAACACGTACAACCTTGCCTTCCACCATGGCAACGATTCGGTGATTTAATACTTCACGACACTTGGTACAGCGCGATTCGATAATGTCGCCAGCGGACAGTTTTTTCGTAGACATGGGGTTCCTTCATTATTATCAGTTATTTGTTTCAGTATACACTATTCCAGTAGAAGATTCAGAAAAAAAAGCCGCTCACCGGCAGCTGACTGGCGAGCGGTTTTAAAATATGGGTACCATGGAGTTACACGACCCGTCTATCAATTACCCGCTCGGCTTTTCCCTCATGACGCGGAATACTGTTCGGCTCCACAAGCTTGACGGAAACGCCCACACCAAGAACGGAGTCGATCCTTTTTCCAACCATATCAAGAAAAGCCCGCTGTTTCTTCATCTCATCAAAAAAGATATTTTCGCGCACCTCAATACAGACTTCCAGCACATCGAGGGCACCTTTGCGGTCAACCACCAACTGATAGTGGGGCTCACATCCCTCAATGGCAACCAGCACCTCCTCAATCTGGGAGGGGAACACATTGACCCCTTTAATAATCAGCATATCGTCGGTACGTCCCATGGTTTTTTTCATGCGTACCGTAGTACGGCCACAGTCACAGGGGGCAAAGTCAAGGGAAGTAACATCCCTGGTACGATAGCGAATCATCGGAAAGGCTTCTTTGCTGATGGTTGTCAGCACCAGTTCACCCACGGAACCGGGAGGCAGTACCTCGCAGGTTTCCGGATCGATAATCTCGGCAATAAAGGCATCTTCCGAGATATGCATCCCCTTTTTAAAGTGGCATTCTCCGGCGACTCCGGGGCCAATAATCTCGGAGAGTCCGTAGTTATCGGTGGCACTGATTAAGAGACGGGACTCAAGCTCGTGACGCATCGCTTCTGACCAGGGCTCCCCGCCAAACAGACCTACTTTAAGCGACAGTGATTGAGGATCAATGCCCTTTTTTTCCAGCATATCCGCCAGAGTAATGGCATAACTTGGCGTACAGACCAAGGCGGTGGAGCGGTAATCCTGCATAATCATTAACTGCTTATCGCTATTCCCGCCACTCATGGGAATAACCGCCGCACCGATCGTTTCAGAGCCGTAGTGGAGGCCGAAGGCACCGGTAAACATCCCGTAGCCAAAGGCGATTTGCACCACATCGTCATGGGTCACCCCGGCACCGGTCATAAAGCGGGCGACCAGATTTGACCACATTTTGAGATCATTTTTGGTATACCCCACCACCGTTGGCTTACCGGTGGTTCCCGATGACGAATGGATGCGAACCACTTCACGGAGCGGTACCGCAAACATGCCGTAGGGATAATTGAGACGCAAGTCCTCTTTGGTCGTAAAAGGCAGCTTCGACAGATCGGACAGTGATGACACATCTTCCGGTATGATCCCCCGCTCACTGAACTTACTGCGATAACAGGGGACATTTTTATACACCCGATTCAAAGTCGCCTGCAGACGCTCCAACTGAAGTTGTTCCAACTCTTCACGGGGCATGCACTCATGGTGCGGATCCCAAATATGACCTTGCTGCATCTGACTATCCCCCACCATTTTTCTGTTATTCTTTACCAGCCAGAGCTGTATCGATCAGCTGCCTGACCGTGGCTGCCACCTCTTCAAGGGGCACAAGCAGCATCTCTCCGGTAGCACGAATCTTCACCTCAACCTTACCTTCGGCCAACCCCTTGCTGCCGACCACAATCCGCAGTGGAATACCGATCAGGTCGTTATCCTTAAATTTGATACCGGGGCGTTCGTCACGGTCATCGAACAGCACCTCAACCCCCAGACCTTCCAGAGTCCGGTAGATCTCTTCAGACGCCGCCATGACAGCGGCATCCTTGGTGTTGACCGCAACCACCGAACAGTGAAACGGTGCAATCGGAAGCGGGAAAATGATGCCGTTTTCATCATGATTCTGTTCAATGGCAGCCGCCACCGTACGTCCGATACCGATGCCGTAGCACCCCATGAATATAATCTGCTCCTTCCCCTGGGCATCAAGATAGGTGGCACTCAGTGCCTTGGAATATTTGATACCGAGCTTGAAGACATGGCCAACCTCAATGCCGCGCCACATTTCAAGCTTGCCGGAAGCGCAGCGAGGACAGGCATCACCCGCTTCTACCGTACGGATATCGGCAAAACAGGTCACAGCAAAATCACGGCCAGGGACACCATTGATATAGTGCTGATCCTTCTCATTAGCCCCCAGCACCACATTGGCCATATTCTGAACCACCCGGTCAGCAATAACCGGAATATCCTTCGTCAGACCGATGGGACCAAGATAGCCGACTGGCGACCCGGTACAGGCAAAGATCTGCTCTTCACTGGCCATGACTATTTCATCCCAGCCGAGGTGATTTTTCAGCTTTAATTCATTTAATTCATGGTCTCCCCGCAGCAGTGCCATGACCAGATCACCCGTATCTGAGGCATAGACCATACTCTTGATGGTAGCTTCGGGAGCAACAGCGAGGAACTCGGCAACCTCTGCAATAGTCTTTTTATCCGGCGTTGACACCTTCTCTAACAGGAGCGGGGCAGCGGTAGTGTGGGCGGTAAAGAGCGGCGATTCGGCCTTTTCGACGTTTGCGGCGTACCGACAGGCGTCGCAGGAGACAATGGCATCCTCACCGGAATCGGCAAGCACCATGAATTCATGGGAGGAAGAACCACCAATACTGCCGGTATCAGCCTCAACGGCACGAAAATTGAGCCCACAGCGCTCGAAAATACGCATATAGGCATTAAACATCTTTTCATAGGAGAGGTCGGCAGCCAGGCTGTCAACATCGAATGAATAGGCATCTTTCATGATAAACTCACGACCGCGCATCAAGCCAAAGCGGGGACGGATTTCATCACGAAACTTGGTCTGCACCTGATAGAAATTAAGGGGCATCTGCCGGTAACTCTTAATCTCCCGGCGTACCATATCGGTAATAACCTCCTCATGGGTCGGCCCCATACAGAATTCGGCGTCCTTGCGGTCTTTAAAACGGAGTAGCTCCTTACCGTAAAAAGACCAGCGCCCCGATTCCTGCCAGAGTTCGGCGGGCTGAACAGAGGGCATTAACATCTCGATGGCACCTGCCCGGTTCATCTCTTCCCGAACGATATTTTCAAATTTACGAATGGAGCGCAGACCGAGCGGCAGATAATTGTAAATGCCGGAGGCAAGCTTCCGGATCATACCGGCCCGCAACATCAATTGATGTGAGACCACTTCGGCATCGGAAGGATTCTCCTTGATTGTCGGTATAAAATAACGTGAATACAACATGAACAACCCCAGACCGGTACATGACATACCATTAGATTTAGTTACAGCAAGTCCCTTACATAACTACAAGCGGGCAATTTCTTCCAAAAGTGCTTCGGCCAGTTCCGCTTCGGGAACCTTGCGAATTATTTCGCCATGGCGGAACAGCAGACCTTCACCGTTGCCTCCGGCAATGCCCACATCGGCTTCCCGCGCTTCACCGGGGCCGTTGACCGCACACCCCATGACCGCCACCGTAATCTGCCGATCAACCCCCATAAGCATTTTTTCGACTTTTTCCGCTACGGCAATCAGATCAATCTGGCATCTGCCACAGGTCGGGCAGGAAACAAAGTTCACCCCCCGCTGCCGCAGTCCCAGCGCTTTCAAAATATCGTACCCAACCCGCACCTCATCACGGGGAGCACCGGTTAATGAGACCCGAAGCGTATCACCAATCCCCCCCTCAAGCAGAATGCCCAGTCCCACCGAAGATTTAATCGTTCCAGAGAACAGGGTACCCGCCTCGGTGATGCCGATATGGAGCGGATACTCGGTTTGAGCGGCAAGCAGGCGATAGGCCGCCACCGTTTTCCTGACATCGGAAGCCTTGAGCGAAACCTTTATTTCCTGGTAGTTCAAATCCTCAAGGATACGCATATGACCAAGGGCAGATGCAACCATAGCCTCGGCGGTCGGATGACCATACTGACGTAACAGCTCCTGTTCAAGGGAACCGGCATTGACACCAATTCTGATCGGCACCCTGCGCTCGGCAGCCGCAGCGACAATTTCCGCTACTTTCCATTTTTCACCAATATTGCCCGGATTGAGACGCAATCCGTCAATCCCCCCGGAAAGCACCTGAAGTGCCAATTTGTAATCAAAGTGAATATCGGCAATGACCGGCAGGGGGCTTTCCCGCTTGATGCGCATGAGTGCCACGGCTGCGTCGCCATCGGGCACGGCACACCGGACAATTTCACACCCCACCTCGGCAAGCTCTCTGATCTGGGCCAGGGTGGCGGAAATATCGCGGGTATCCGTACTGCACATTGATTGCACAGAGCAGGGGGCACCCCCACCAATGGCAATCGTGCCAACATGTATCTGTCTGGTCAACTTTTTCATGAAGTGACATAGTGCCAAAGGAGGTGGTGAAAGTCAAGGATAGTGCGACTATCGACGGCTAAATCCACCCTGAGTGCGCTGTTCACGGTGGAAATCCGATTTGCAGAGCCACTGATTTCTGCTATGGTAGGCAAAATTAATGAGCAGGCTCTGGAGTTATAATGCACCACACCGGCAAGCTTCCCCTCCCCCGCATGACCACACTGCCGAACGGAATCAGGGTTGTCACCCAGAATGTACCCGCCATGCAGAGTGCTGCGGTCGGCATCAGAATAAACAGCAGCACCAGAGACGAGCCCTCCGCTCTGGCCGGCGCATCCCATTTTATTGAACATCTGCTCTTTAAAGGTACCTCACGAAGAACGGCCGATCAGATAATGGAGGCGTTTGATGCCATTGGTGCCAAAGCCAACGCCTATACCAGCCAGGAAGAAGTATTCTTCTATGCCATCTCACTGGCTTCGGAGGTACCTGCAACCTTCACACTACTGGCCGACATGTTCACCGACCCTACCCTCCCCCCCGTGGAGGTTGAAAAAGAGCGGGGAGTGGTTCTCCAGGAAATAGCCATGAATCACGACAACCCGGGACGCTATCTCTACCATCAGTTCCATAGCGGCTTCTGGCAGGGGCACCCCCTCGGCTCCCCGGTACTCGGAACGCCCGAATCCATCCGTGCCATCCCCCGTGACGCACTTCTGGCATACCAACGTGCCTGTTACTGCACTCACGACACCATCGTTTCAGCCGCTGGCAATGTGGATCACAACCAGTTGGTAGAGTTAAGTCAACAGTTACTCTGCTCCCTCCCGGCGAGAAAGAACCCGGAAAGAACGTTATCCGAACAGTGGTCACCCGCAGCCGGTACCCGGCAGCACCATCAGCGTCCCATGGAACAGATCCAGTTATATCTGGGCTACCCCCTGCCACCGGCAGGCAGCAGACATCGCCACAGTCTGGCCGTACTCAATCAGATCCTCGGCAGCGGCATGAGTTCACGCCTGTTCCGCGAAATAAGAGAGCGGCGCAGCCTGGCCTATTCGGTCTACTCAAACATGGCATCCTATACGGATTCCGGAAGCTTACTTATTTTTGCCGGCACCAAACCGGAACATGCCGCAGAAGCAGTCGACATCTGCCAGAATGAGGTACGCCGCTTTTGTGAGGAATCGGTACCGGCCGAAGTCCTGGCCTCGGCCAAACAGCAGATTCAAAGTAAACGCCTGATGGCACTTGATGATTGTGAACTTCAGGTACGCCGTATCTCAAACACGGCATCAATAATGGGGGAGCCGGAAGCGGTAGAAAATTCACTGCGGGAAATTGCCCAGGTTTCTTCTGATGATATACTTCTGATGGCACAGGAGCTGTTCGGAACCGTTGAGCCACGGGTGGAATCCATTGGACCGGGAACTTCAGTGAGTTGAGGCTTGTAACTACGGCAGACAAATAACGGGGATGCAACTTTTTTCTCTTTCATCCCCTTGAAAACCGTACCTATTATGCTTATGTTTGGGTAACTGGATACATTACCCACCCAAGGAGACGCAACAATATGTCCAAAACCACCAAGCAGTTCCAGACTGAAGTACAACAACTACTCGATCTGGTCATCCACTCTCTCTATTCCAACAAGGATATTTTTCTCCGCGAACTCATATCCAATGCATCCGACGCAATCGATAAGGTCCGTTTTGAAGCCCATTCGGACGAGTCACTCCTCGAAGGAAATAGTGATTGGAAAGTCAAAGTAATTCCGGACAAAACTGCCGGTACACTGGTAATCCGCGATAACGGCATCGGAATGAATATCGCCGAAGTTGAAGAAAACATCGGCACCATCGCCCGTTCCGGAACCAAAGCATTTATGCAGTCATTGAAAGACAAGGCGTCAAGTAACAACCCGGAGCTTATCGGCCAGTTTGGTGTCGGCTTCTACGCGTCATTTATGGTAGCCGATAAAGTCGTTCTGGAAACCCGTAAAGGGGGCGCCAGCACCGACGGATGCCGCTGGGAATCTAATGGCGACGGCAGCTATACCATTGAAGAGTGCAGCCGTGAGCAGCGGGGCACCGAGATAACACTCTACCTGAAGGATGAATTCAAGGAATATCTGGATGAGTGGAAAATCCGTTCCATCGTCAAAAAATATTCCGATTATATTCAGTATCCTGTCGTCATGGACATCACCCGGAGTGAAACCCCTAAAGGTGTCGATGGGGAGGAAATTGATGGTGCCGGTACCATCGAGAAGACCGAAGAGCAGACTCTCAACTCCATGAAGGCCATTTGGGCACGGGCAAAAAATGAGGTCACGGAAGAGGAACACAACGAGTTTTATAAACATATCTCCCATGACTACGATGCACCGTTCCGCACCATTCACTTCTCCGCAGAAGGCACCAGTGAATTCAAGGCGTTGCTCTATCTGCCGGCAAAAAAACCCTTTGACCTGTTCACCAATGATCGTAAAAAAGGGCTGCAGCTCTACGTTCGCCGTGTTTTCATCAGCGATAAATGCGAAGAGCTGATCCCCGACTACCTCCGTTTTGTGAAAGGTGTGGTTGATTCCTCCGATCTGCCGTTAAATGTTTCCCGGGAAATTCTTCAGGAAGATGTCCAGATCAAGCGTATCCAGAAGAGCCTGGTCGGAAAAGTACTGTCAACTCTGACAGAGGTAAAAGAGCAGAACTTTGCTGACTACGTGGCTTTTTGGAAAGAGTTCGGTCAGGTTGTCAAGGAAGGCCTGCACTTTGATTACGCCAACAAGGAAAAGCTGCAGGAGTTGGTCCTTTTTGAGAGCACCACATCCGAAGCCGGCTCATTTGTCTCTTTAAAGGATTACGTCAGCCGGATGCCGGAAAATCAGAAAGAAATCTATTATATCACCGGTTCAAGCCGTGAGACTCTGGAACAGTCACCCCATCTGGAAGTGTTCCGTGCCAAGGGTTTTGAAGTACTGTTCCTTACCGATCCTGTTGATGAGTGGGTTGTCCAATCACTAACCGAGTACCAGGAAAAACAGCTGAAAGCCGTCGATCGCGGCGATATCAGCCTTGATAGTGAAGAAGAAAAGCAGGAGAAAGAAAAGAAACGGGAAGAGGCGCAGAAAGAATTCAGTGATCTCATTTCTCTCATTGGCAATCATCTCAAAGAAAAGGTAAAAGAGGTTCGCTTCTCTAACCGTCTGACCGACAGTGCCTGCTGTCTGGTTGCCGATGAATATGGAATGAACGCCAACATGGAGCGGATCATGAAGGCGATGAATCAGACAGTTCCTGATTCAAAACGGATTCTGGAGTTGAACCCGGATCATGCCATTTTGAAAACCATGGCGGCAATTCACCAGAAAGATGCCACCGCTTCGGCACTTGCTGACTATGCTGATCTGCTGTACGATCAGGCTCTCCTGACCGAAGGCTCAACCATCAAAGATCCGCTCCGTTTCACCAAGCTCGTAAGTGAACTGATGGTTAAGGCGGCACAGTAGTTCATGCCTGCAACATCTAAATTATCGTGGCGGGTGTGTGTGTAGAGACGCAAAATTTTGCGTCTCTACGGGGGGTACCGAAACCGGTGGGCACACCGAAAGGCGGGCAACCCCGAACGGTGGGCAACCCCGAAAGGCGGGCAACCCCGAACGGTGGGCAACCCCGAAAGGCGGGCACCCACGTGGGGGTGCCCCTACGTAAATCCAATGTGTAAAGATGGGATGTTATAA
>CAIRBT010000081.1 GCA_903876875.1 uncultured Geobacteraceae bacterium
CATTTTTGTAACATGTTGAACAAGCCGTTTATTTCACTTGTTTCAGTGCATGGATTCCTGTAATCAGTGGCAGCAGCACATATGGTTAACCGTTACTACTACCGGCCGCTCAGACAGATAGGGTGAGTATGCAATGTCTGGTGGAGAATGCAGATGACACTATCATGACAACCGAATTTGACGAAATTTATCTCAGCCAGGTTCTCGGCAAGAACGTTATCAACAACAATGGCGAAGAGCTTGGAGTACTGAGTGACCTGATCATGATGCCGGGAGAATCCTTTCCGGAAGTATCTCACATTATTTTCCGTACCGGTGATGGCCTGAAGTCATTGCCCTGGTCGGAAGTGGCTCTTTTCACCCATGTTGTCATTTCCTCTGTCGGTATCAATCCCCCCGGGCTAACCCGTTATGAACCCCGTGAAGGTGAAATACTGGTCAGACGGGGTCTGCTTGACAAGCAGATTGTTGATGTTGACGGTGCCAAGGTCGTCCGGGTTAATGATATTAAACTGGGCAAGTTCAATGATAAACTCTGTATTTTTAGCGTTGATATCGGCTTTCGCGGACTGCTGCGCCGTCTGGGATACATGGGGCTCGGCGAGAAAATTGCGCGTATGCTTCGCAAGGAAATTTCATCCGCCGAAATCGGCTGGGAATACGTTCAGCCACTGGAACCGCACTCATCCCGTCTGGCTCTCAATATCGCCCGTGGCCAGATGAATGAAATCCATCCGGCTGACCTTGCCGATATTATCGAGAACATCCCCATACGCAACATCCGTGCGGTACTGGATTCAATTGACCCTGAAACAACCGGCGATGCACTGTATGAGCTGGAAGCCGACATGCGTAATATCGTAGTCAACCAGCTCGATTCAGAGCAATTAACCGATATTCTCGAAGAGATGGAACCGGACGAAGCGGCAGACATTCTCTCTGATCTTCCTGAGGACAAAGCGCGAGAACTGCTTGGCAAGATGGATCAGGAGGATGCCGAGGATATTCAGGAACTTTTGGAACAGGAGGATGACACGGCCGGTGGCTTCATGAATTCGGATTACTTCAGATTATCTCCGGATTGTAGCGTTGGTGCGGCACTTGATCTGGTGAGAACAACCGGCGATGAAGTTGAGACTGTCTATTACGGTTATATTGTTACCGATGATGACCATCTTGAAGGGGTCGTTTCCCTGAAAGAACTGCTTATGTCATCCGCAGAAACTCACATTAGTCAAGTCATGGTCGAAAATATCAAGACGGTTTGTGTCGATGACGAATTGATTGACGTACTTGAAACTCTCACCAAGTACAATCTGATTGCCCTTCCCGTTCTTGATGAAGACGGTCTCATGGCCGGGATTGTCACCGTTGACGATATTCTTGAGCATTATTTGCCACGTATGCACAAATTGCATCGCTGATCGGATATACACAACCATGTTCAACTTTATTTCATCATATAGATTCTTGAAGCCGCTTAAAAGTTTCAGCCCGCGGAACATCATGATCTTCTTGGCAATCATCGGCCCGGGGATCATTACCGCTAATGTTGACAATGATGCCGGTGGTATCACCACCTATTCTTTGGCAGCAGCCAATTACGGCTACTCGATTCTCTGGATGATGATACCGACAACCATTGCTCTGGTGGTTATTCAGGAGATGTGTGCCCGCATGGGGGCGGTCACCGGCAAGGGGCTTTCCGACCTCATCCGGGAATCCTTTGGCGTCAAAGTTACTTTTTACGTCATGATTGCGCTGCTTCTCACCAATATGGGCAACTCAATTTCCGAGTTTGCCGGTATCGCGGCCAGTCTGGAAATTTTCGGTGTCAGCAAATACATTTCCGTTCCGGTCTGTGCTGTTCTGGTCTGGCTATTGATTGTCAAGGGCTCTTACAAATTGGTTGAAAAGGTTTTTCTGGTCGCCTGCCTCGTCTACATTGCCTATCCGGTTGCTGCGTTCATGGCCGGCCCGGACTGGCCGGTTGTGCTGAAAGCAACGGTGACACCCACATTCAAGACCGATAGTGCCTACCTGATGACCTTAATCGGCATTGTTGGGACAACCATTGCACCCTGGATGCAGTTCTACCAGCAGGCTGCGGTAGTAGAGAAGGGGATCACTGCAGATCAGTACAATTTTTCACGGATTGATGTCATCTTCGGCTGCATTATGGCAATCGTGGTGGCGTTTTTTATGATGGTCGCCTGCGCCTCCACCATTCACCTGCACGGGCTGAAAGTTGAAACTGCCGCCGATGCTGCGTTGGCTCTGAAACCGCTGGTCGGTCAGCATGCATCGGCACTGTTTGCCTTCGGGCTTTTTAACGCATCACTCTTTGCCGCATGTATTCTGCCACTTTCAACCGCCTATTACATCTGTGAGGGGATGGGGTGGGAGTCAGGGGTGGATAAGGATTTCAAACAGGCTCCGCAGTTTTTCTGGCTCTTTACTATTATTATCATTATCAGTGCCGGGTTGATTTTAATTCCCAATGCACCGTTAATGGCGATCATGTTTCTCTCTCAGGTCGTCAATGGTGCCGTTCTGCCATTTGTATTGATGTTTATGATTAAGCTGATCAACGACAAAAATCTCATGGGGAGTTATGTCAATGGCCCATCTTTTAACATTATCTCCTGGATAACCGTAGTCATCATGATTGTTCTTACCATCGTCATGACTGTCGATATGGCAGTTCCAGGTATTACCAAACGAGTATTGTCATTCTGAAATTATGATCGTAAGTATAAAGAACGCATCTGAAATAGTGGGAGTAACACGGTCAACACTCCAGCGACAAAACGACAATAATATTTTGACGTTTACCACGCTACCAGACGGCTCACCAGGTATTGACCTTTCCGAGCTGTATCGTGTATATCCACCGGTAAACGCAACAGCTACCTCTGACACGTACGTAGCCGAATACCCCAATGCGTTAGAAGTGTCAAAAGTCAAAAGTCTAAAAAGACAGTTGGAACTCCAACACAAACAGCTCCTCCAATCTGAACAGTGGTTGCTTGGGCAGATTGACAAACTCAATGAGATTACTCAGACCTCTGAGCCGATTATTTCAGAGCAAGCAGCAGTAAAAAGAACAAGACTGCGTAGTTTGTTGAACACTATTGTAAATTGGATACGGTCTCTGTTACGTGCATGAACAACATCCGGCAGTTACATCAGGAATTTTACCAATAATTACAATGATTTTTCCTAACCAAGGGGGTATATCTGTCATTGGTTCCATTGGTAAAAATTCTGCCGCCTTGGTCGTTCCACTTTGATCTTCATCATTAAATGTTACTTTGTTTTTCAATTATCGACTTTATTTTAACAACATAAATACGTCCGAATGAGATTATTCCACCGTGACACTTTTCGCCAAATTCCTCGGCTGATCCACATCAGTTCCCTTTAAGACCGCAATATGATAGGCCAATAACTGGAGCGGCACCGATAGGAGCAGCGGATCAAGGTCTTCGTCAAGGTGCGGAATTTCGATAACAGTTTCCACCCTGCCCCGCACCTCGTCATCTCCGGCGGAACAGACGGCGATCACCCGCCCGCTGCGGGCTATGACCTCTTCCATATTAGACAGGGTCTTTTCAAAGCAACTTCCCCTTGGAACCAGCACCACAACCGGAACATCCTCGTCAATCAAGGCGATGGGGCCATGCTTCATCTCACCGGCCGGATACCCTTCCGCATGGATATAGGAGATTTCCTTGAGTTTCAAGGCTCCCTCAAGGGCAATAGGGAAATTCTTTCCCCGCCCCAGATAAAGGAAATCACGGGCATTCATATATTTTTTTGCCACTTTTTCCGTGTAGTCATTGAGCTTCAGCGCACTTTCCAGCATACCGGGCACTTTTTTCAGGGCAGCGATCATCTGCTGACCTTGGGCTATGTTGATGGCACCGATGGCTCTGCCAAGACGGATGGTGAAGAGATAGAGGGCTGTCAACTGGGTGACAAACGCTTTAGTTGAGGCAACACCGATCTCCGGGCCGGCATGGGTATAGATGACTCCACCCGATTCACGGGCAATGGAGGAGTCAACCACATTGCAGATGGCCATGTTCATGGCTCCCCGCGATTTTGCTTCCCGCAGTGCCGCCAGGGTGTCGGCCGTCTCCCCCGATTGGGAGATAACAATTGCCAGTACCCCCTCGCCAACAACCGGATTACGGTAGCGGAACTCGGAGGCGATATCGATTTCAACCGGAATGCGGCAGTGCCCCTCTATATAGAACTTGCCCACCAGAGCCGCATGCCAGGAGGTGCCGCAGGCGATGATGATAATCCGTTTGATGGAGGCCAACTGTTCTTCACTGAAATGCAGATCCTCCAGATAGACATCCCCCTGCGCCTCCCGAAGGCGACCAGCGATGGTGTCACGCACGGCACGGGGCTGTTCATGGATTTCCTTGAGCATAAAGTGACGGTATCCCCCCTTCTCCGCCATCATGGGGGACCAGTCGATATGCCGCGACTTTTTTTCGAGGGGGGTGCCGTCGATTGTTGAGAAATGGGCTTCACCCTTACGGAACAGTACCAGCTCCCCATCATCCATAAAGACCATATCCCGTGTGTAGGCCAGAATGGCCGGGATATCGGAGGCCACGAAGAATTCACCGACACCGAGCCCCACAACCATCGGAGAACCAAGCTTAGCGGCAATCAGCAGATCGGGGTCGTTTTCATTGAGAATACAGACCGCATAGGCACCCCGCAGCTGGGCCAGGGACGCTCTGACCGCCTTCTCGAAATCTTTTTCCGTCCGTAAAGTCTGCTCGATGAGATGGGCGATAACTTCGGTGTCGGTCTCACTTTTGAAGGTGTGGCCAGCCTGCCGCAGCTGCTCTTTTAATTGCAGATAGTTTTCGATGATGCCGTTATGCACCAGTATCACCGGCCCCCCTTTGTGGGGATGGGCGTTTATTTCAGACGGTCTGCCATGGGTAGCCCACCGGGTATGTCCGATACCAAGGGTTCCGGCAAGGGGCTGTTCCCGCAGCATATTCTCCAGATTAACCAATTTTCCCTGACTCCGCCTGATGGCCGATGTACCTTCCGTTACCGTGGCGATCCCCGCAGAGTCGTAGCCCCGATATTCGAGTTTTTTCAATCCTTCAAGAATAATGGGCGTTGCCTGCTGTGCCCCGATGTATCCAACAATTCCACACATATAAACTCTCCTTCATCCACGCCTAAGATACCGGTTAAACCTGGTTATAATACCATAACAGCCTGCATGAAGCACGCTATTTTTCGGGATAGGCGGGGGGAAACCGGGAGCCGCCGAATCCCTTTTATTCGTTAATATACTTGAATTTATTGAGGGATATGTTATTTATGCAGCACGGAAAACCGGCTATTGTGTAAAGGTCGGCGTTTATCATCATTTTTCACTGAAAGGTTCGGCAATGGCACAACGAGCACAGCAAACCCCGACCCATAACAGTTATCTCTCCACGCTACTGCTCTGCGGCGTCACACTGACGGTTGTCGCCCTGCTGGGGGTGGCCGGCTACGTGTTCTATATGATGGCAAAACTTCCCCGGGTGGATCGTCTGGCAGATTATCGCCCCCCCATTGTTTCCCAGGTGTATGGGGATGACGGCAGCCTGGTGGGAGAATTTTATCTGGAGCGACGTATTGTCGTACCAATCAATAAAATGCCCCGCAAACTGATTCAAGCCTTTGTTTCTGCTGAAGATGCCAATTTCTATTCCCATACCGGCATTGATTATCTCGGCATACTGCGTGCCGCCTTCAAAAATGTTCTCACCATGAGCAAGAAAGAGGGAGCCTCCACCATTACCCAGCAGGTGACAAAATCCATGCTGCTGTCGCCGGAAAAGAAATTTTCCCGTAAAATCAAGGAAGCCATCCTGGCCAAACGGATGGAGGATCGGCTCACCAAGGATGAGATTCTTTACCTTTACCTGAATCAGATCTATCTGGGGAGCGGTGCCTATGGGGTGCAGGCCGCTGCGGAAACCTATTTCGGCAAAAATGTTGAGCAGCTTAATCTGGCCGAAATGTCCCTGCTGGCGGGGTTGCCGAAGGCACCCAACTCCTACTCACCCATCAAGCATCTTGACAAGGCACGGGAACGCCAGGCCTATGTCCTCGACCGGATGACCAAGGAGGGCTATATCACGCCGGTGGAGGCGGAACATGCCAGAAACACCACCATCACCCTCCAGCCGATGAAAAAAGTAAATACCGAACAGTCGGCCTATTTCCTTGAGCATCTGCGTATCCAACTGGAGCAGAAATATGGTGAGGATCAGCTCTACAAGGGGGGGCTAAAGATCTATACCACCATGAACGCGGCAATGCAGCGTGCCGCCTACGACAGCCTCCGCAAAGGGCTGAAGGAGGTGGACAAGCGTCAGGGATTCCGGGGCGCCACCAAATTCTTGAGCAACACCGAGGTGGATCCGTTCTGCAGTAAGATTGAAGATTCCATTGATTCCGTCGCCTTGAAAGTCGGCGAGACCTATCAGGGGGTTGTGGTCGGCTTCAATACGGAACGGGGCGACGCACTGATCCGGGTGGGCGAACGCAAGGGCACCCTCACCCGCAAGAATATGGCCTGGGGGGGCAAAATCGCCCTGGTCAATCAATACGGCAAACCGGAAAAGGGAGCCCGTTCGCTGACCCTCGGTTCGGTGATCGAGGTGTCGGTTGTCACCCCGGAGAGCAAGGAGGAAGGGGCACAGTTCGCCCTGGATCAGACCCCGGAAGTACAGGCAGCGCTGGTGTCTATTGACCCCCGCACTGGCGGCGTAAAAGCCATGGTCGGCGGCTATGATTTCAAAAAAAGTCAGTTTAATCGAGCCATCCAGGCAAAGCGGAACGCCGGTTCCGCCTTTAAACCGATTATCTATTCAGCAGCACTGGACAAGGGGCTGACCACGGCAACCATTATCGAAGATGCGGCCGTTGAATATCCCGATGGTGCCGGTGGGGTCTGGAAACCACAGAACTATGACCATGAATTCCGGGGACCGGTCACCATGCGGGAGGCCTTGACCTACTCCATCAACATCGTCAGTGTCAAAATTATGGAGCAGATCGGTGCCCCCTACACCGCCGACTATGCCAAAAAACTGGGGTTCACCTCGGACATCCCGGCCAACCTGGCTTTGGCACTCGGCGCGGCCTCGGTCTCCCCCTTTGAGTTGACCGCCGCCTATACGGTTTTTGCCAATAATGGCATGGTAACACCCCAGTATTTTATCACCAAGGTGACCGACAATGACGGCACCGTTCTCCAGGAGAATCCCCCCCCGGTGCCGATTCCGGTCATGGCTCCCGAAACGGCCTATGTCATAACCAACCTGATGCAGAGTGTTGTGTCCAGCGGCACGGGACATCGAGCTTCGGTGCTCGGACGGCCGGTGGCGGGCAAAACCGGCACTACCAACGGAGCCAAGGATGCCTGGTTTATCGGCTACATCCCCCAACTGGTGACCGGCGTATGGGTCGGCTATGATCAGGAACGGTCGCTGGGAAGTGGTGGTACCGGTGGACAGGCGGCGGCTCCCATCTGGAGTGATTTCATGCAGAAGGCGGTGTTAAATCTGCCAACGCAGGATTTTGCCGCACCGGAAAACGTCTCTTTTGTGCTGATCAACCCCCGCACCGGCAAATTGGCCAAGGAGGGGAGTCCGGGGGCGGTCATGGAGTGTTTCATCAAAGGGAGCGAACCGAGTTCTTACGAGTAAATCAGACAACTAATCAAAGTACTCATGGGATTATGCGGATTACGTTATTACCTTACCAAACAATCCGGCTTTTGACGTTCTCTGCGCCCTCCGCGTCTCCGCGTGAGAAAGCCTCTAAAAATCGTCTATAACTTGACACGTGGATATTATAACGAAATATCCTCAACAACCCCGCGTTTTTGCTTGATTACCGTGTTGAATTTTTTCCAGTTCACCATTTTGGAGAGTTTCTGTTTTTCCACCATCTGCCGTGCCTCTGCACCGATGTCGGCACCGGTGTGGTAGACATCATCATGCACTTCCAGAAAAATCCGCCCCTCTTCGCTGACCGCCAGCTTGACCGGTTTATAGATAATTTCTCCGCTGGTGTTTACCTTCACCTGGGGGAAAAACTCCTCCATCCGGCGGGGAGAAACCCGGATACAACCGTGACTTGAGAAACTATAAATTGACCCGGGTCTGGTGGTGCTATGGATCAGGATGCCCGGAATCGAGGTTTTTATGGCATATTTCCCCAGGGGATTCTCCGGGCCGGGGGGGACGCTGGTGATGACGTCCTTGCCCTGTTCCTCCATCTCCGTCTGAATCGATGACGGCACCGTCCAGGTGGGATCCTTGATCTTGGCGGTAATTTTGAATTTTCCTACCGGTGTCTGCCAGACGTATTTTTCATTTTTCACCACCGAACCAAGAGCCACCGGCAGTGAATCCACCAGCGTTCCCTGCTGGAAATAATAGAGCGTTCGATCCGGAATATTGACGATAATGCCGTTTTTCACCTGTTGGGGAACTATTTTCCGGTTATCGTAGGCAAGCCTTTGTCCCGTTTGCAGCACCGCCTTAGGGGCAAGACCGTTCATACGTCGAAGATGGGCCTGGCTGACCCCCAACCGGGCGGCGACAGTACGAATGGTATCGGACTTGACCACCGTGTAGACCCCTTTGGTGCCAATCAGCCGACCGGAACTGCGGAGAGCAGGCCGCAGCAACGGTTGCTGTTCCGCAACAGTGGGCTCCGGCTCCTCCCCCTCTTCCTCCGGCGTCAGCACCGATTCAGCAGGTGGTCCCAGCGTTTTCAGTGGCGGCAGTTCAACCTCACCCTGCATTTTCAACTCAATAAGGCGGGCTTTTTGCAACACCATCTGGAAATATTCCTCCGCACTGCCGAGGTCGTCACCCTGCACGTGCCGGAGTGCCACTCCATACACGTCTGACAGCGTGGTCATTTCCTCCGGAAACTTCTCGATTGCCTGTTCTTTCAGTAACCGTGCCACAGCAATTTCAGCGTCCTGACGACTGTCGGCACGGGCAGAATTAACAGGAATCAGCAGTAAAGCGATAAGAAGGAAGGGCAGCATATGCGGTTGTAAGCGTAGTTTTTCAATTGTCATAACGGGACATTATGTACATTATCTCGTAAAGATAATGCAATATTATTTTACAAGGGAAGCGTATACCATCCGTAAACGCTGTTGCCTCCACCGGTTTTTCCGGCGGAGGCAACAGGATGTGAAGCGTTTTCGTGCCACGGATAGCCGGCTTAGCCGAGGATCGCCTTCATATCTGCCTCAACCGTGGTGATCGGGCCGACGTTAAAGTTCTCAACCAGGAAGTTGAGGATGTTCGGGGTAATGAAGGCCGGCAGTGTTGGTCCCAATTTGATGTTCTTGATGCCGAGATGGAACAGGGTCAGCAGGATAACCACCGCCTTCTGCTCGTACCAGGAAAGAATCATCGACAGCGGCAGGTCGTTGACACCGCATTCAAAGGCACCGGCCAGAGCCACGGCAATCTGGATTGCCGAGTAGGCATCGTTGCACTGCCCGATATCCAGCAGACGGGGAATGCCGCCGATATCGCCAAACTCAAGCTTGTTAAAGCGATACTTGCCACAGGCCAGGGTCAGAATAACCGTATCCGAAGGAAGTTTTTCGGCAAATTCGGTGAAGTAATTACGTCCCGACTTCGCGCCGTCACAGCCGCCGATCAGGAAGAAATGCTTGATAGCACCGGATTTGACGGCAGCAATAATTTTATCAGCAACCCCTAGCACCGCATTGTGACCGAAACCAGTGAGAATTTCCTGACCAGGATTTTCAGAGAAACCGGGCAGTGACAACGCTTTTTCGATAACCGCCGAAAAATCCCACCCTTCAACGTGCATGACGTCGGGCCAGGCCACCAGTCCCCAGGTATAGAGCCGGTCTTTATAGCTGTCGGACGGCTTCTGGATACAGTTGGTGTTAAAGATGATGGCACCGGGGAAGTTAACGAATTCTTTCGCCTGATCCTGCCATGCACCGCCGAAGTTGCCCACCAGGTGGGAATATTTTTTCAGGCCGGGGTAGCCATGGGCAGGCAGCATCTCACCATGGGTATAAATGTTAATCCCCTTCCCTTCGGTCTGTTTGAGCAGCTCTTCCAGCATTTTCAGATCATGTCCGGTGACCAGAATAGCCTTGCCTTCTTTGGTACCGAGCTGTACGGGGGTCGGCACCGGGTGACCATAGGCATCGGTGTGAGCCGTATTCAAAAGCCCCATGACGGTCAGGTTCTGCTTGCCGCACTCCATGGCCAAACCGACGAAGTCCATCAGGCCAAAGTCGCCATTGGTAGTGGCGGCCAGTGCCCTCTGGAAATATGCCATAACCTCATCATCGGTTCTGCCGAGGATCATGGCATGATCCATATAGGCGGCCATACCTTTCAGCCCGTACATGACGATTTCAATGATCGAGCGGATATCCGCATCGGCATGCTGACTGTTGATGCCATAGGCTTCCGCCTGGGCAACCATGCCGGCAACATCGGCGGCAGGCTTCCACTCGGCAACCGGCCCGGACAGGGTAACACCGGCGGCGGCCTTTGCCTGTTCCTTCAACTCGAAGCAGCGGGTGATCATACCTGCGATCCGCTCGGCATCAAAATCCACGTTGGTAACAGTAGTAAAGAGCCCCTCGATGGTAAAGCGGTCGATCTCAGCGTTACGCCCCAGTTTGTCGGCATAGAGTGCCAGACTCTTCAGGCCGTACAGCAGATGATCCTGCAATGCCGCCACATCCGGCTTCTTACCGCACACGCCTGAAATGTTACAGCCTGTCCCGTTTGCTGCCTGTTCACATTGATTACAAAACATGCTCATTGTTGTTTCTCCTTTTTAGTGGTTTCATGTGTGAGTTTTACTTCGTTTTATGCTATGAACAGTATACCGCTCTTTCGATTAATAACTTGACGCTAGTCAAGAAATGACAGTTAAAAGGAGAAACAGGATGTCAGAAGTCTTTTTCAGTGATCTCCGCACCGGCCACACAGAAAACTTGTTTGATAAGATTGCAAAATTACTCATACATGCCGGATTAGACCAGACCATCGCCGAAGGGGATCTGGCCGCCGTCAAAATCCATTTTGGTGAGAAAGGCAATCATACCTATATCCGTCCGGTCTTCGCCCGGCGGGTCGTCGAAGAGATTAAAAAACGGGGAGCACTCCCCTTTCTGACCGATTCCTCAACCCTCTATCCCGGACAGCGCAAAGAGGCGGTATCGGCTCTCGTCTGTGCCATTGAAAACGGCTTTGACTACTCCTGTGCCGGTGCTCCGCTCATCATCAGCGACGGCCTGCGGGGGGTTACGGAAACCGAGGTGGCCATCGACGGCGAACTACTCAAATCAACCTTTATCGGCACCGAAATAGTCGAAGCCGACGCCATTGTCGCCATGACCCATTTCAAATGCCACGAGTTGACCGGCTTTGGTGGTGCCCTTAAAAATATCGGCATGGGATGTGCCAGCCGTAAGGGTAAACTGGTTCAACATTCCACCGTGGCCCCCAAAGTTTCACAGAAAAATTGTACCGGGTGCGGCATCTGCCCCCGCTCCTGTGCCCATAACGCCATCTCCTTTGAAGGGGGCAAAGCTGTCATCAATCCCGCCGCCTGTGCCGGCTGTTCCCGCTGCATCACGGTCTGTCCGGTCAAAGCCATCAACATCCAGTGGAATGAGGCGGCCGATCTGGTGATGCGAAAAATGGCCGAATACGCCAAAGGTGCCCTGACCGGCAAAGCGGGAAAAACACTCTATATCAACTTTATCACCCAGGTATCCCCGGCCTGTGACTGCTACGGTCATTCCGATGCCCCCATCGTCAATGACATCGGCCTCTGTGCTTCCACCGACCCGGTGGCCATTGACCAGGCCTCGGCCGACTTGGTCAATGCAGCACGGGGCAATGAAGGCTCTGCCCTGCAATCGGGCCACGAGCCGGGCGGAGACAAGTTCCGTGGCTGCTGGCCCCAGATCCCCTGGGAGGTACAACTGGAACATGCGGAAAAAATCGGCCTCGGCAGCAGAAGCTATCAGTTGGTGAGGGTCTGATATGAAAGCGGTTATCCAGCGGGTCACCTCGGCCAGTGTCACCATAGAAGGCACTGTCGTGGGGTGCATCGACCAGGGCATCATGGTGCTGTTGGGGGTAGAAAAAGGGGATGACGAGCAGAAGGGTGCCTGGCTTGCGGATAAAATCTGCGGGCTGCGCATCTTTTACGACGAGGCCGGTAAAATGAACCGTTCGCTACTTGATGTGGGCGGTTCCCTGCTCATCGTGTCCCAATTCACCCTGGCAGGAAACTGCAACAAGGGGAAACGCCCCTCCTTCGACACGGCGGCTCCGGCCGAAGAGGGGAAACGGCTGTACGAACTGTTTGTCGCCTCGGCCCGCAACTGCGGCGTCACCGTTGAGACCGGCATTTTTCAGGCCGATATGCAGGTGGCTCTGGTGAACGACGGCCCGGTGACCTTTATTCTGGAACGATAACGGAGAGCCCATGACACGACAACTGACCCTTGGTTTTTCCCCCTGTCCCAACGACACCTTCATGTTTTATCCCCTCGTGCATAGCCTGATTGATGCAGAATGCATCAGCTATCGGGAGCGGCTTGAAGATGTGGAAACCCTCAATCAGCTGGCCCTGGCCGGCACACTTGATGTCAGCAAGGTTTCCTACCACGCGTTGGGGCACATCCGTGACCAGTACGCCCTGCTCCGTTCGGGAAGTGCTCTGGGGCGAGGGTGCGGGCCGCTGCTGGTGGCGACCGAAGCCTTCGATCCGGCCATGCTACGGGGCAAGACCATCGCCATACCGGGGCGCTACACCACCGCGCTGCTGTTACTGAGACTGTTCGATCCCCACCTGGACACCTTCATTACCATGCCGTTTAACGAAATCATGGATGCCGTCCTCAGCGGCACCGTCGATGCAGGTCTGATCATCCATGAGTCCCGTTTTACCTATGCAGGTTTCGGACTCCATAAACTGTTGGATCTGGGTGAATGGTGGGAACAGGAGACCAACCTCCCCATCCCCCTCGGCGGCATCGTCGCCCGTCGCTCCCTCGGTGCCGGAACCATCGCCGCCATCGAGCGGGCCTTGCGGGCCGGGGTTGACTACGCACGCAGTCATCCGGATCAGGCGGCAGCGTACATCGGAGAGCATGCCCAGGAGATGAGCCGGCAGGTCTGCGCTGCCCACATCGATCTCTATGTTAACGATTTTTCAGAGAATTTAGGGGATGAGGGGGAGCGGGCAATCACCTGTTTGATGGAACGTGCAGCAGAGGCGGGACTCATTCCCCCCTCTGCCATGCCGCTCTTCATGTCATAGGGAATAGGTAACGATGAAACGGGGCGACCAATGGCCATACTAATCACCGGCGACACCCATGGTGCCCGGGGCATTCACCGACTGTCACCGGAGCACTTTCCCGAGGGGGAATCTCTTGACCGGGAAGACTTCGTCATCATTGTCGGAGATTTTCAGGTGATCTACGCCCACGGCGGCATCACCAAGCATGAGGAACAGATGCTCACCTGGTTGTCATCCCGCCCCTGGACCACGCTCTTCATCGACGGCAACCATGAACATATGCCCCGCCTCCGCTCACTCCCCCTGGAACAGCGTTTCGGCGGCAGAGTCGGGCGAGCCGCCCCCCATGTCTATTACCTGCTGCGGGGAGAGCGCTACGACATTGACGACCGGAGTGTCCTCTGTCTGGGGGGTGCCATCTCCATTGACCGCCACAAGCGGATTCCGGGGGAGTCCTGGTTTGACGATGAGATACCCACAGAAGTTGATATTATGACAACCCGGCAGTCGGCGGCCCGTGGGCCGGTTGACCTGTTTCTGACCCACACCTGTCCACCGGACATTAAATTCCAGCTCCCGATCCACAATCGGAACGACATCAGTGATCCGACCGAACATACGCTGGCCGAACTACGCCCCCTGGTCAAGCCGCGCCACTGGGTTTTCGGTCACTTCCACGTCAACTGGAAGGGGCGTGACAACGGCATCGACTACGCCTGTCTCTTTGACGAGATTGCACTTCTTGACCCAAAACTCGGCATCATCCCCCTGGGCAAAAAGCCGCTGACCCGCCGTTCCCCGGATCAGCACCATCTGCTGCCTGCCGTCGTCCCGGCAGCAACACCGGCGAAACTCCCCAAGGGCACCCCCATGGCACCATCACCGGCAGCACAGACAGTCGTTGACACCCCTTCCGGAGGGTTCGGCACCTGGGGGGGAGAGTAGCGGGAAAACGGAGTACTCCCTTGGCAAAATATGCCATAGTGTACTACGAACACCGCCTGTGTGCAGTTGGCTCCCAATAAAAAAACCCAAGTGCAGCCTCAATTACACATCCCTAACCGTACGCCCCCCCCCAACCAAACTGGTAACTTCGAACACAAACCTATCTCGAACGCCTGATCAGCAGTAGTTTGCCTAACCATAATACAAAGCGTCCAACCAAAGCAATCGCCACACTCCACCGGCGACCACCACACACAGAGTTACATAACTTAATGAACAATAAATAACAGTAATAATCCGAATATGTATTAGTTAATCTGATAAGAATGGTAACTATTCAGAATAATTACTTTTGATTTTTTTAAAAAAGTTCTTGACACAGTTTTTAGGTGTTTTTTCGAAAATTCGCTACACCGCGACACCGAGTCTATAGTGGCCTGAGAAGGCTCTGTGCGCTGTTTACAGTGGTTGTGGGCGGCATTGACACTGCTGGCCGTGCAGAAAATAAAACGTAACTATTCAGCACGGTCTTTACATGCCAGGCCTTTTTGATATTGCCATATGCTGAATAGTTACTAAAAAAGATAATTTGTTTTCCCGGCACATAGCGCCACCTCCTCAAGCAGTTTCTCAATTACATTTTGGTTACTCATGTTACAGCTCCCCACCAGAAAATGCCCTGAACCTTAATTTATTTATAAATTCATTATGTTACGAGGCATAATCAAGTATTTCCCACCACTACCTCTCCAAAACAACCACAACGACGTCAAACAGAAAAGTCCAATGATTACAAGCAATAACAGCCAATTACGGCATGACATGCACCGGCATCCCAAGCACAACTACCCATAACGAATACACGGGTAGACAAAATGACCACAAGAGAAGAACCAATTTCGGCACATAATAATTTGATATTACAAATAAAAAAAATAATATTAAGTCGGTAATTTTTTTTTATTGTCGTGAGTGCTGCATAAGAGAATAACGACGAACAGAACAGATACGGTTGTGCAGTTACTTTATTTAAGGAGGAAATTAGTTATGAAAACGCTCATCACATCAGTCATCATGGCGGTGCTGCTCATGACAGGCCAAAGTGCCTGGAGTGCCATTCCCCGCACGATCTCGTACCAGGGGTATCTCGCCGCCACCCCCGACAATGTCACCTTCACTGGCGCTGCCCAAATGACCTTCAGTCTCTATGAGGACGCCACCGTGGGCTCTCCCCTCTGGACGGAGAGTCTGAGTGCAGTGCCTGTCGTAAAGGGGGGCTACACGGTACTCCTTGGAAAGAGTAATGCTCTCGAATTAAGCTTTGATAAAGTATATTACCTGGGGGTAAAGGTAGGCACCGATACCGAAATGGTGCCTCGGCATGAATTGTCTGCATCACCATTTGCCTTCAGAACCATTAACGCCGACAGTGCCGACACCTTGTCACTCTCCTGTAACGATGGCCAGATACTGGGCTATAGCACCTCCAGTACATCATGGAGATGTGTGGATGGAGCTGTTAACGGAGGCGGCACCTGGGGAACTATTAAAGGTACCCTTACCAACCAAAGTGATCTGGCAGCTGCCCTGACTGGAAAGGTGAGTACATCAACCACCATCAACGGCCGTAGCCTGAACAGAAACGTAAGTCTCATTGCTGCTGACCTTAATCTGGGCAACGTGAACAACACCACTGACATGAACAAGCCTGTCAGTCTGGCAATGCAGACCGCACTTAACGGCAAGGCCGCCAGCGGAAGCAACGCTGACATCACCCGCCTTTCCGGCCTGAAGACCGCCATCACCGTACCCCAGGGGGGAACGGGGAGTACTGCCTTGACCGGCTATGTGAAAGGCTCAGGCACCAACGCCCTGACCGCTTCCACCTCCATTCCGGTGGCTGATATTTCCGGTCTGGGTACATTTGCAACCAAATCTCAGGCATCACTTACCGCCGACGTCACCGGCATCCTGCCGGTCACCAAGGGGGGAACCGGCAGCACCACCCGTAACTTCGTCAATCTGACCGACTCGGAAACCATCAACGGCACGAAAACCTTCAGCAACGTGATTATCGGTAGCGTGTCCGGCAACGCCATTACTGCAACTACTGCCACAAAACTGAGTGCAGGATCAACACTGCCAAGCGACACTCTGGCCGCCACCCAGGACATAGTGGACAACAGCGACAAAATTGCCACAACGAAATTTGTACACAGTATGGCCGACAGTGTCAGCTCCAGGGCTGCCAGTGGCGCCAACAGTGACATTATCAGTACGAGTAGTTTGACAACCGTCACGACGACAGAGGCCACGGACTTTACCCTGCTGACCGGTGGAAGCACCAGTATTATACCAAAAGCTGGCTCAATTAAGCTTACGGGCGGTGCTGCAGTGGATAATGACCAGGACACAGCTGTCGGCGGTTCAGTCGTGCTTACCGGCGGTGACTTCATCGGAATGAACGAAGTGGGGATGGCTGGTTCGGTTACCATCAGTGGCGGTTCTGGTGGCAACGGTACAGGTGGGGATGTTGTTCTCTCTGCCGGTAAGGGGATCCTGGCTCCCGGTGCGGTTAAGGTACAGGGTCTCCGTATCATGTCCCAGAATACGACCAGCACCAACACTCCCGTACTGTCTACTACGACGCCCTCTTTCGGTGTAAAAATAGCAGCTTATTCTGACATCTCCAGCTCTGGCGTCAACCTGACAGCCCCATCCAACACCACCTTGTATACCCTGACCCTTCCGCCAACTGCGGGCACACGCAATCAAGTCCTTGCCACCGACGGCACCGGCATTTTGAGCTGGACAACTCCTATATCCGGTACCGTCACCGACATTAAGGTTTCGGCACCGGTACTATCCTCCGGTGGCCCCGTACCAACCATCAGCATTACCAAAGCCGACGGCACCACCGATGGTTATCTTTCTGCCACTGATTTCAAGGCTTTTAACGACAAACAGAACGCCTCCGCCAACCTGAACAGCTTTGGTACACTGACAAACAGCAGTGGCTGGTTAAATAACAACGGCTCGGGTCTATTGAGCTACAAAAACCCGACCTCAGCGGATGTAGGGCTCGGCAATGTGACCAATGACGTGCAGACCAAGGCAGCGATTGTACCAAACACAGCACCGACTGCTGGCCAGATTTTGATTGGTAATATCAATAAAGCGTTTACAGCTCAGAGCGTAAGCGGTGACGGCTCCTTTGATGCTACCGGCACACTCACCATTACAAAGACGGAAGGGCAACCCTTCGGGCGTCTGGCAAAGCAGAGCAGCGTAAATCTTACCAGCAGCACTGATGTTACCGGCACGCTGCCGGTGGCAAACGGCGGTACCGGACTGGGAAGTAACCTTGCCGTCGGTGGCCTGCTCTATGCATCCAATGCCACAACATTGAGCAGTCTGAAAACGGACACCAGTGGCCTGATACTGACATCCGCTGCAAACGCAGCCCCAAGCTGGAGCAAGGATCTCACCTTGAGCGGCAATCTTACTGTCACCGGCACCACCTCCTTGAATAACACAATTATCAATGGCAGCAGTACCTTCACCACCGGTACGGGTGCGGTATCCCTGAACGGCAACACAATACTTGGTGCAGGCAAGTCACTTAGCTTCTCCAACAGCAGCAACAAAAAAATAGGTTTCGCTGCCCCTACAACCATCAACAGCGAATACACCCTGAGCTTGCCGCCAGCCGCCCCTGGTACCAACGGTCAAGTGCTTGCCAGCGATACCGGTGGCAACTTGAGCTGGGCACCGATAATGACGATTCCCGCAGGGACTGTCGTAGCATACATGGGGGTCACCGCCCCTCCAGGATGGGTAATGTGCAACGGTGCCTCCGTTACCATAACCAGCACTTTGAATACTGATTATGTTGCGCTCTACCAGTTGCTGTATGGCACAACGAGTGCAACCGGTACGTTAGTATTGCCCGACATGCGGGGTCGTTTTTTGAGGGGGCTGGATAACGGTGCGAATCGTGACTTCGACACGGGAACGCGCGGAGCAGAAGGTGCTGGCAAATCTGGAAGCAATGTAGGCTCAGTACAATCGGATGCCTTTGCAAATCATGACCATGGCGTAAGTGCTCAAGGTAGGAGAACGACCGCCAGCCCAGACAATGCTAATGGTGTAACAGTAATTGACCCGGGAACGTCAGGTGGGTGGTTTAATAACATTGACAAAATCGACGTTCTGCCAAGCGGCGGTTCCGAAACCCGCCCAAAGAATATCGCGGTTAATTATATTATTAAAAAATAGAGTCTTGAATTTATAAAGCAGAAAGAAGTTTACACCGATTCCAACCGATACCGGCACCACCAGTAATGAACTCTCACTGGTGGTGCCGGTTTCTCTTTAACCAGAGATGTTCTCCGCAGGTGCCACTACATCCCCTCTGTATCTTCAACGAGCGGCAACACGATCGTAAATAACGCCCCATTTTCAGTGTTATGCGCCTGTATGGAACCAAGATGGTTGACAATTATCCGGTTGGCTATGGCGAGCCCCAAACCGGTGCCGTGATGCTTGGTGGTGAAAAATGGATTAAATATCTGGGAAAGCATATTATCGGGAATGCCACCACCACTGTCTTCCAGAGTCACCACTACCACCGATGCTCCGTCACGCTGAGACTTTCTGACACGCAACTCCAACCGCCCCCCATCCGGCATGGCATCACAGGAGTTAAGGATCAGGTTGAGGAACACCTGCTTTATCTGATGGGAATCACCAAGCAGGATTAACGGAACATCACTACCGGAAAAAGAGGCCGCAATATTACGATCCTCAAAGGCGGTCGCACAGTTGGCAAGACTATCGCTGATGATGCCCACGATATCACAGGGGCAGAAGCAGATGGTCGGCTTGCGTGAAAAATCGAGGATTTCAGTAAGCATCAGCTCAAGCCGTCCCACTTCTGAAACAATAGTATCGGCGTACCCATGCTCCCTTGTTGAGGCAGGAAGTGATTTCAGCAACCGACCGGCAAAACCACCTATGGTTATGAGGGGATTTTTCAGTTCGTGTGCCAGATTAGCCGCCATCTCGCCGATGGAAGCCAACCGTTCCCCATGGAGTAACCGTTCCCGGGCGTATCTGAGGTTGGCATTGGCGTCTTCAATGCGGGTATAGAGCATGGAATTTTCGATTGCCATGCCGGCCTGATTGGCCAACAACTGGAGAAAATGCAGATTGACGGAGGATATTTCGCTGTCGGTGTCCGGGTTGTCAACCACTATCATGCCAATGGTCACATCGCGGGAGACCAGTGGTACGGCCGCGAAACGTCCCTGACACAGCTCTCTGACAGCAGTACATGTCGGGCAGATATGACAGTGGGCTTCATCCGAATGGCAGATACCCCGCTCGAAAACGACACGCTGTATCACCGGACAAACGGCATCAACTTCGAGCCGCGTTAAACGAACCTGAGCACAGAACTCAGCGGAACGCTGCTCTGCAATGGTTTCATCACTGATTTCCCATCTGCTTTCCAGGGCATCCTGACTACCGACTATCTGTAGACCGCTGGACAACCGACGGGTGACGGCCAGCATCCCCTGCAACACGTCGGTTTTCTCATTGCGGAGAAAGAGAAGCGCACGCTCGAAGAGCTGGGAAGAGGGGGAGGTAATCGCCGTAAGTACAAGATGCGTCAGCTTATTAAGGCGCATGGTGGACAACATGGTATTGCTGAACTGATACAGCAGTGTCAGCTCAGACATACGGTGGGCGGACTCAGGAGACTGTAATACTTCATGAGCATTCATTAGTTATCCCGCACAACTCACACGGCTCAAATTCGGCGTTCCTTTTCTTCGGCGGCCATTTTGCAGTCAATACACTGGGTCGTCACCGGACGTGCCTTGAGCCGGGCTTCACCGATTTCTTCGCCGCAATCATCACAAATCCCGAACTCATCGGCTTCTATGCGATCAAGAGCATCCTTGATCTTATTAATCAACTTCCGTTCGCGATCCCTGATGCGCAATTCGAAGTTACGATCCGACTCCTGGGTCGCACGATCAGTAGGATCGGGGAAACTCGAAGCATCCGAAGTCATTTCCGTAACGGTTTTACCGGCTTCACCGAGCAACTGCTTCAACTCCTCATTAAGGATATTTTTAAAATATTCCCGTTTGTCCTGTTCCATCGCTCACTCCCCTATTACTGAATAAACTGTTAGATTCTAGTGAGATTTTGCCAACAAGTCCAGTAAAAAACTGACGGCCGTTGCTCCGTTCACCACACTTTTACAAAAGTATTACACTTATTCGGGGCAAAGAGTTGCTATTATAGCACAAAATACAGCCACCAGAGGAGCATCAACATGACTCAACCACTACAAATTGGCATACATACGTTAAAATATCCGGTCATACAGGGGGGCATGGGAGTACGCGTTTCCGCAGGAAGTCTCGCCGGGCACGTTGCCAAATGCGGTGGAGTCGGACTGGTGGCAGCAGCCGGTATTGCCCTCAACAGCGGCCTCTATGATGGCAAGAATTTTTTCCAGGCAGAGGCGGAGGCCTTTAAAGAGGAATTACGCAAAGCCTATCAGATTGCCCCCGATGGTGTCATCGGCGTTAACGTCATGGTTGCACTTTCCGACTTTGAGCCACTGGTCAAAGCTGCCATAGAGGGAGGGGCAAAGGTTATCGTTTGTGGTGCCGGCCTCCCCATGGGATTGCCCGAACTGACCATGGATCACCCCGATGTGGCACTGGTTCCCATCGTCTCGTCACTGCGCGCCGCCCAGCTCATTGCACGAAAATGGCGTAAGAGCTACAACCGGATGCCCGATGCGGTGGTGGTGGAAGACCCGGATACCGCCGGTGGTCACCTGGGAGAGAAAATCGAGAATATCGGCACTGGTGAATACGATCAGTATGCCACCGTGCGCGAAATAAAGGCTTTTTTCCGTAATGAATACGGCGTCAACATTCCGGTCATCGCAGCCGGTGGCGTCTGGGACCGAGCAGATTTCGAGTACGCCATGGCTCAGGGTGCCGACGGTGTGCAGATGGCAAGCCGCTTTGTCTGCACGGAAGAATGTGACGCCAGTGATGAATTTAAGCAGCGCTACCTGGACTGCACACAGGAAGATATCGGCCTCATCATGAGCCCTGCCGGACTGCCGGGACGTGCCATTCTCAGCAACCAGCATAAAATCAGACAGTATGATACAGACCTTCACACCCCGTGCCGCATGGGGTGCCTGAAAAAATGTTCCTATAAGGAGTCGGGTGAACGGTTTTGCATAGTGACTGCCCTCGACCGTGCCCAGCGGGGGGACGTGGAAACCGGCCTGGTTTTCTGTGGCACGAACGCCTGGAAAGCGGATAAAATCACCACAGTGCAGGCGATCTTTGATGAACTTTTCGGGTAAGCAACCGCCGATTAAGTGACTCAGAGAGCGTTTTGTGTATTTTATGCTTGACTTGTTGATGTTAAGAATCTATATTCCAAAACTCTTTAAAAATCAGAAGCGGATGGAGATGGCATATGTATGCAGTTATCAAGACAGGTGGCAAGCAGTACAAAGTAGCTGAAGGGGATTTCCTCAAAGTTGAAAAACTTCAGGGTGAGATCGGTGATAGCATCGAATTCGCTGAGATCCTCATGGTAGGCGGAGAAAAAACCGTCGTTGGTGCTCCTCTCGTAGCCGGTGCATCGGTAACTGCCAAGATTGCAGTGCAGGGCAAAGGTAAAAAGGTCCTGGTTTTCAAGTCGAAACGCCGTAAGGATTCCCGTAAATTGCGCGGTCATCGTCAGTTCCTGACCGTTCTCAAAATTGAAAAAATTACTGCATAGTCACGGTTTAATTATTTTTCCCAGGAGATACGGAAATGGCACATAAAAAAGCAGGTGGTAGTTCAAGAAACGGTCGTGACTCCGGCGGACAACGCCTTGGTTGCAAAAAGTTTGGTGGCGAAACGGTAAAAGCCGGTAATATCATTTATCGTCAGCGTGGCACACAGATCCATCCGGGCAACAATGTCGGCTGCGGCAAGGATTACACCCTTTTTGCACTGATCGAAGGCGTCGTAGCCTTTGAGCGCCTTGGTAAAGATCGCAAGAAAGTTTCGGTATACCCGAACTAATTCGCATCAATCAATTTCTACAAATCAACCCGGAAGAGTCTCTTCCGGGTTTTTTTATGTACAGGAATCACGTGGAAACCGTCTCCCTTGAAACAGCAGCCAACTACGAACTCCCGGAAATAAGACGTGCGGTGACCAAGCTCTTGGAACCGCTGGGGGGAATGTCAGCGTTTATCACCCCCGGTGACCGGGTGCTTATCAAACCCAACATGTTGGCGGCCAAAAGCCCCGACAAGGCGGTGACCACCCATCCGGCACTGGTTCAGGTCGTCGCAGAACTGGTTATTGAGTCCGGCGGCACGGCTCTGATCGGCGACAGCCCGGGGATCGGCAGCTTCAGTAAGGTTGCAGAGAAAAGCGGCATCCAGGGAGCGGCGGAGCGGAGCGGTGCCCGGTTAACCGAGTTCTGCGACCCCGTGGAACTGCGGGGAGAAGGAACGTTTCGTTCAATTCAGCTCGCCCGCTGTTACCATGAGGCAGATAAAATCATCAATCTGCCAAAACTGAAAACCCACGAGATGATGACCATGACCTGCGCCGTCAAGAATCTGTTTGGTGCCGTTATCGGCACCGAGAAGGCGGCCTGGCACCTCAAGGCGGGCAGCTCACGACAGATGTTCGCCCGCCTGCTCCTGGAAATCTCCCTTCTGAAAAAAACAACACTCACTATCGTCGATGCAATTACGGCCATGGAAGGGAACGGCCCGGGGAGCGGCACCCCCATCCAGCGGGGAATATTGATTGCGGGAATAAATCCGCTTGCCGTCGATGTTATCGCGGCCCGACTGGCAGGCATACCATCTGACCTGTTACCGTTAGAACAAGAAGCCGTCGCCAGGGGGCTTGCCGGAGCCAGACTGAGCGAAATTGAACTTAAGGGAACACCCTATGCAAGCGTAACGGCAATGACCTTCACACTGCCGACGGGGCTCGATCCCCGCTTCGGCCTCCCCCCCTTTCTGGCAACGGCATTGAAAAATCAACTAACCTCCTATCCAACCGCGGACCATGCCGTCTGTGTACTCTGCGGCATCTGTCGCGACGCCTGCCCCCCAGAGGCCATCACCATAACAAACAGCGCGCTGTCCATAGACAAGGCGCGCTGTATTCGCTGCTGGTGCTGTCGCGAGCTCTGCCCCCACGATGCCATGGCCATTGAGCGGGGCTTGCTGCTACGGGCTCTGAAATGCCTTTCCCGCAGGAAAGTCAGCCGATAATCAGGACTCATCCTCTTCGGAGCCGAGAGGAATTTCCCGATAGGCGCGTTCTTCTTCTACCCGCTTGGTCTGGGCCTGAAGTTTTTCAATTTCGGACTTGCATTTCACGCAGTGGCGGGTAAAGGGCATCGCCTTCAGCCTACCGAGCGGAATATCCTCATCGCACTCTTCGCACACTCCATAGTCCCCTTCATCTATCCGCAGCAGCGCTTCATCGATACTGTGAATTTTTTCCCGCTCCCGATCACCCAACAACAGACCGAGCTCACGATCCCTTTCGGAAGAAGCCTGGTCATAAATATCCCCACCCGGCTCAATTGCCGCCACCGCTTCAGTACCGTTTTTGACTGATTTGCGTATTTCCCGCAGGGTATCATCCTTGAGTTTCTCAAGTATGCCCTGTATTTCCTGCCACCGTGGATCCTTCACAGCGCGTGGTGCTGCAGGTACAGCAGCTGCAGCCGGAACAACATCCAGCGGCGCAACCTCTTCCATAACCGATGAAGCTTCAGCTGTTTGTGACGGTGATTCTTTTGCACATTTCGGTTTTGATGCCATAACGTATGATCTCCACTCATGAGGATAGAAGGTGTATTACCTGAAAAAAGGCGGCAAACTATCACAAAAATAGTTGGCTTTGTCAAGCTATCTGTCAATAGTCCCACAATAAGGACAGAAAAAGACCACCCGGCACGCCAAAATGGCTTCACCGAGGTGGTCTTGTAAGGAGACAGGTATGGAAATACTTATTTTATGACTGCGAGCTCTGCGCGGCGGTTTTTAGCCCAGGCAGCTTCGTCATTGCCGGACACGGCCGGTTTTTCTTTCCCATAGCTGACAATCGAAAGATTGGCGGCCTTCACGTTCAGCGTGGTCAGGTATTTCTGAGCCGCTTTGGCACGCCGTTCCCCCAGAGCCAGGTTATATTCGGCAGAACCCCGCTCATCACAATGCCCCTCCACGATAATTTTGGCATCGGCATATGACTTGAGGATTTTTTCGGCATTCTTAGCAAGAACATCACGGGAATCCTGACGCAGCTCTGACTTGTCATAGTCGAAATAAACCGTTTCAAACAAGTTACCGATGGTAACAGGAGCGATAGCACTATTCAGTGCTTCTCGACGGCTGTCAGTCACATCAGTGGCCGGCACAATCTCCACCGGCTTTGCTTCGGCAGCCGCCCGCTTTTTCGCTTCAGCCTCTTCCCGCAGCCGTGCCTCTGCATCGGCCTTTGCCTTGGCAGCCCGAGCAATTTCGGCATCACTACTTTCTGAAGTAACACCCGAGGCCAATGCATCCTCTTTTTTCACACCCTTGTTTGTACATCCACCGGCAAGCAAGGCACACATACTGATGCCTGCTAACGTTTGTACCCAGTACTTTTTCATACGAAACTCCTGTTTTGACTAGTTATAATGGGCAAAATGCCCCTGTAAAACCTACAGACGGATTATACATAACAGCGTTAGTATTGCAACCTCTAATGTCTTCGGTACCAGACATTTTACCGGTCATCACCGACGGGACCAGACCGGCTGAAAGTACTTTCCCTTGGATTGTGATACTTTCATCTGCCCCGAACCATCGGCACGCATGACATATATTCCATCGCCACCACCCCGTTTTGAACTAAAACAGATGAAGCGCCCATCTCCCGACCAAGAGGGGTTTTCGTTGTTGCCGTCAGCCGTAAGCTGGGATTCCCCAGAACCATCGGGAGAAATCGTAATGATATTAAAGCCGGAACCGGACAAGCGGGAGAAAACAATCTTATCCCCCTTTGGTGACCAGCGGGGATTGACGTTGTAATTTCCGGAGGTGGTCAACCGCTTCACCCCACTGCCATCGGAGTTCATGATAAAGATTTGAGGTTTCCCCAAACGATCAGAGACAAAGGCGATCCGCTTACCATCCGGTGACCAGGCGGGATAGAGATCCAGAGCCGGACTCTTCGTCAAACGAACCGGATGCCCCCCCTCCCTGTCGATGGTGTAGATCTCGGCATCACCATCCTTACTGAGTGCTAACGCAATGGATCCCCCGTCAGGAGACCAGTTACCGGTAATGTTAAGCCCCTTCCGGTTTGAAATGAGCGTTTCGGAACTGTTCGACAGGGAGCGGCGATACATATCCGGGTTTCCCCGTTTGTACGAACTGAAGATTACGTCACGACCGTCCGGTGAAAAATCCGGGTTCATGTTGATGGAGCCATTTTTAGTCAGCGGCAGTGGATTACCGCCATCCCAGTCCATGACGTAAATTTCTTTATTGCCGGTATGACTGGCAACATAGGCTATTTTTGTGGTAAAAATCCCCTTCTCACCGGTAATGACCCGCAGGATCTCATCCGCAAACTGATGGCTGAAACGCCTGATATCCTTGGTGGAACCATGATAGCGTTGCGCCGTTACCATCTTGCGGTTGATGATGTCATACAGACGATATTCGACCGTCAGTCCGCCGCTTTTCAGACTGTACTCACCCTTAACCAGCATATCAAATCCGGCAGTTACCCAGGGAGTATAATTGAAGTCAGCCAGCAACTGCTCCCGTGATGCCGCTGGGGTGGCACGCCCTTCTGCGCTAAAGAGCCCCGACATATTCATGTCATTGACCAGCACATCCACCGCCAGTTTTGCCGTAGCCGGGTTAGCAAGAGCATCGGTGCAGCGTGGCGCATCGACCGCCAGCTTAAGGAACCGATTGCCCGGTGCAGTCACTTCAATCGCCCCCGACTGGGCAGACAGGGTAACCGGGAGTATCAGGAGAAAAAACAGGAGACACAAAAGTTTCATAGTCATATCCGTCAAGCCAGTAACCAGCTCATTTTTTAATGTCTTCCGGATGGAATATTACTTCAAACCGGTTACCAATGGATCCGGGGGGGGCAACAAACGTCTCATTGGCGAGATCAACGGCTCGCATAACGGCCAGTCCAAAGGTTGCATCACCACTTGTTTCAATAATTTTCATCTGGGAGAGTTTCCCCTCTCCCGATATCACCAGACTCACCTTTACAAACGGCTTTTTTGATTTATAACTAATTGTAACTTTTAAAGCTTCGTCAAGGCGTGTCTTTATATAACGGCCGGGGTCGCCACTTCCCGCTGCCGGTGCGGGTACTTTTCCGGTTCCCACCGCCTTTTTTCTCCCGTTCAGCTTTTTGAGCCGTTCCTCATACTGCTGAGCCTCAGCTTTACCTTGCAATCGGGCAAGTCGTTCATTAAAGTCTTCTGCCGCACCCGGGGTTTCTTGAACAGGTTCAGCCCGAACTGCCGCCTTTGCGACCGGTCGCGCACTAACTCCCACTGCCGATTTGACGGCAGGCTTACCAGTCGGCTTGACTGCCGCCTTAACCGGCGAGTGTACCTGAACAGGAGTTTTCACCCGCACCGGTGGTGCAGGGTGTGGCTTCGGGGCGACCGACTCCGCTGCAGCCGCAGGCTGTGGTTCCGGTGCGGGGGCGGTTACCATATCCACATAATAGGTCTCCGGCACCACCGGACGCGGAGGGGTCAACACCCCCCACCATGCCAGCAATAAAAAAACCGCCAGATGAATGACGGCTGAAACTATGAAACTGGCACCCACACCGGTGTCAATTTGTGGAGTACGGGAGGTCATTATTTGACAGCCGGATCCGTTACCATACCGAGACGTTCGATACCTGCACCCTTGATCTCAGCCATGGCCCGCACCACATCCCCGTAGGGCACACCGGCATCGGCTTTGAGCAGCACCTCTTTCTTCTGTCGGGTAATAAACATGGCAGTCAGCCGTTTACGCAGATCTTCCGCCGGAATTTCGGTTTTATCAACGAATATCCTGCCGTTTTTATCCACGGAAACAACCACCGCTTCCTCAGTCGGGGGTGCCATGGCCTTGGTGTCAGCCTTGGGGAGATTCACCTGCACCCCCTGCTGCATCATCGGCGCGGTAACCATAAAGATGACCAACAGCACCAGCATGACATCCACCAGCGGCGTTACATTGATCTCCGCCATGACACTCCGGTTATGGTTCTGTCCTCCCATGGCCATGGATCACTTCCCCGCTATATTACGCTGGACAATATTAAGAAATTCCGACGAAAAACTGTCCATTTCATTTATCAAGACACGTATTTTATGCTGAAAATGGTTAAATGCCATAACGGCAGGAATTGCCGCCACCAGACCGATGGCTGTTGCAATCAGTGCTTCGGCGATACCGGGTGCCACAACGGCCAAAGAAGCGGAACCGCTTTTACCGATCCCTTCAAAGGCGGTCATAATACCCCATACCGTACCAAAAAGTCCGATAAAAGGTGATGTAGAGCCGGTTGTTGCCAAAAAAGTCAGGTATTTTTCCAGGCGGGTTATTTCCGAATTCGTGGCACGGCGGAGTGCGCGGGAAACGTTTTCCACGCCCCCTAAATCTGTACTGAGCGCGCTGCTACTGGTACTCTTCGCGTCATTTTCAACAACTTTTTTCAGTTCACTGAACCCCTCATTAAAGAGCACCGTCAAGGGAGAATGGGCAAAACGATCAACCTGAGAGGCTATGGCGTCAAAATGTTTTGACTTCCAGAAGAAATCCATGAAACGTTCCGATTCACTCTTGGCCCGCTGCACCTGAAAGAATTTAAAAAGGATAATAGCCCAGGAAATAACCGAAAAGCTCAGGAGCAGCAGCAGAACAAGTTTCACGATAATTCCGGCACCGAGGATTATGGCCACGGGTGGTACCTCCACATGGGTTAGAAACCTTAAAAAGGTAATACTTTAACCACGTCAAGTCAAGACAAAACCGTGCCACACGTAGTGAAATCAGCGCGTTGGCAGTCTGGCACTAATGACATCAAGAATTACGTTGGCAAGTTGATCTTTCGTCATGAGTTCACACTCATGACTGCCCCCCTCTTTGAAGAGGAGGAGAGCCCTGTTGGTATCCACGTTAAAACCCGCATCTTCCTGACTCACATCATTGGCAATAATCATATCCAGGTTTTTCGCCGTCAATTTCTTTTCTGCATTGCCACCGACGTTATCGGTTTCTGCCGCAAATCCGGCGAGAAAGGGACGCCGTTCCCGACTGCCAAGCAGGGCAAGAATATCCGGATTTTTCACCAGCTCCAGAGAAATAGTATCCCCCTGTTTCTTGATTTTAGTGCCATTACGCATTTCCGGCCGATAATCGGCAACGGCCGCCGCCTTGATAACCGCATCACAACCATCAACATGCAACATAACCGCGTCCAGCATATCCGTAGCACTCACAACAGGAACGGCCTCAACCCCTTCCGGATACGGCAGTGCGGTCGGCCCACTGACCAGAATCACCCGGGCACCCCGGTGCCGGGCAGCCCGAGCCAGGGCATAGCCCATTTTTCCCGATGAGTGGTTACTGATGTACCTGACCGGATCAAGCTCCTCCCGGGTCGGCCCGGCGGTCACCAGAATCACTCTTCCGGCCAGATCCTGGGGGGTTAAAGCCACAACGGCGGCCTCAAAGATAGCCTCTGGTGCCGCCAACTTCCCCTCCCCTTCCCAGCCACAGGCAAGACGCCCGGAGACCGGTGCCACGAAATGATAACCGTGGCGACGAAGCTTTTCTTCATTTTCCTGATAGAGGTGGTTCCGGTACATATTCACATTCATGGCCGGTGCGAACAGCACCGGTGCCGTGGTGGCCATCACCGTGGTGGTCAGCATGTCATCGGCAATCCCACCGGCAATTTTACCAATAATATTTCCTGTGGCAGGCACGATGAGGAAGAGATCCGCCCGGTCTGCCAGCGAGATATGTCCGATTTCATCTTCGCCGATCAGGTTGAATAGTTCGGTGTGAACCGGATGATTTGACAGGGCCTGAAAGGTCAGGGGAGCAATGAACTCCTGTGCCGAGCGGGTCATGATAACATGTACGTCCGCCCCGCCTCGGGTCAGGAGTCTGAGCAGCTCAACCGCCTTGTAGGCCGCTATACCGCCGCAGACGCCAAGTATGATCGTTTTATTTTTGAGCATGGAGCCTCTTCTCAAAAGTAGGGATTATTGGCTTTTTCGTACCCGATTGTTGTTGATACGCCGTGCCCCGGATAGGCTGTCACGTCATCGGGCAGGGTGAACAGTTTACTGGTAATCGAATCAAGCAGTTGCTGGTGGGAACCGCCCGGCAGATCGGTACAACCGATGGAGTCGGCAAACAGGGTATCGCCAGTGACAACGAGCCGTTCCTTTTCAAAGTACAGACAGCACCCCCCCCGCGTGTGACCCGGCGTATGCAGCACCTTCAGATGGCAGGTACCGAAGGAAATTTCCGCACCATCCTCCAGAAAACTATCGGCGGGGGGGGAATTTTGGCACTGGATTCCATAGTTGCGAGCCACCTCGGCGCAACGCTGTAACATCGGTTCATCATCCCGATGGATCATCAGGCCGGCACCAAAAGCCGCCACCGCCTGCTGGTTACCACCGATATGATCAAAATGACCGTGGGTGTTAATCACCGCCCGGATCGTCAGTTGATGTTTACGAACCAGCTCAACTATCTGTTCAACATCACCTCCCGGATCAACCACGATCCCTTCATGGGTCGTCGGGCAAGCAATAACAAAACAGTTCACAGAGAGGGGGCCAACGGGAAGTGACTCAAATAACATAATTTGTCTCGATTTCTGCCCCGTGCAGCGCATTCGGGCATGGATATATGATGGGTGTGCCAGTTACTGTCAGTTGACATCTTCGGTGAACATGTTAAACTCCTCACATACCGAAGTCCCCTGTTCAGTTTCAACAGGGCACAATTTATCTCACAAGGAGCACACTTTCATGGAACCAATGATCTGTACCATCTGTCAGTATGTGTATAACCCCGCCGTAGGCGATCCGGACCGCGGTATCGCACCCGGCACCCCCTTTGAAGCACTGCCGGAAGATTGGAGCTGCCCACTGTGTGGTGCAGGCAAGGATGTTTTTGAACAGGAATAATAGAATAGTGTGGGGCGGCTCCTCGGGGTCGCCCTCATCTCCCCTGAACCACCCCGCATACCTACTACGTTGCATCTTTATTTCAGGCTAGTTCCGGCAGAATGGTCACAATGGCCTGGAACAACTCATCCAGATCGGCACGGGTCATATCCCCCATGTGGGCAATACGGAAGGTCTCCCCTTTTATCTTCCCGTATCCGTCATCAAAGGCAAAACCGGCTTTTCCCAGGTTGCTTTTCAATGATTTGAGATCAATACCCCGGCTGTTTCTACTGCAGGTAAGAGTCTGGGAGCGATACGCTGCCGCCGGAAATGAAGCAAAACCACGATCCCCTAACCATGAGCGGACATAACAGGCGAGATCATCATGGCGAGCCCACCGGTTTTCCAACCCTTCGGCAAACATACGCTGCAGCTGGCAATCAAGGGCATAGATCAAGGAAATGCAGGGGGTTGACGGAGTATTGTTCTTGTCGTCGTTTGCCGCAAATTCCACAAAGTCAAAGTAGTATCCCCGTCCCGCCATGCCGGCCGCCCGCTGAAGTGCTTTTTCGCTGGCGGTAAACACCGCAAGACCGGGGGGAAGGGCAAAAGCCTTTTGCACCCCAAAAATACAGCTGTCAATACCCAACTCATCAACCGGAATCTTCAGGGCACTCATTGATGATACCGTATCAACAATAAACAGCACATCGGGGAATTTCCGCATTACTTCGGCAATGTCAGCCAGTGGCGACATCACCCCGGTTGACGTTTCATTATGAATCATCGTCATACTATCGTATTTACCGGTGGCAAGGGTACGCTCTACCACTTCGGGAGTCACCGGTTCCCCCCAGGGGAAACGAATGGCATCGGCCTCCTTACCGCAGCGCAGTGTGACATCGTGCCATTTATCGGAGAAGGCACCGTTGCAGAAGTTGGCACACCGGGTACCGACAAGATTACGAATGGCTCCTTCCATAACACCAAAGGCACTTGAAGTGGCCAGAAACACCCTGTTGTCGGTAAACAGAACCTTTTTCAGACCGGAGGTCACCCGACCATGGAGTTCGGCATATTCCGGCATACGGTGACCAATCATCGGTTGTGACATGGCCTTTAAAATATCGGGATGCACCTCGATCGGCCCCGGTATAAACAGTTTCTTGTGCATGGGAAATTTCTCCAGAACGGGATTAGTAATCATTTTTAGTGTGGGGGAAACCTAACAAATGGAGGTGATAATGTCAAGGTTCGGAAGGCTGCCTCTTTTTTGTGGCGGGTAAACGCAGAATCCCCCCGCTGAAAGCGGGGGGATTCTGTACTGAAGAGCTTTGTGTCATCAGTGAGCCGAACTTCTCGGTGGTTTTTCCTCCGCCACATCAACAGAATCCTCCTGACCGGAGATAAACACCTCATCACCGATAAACCAGCCGATTCCGTTGTCGGCAACATGGAAATCACCATTAAGAATCGGGATGGCAACCCGCAGCAGCATGGTGTAAATAAACAGACCGGTGGCCCAAATGCCCATGGCCAGCATTATCTCGATGTTGCTTGGTGAGTATTCATAAATCTCGTGTAACGTGTCCGGAATAAAGCCGGGGATAACCAATCCCATCCCCTTTTCAATGTAGACTCCGACAAATACCAGGATACAACCAAGAACCAAGGTCTTGTTATTGTGCCGGGTCGCTGGAATTAAAAAGAGGAAAAAAGCGACAATATTAAAAGTCATGGCGGTCCAGATATAGGGCACCAGTGCGGAGTGTCCATGTAATCCCTGGAACAGATACAAGAAAGAATCAAGGTGCACCGTGTCGGTGTAATACTCTTTGAACAGCTCGGCTCCCAGCAGCAGAAGGTTAATGAACATGGCATATGCCATGATTTCAGCCACTTTTTGAATGGCTTCATCCTTGATCCTGAACTTGGTGTATTTACGCACCAAGAGGAATAGCAGCAACATGAACGCCGGGCCGGAGCAAAAGGCCGACGCGAGGAAACGGGGAACCAGAATGGAGGAGTTCCAAAATGGTCGGGCACCGAGACCGTTATAGAGGAATGCCGTAACCGTGTGAATGGAAATGGCCGATGGTATGGAGAGCAGCACCAGCGGGGTATAGAAGTTGTGATTCGGCTCCCGTTTGTAATAGAGGTTGTAAAGAATGAAGACCGAAATTGTCACGTTAAGAATGAGATAGGTATTAAGAACAACCACATCCCAGGCAAGCAGTGATTGGGGAAAATTGAGCCGCCCAAGCTTGGGAATCAGATGCCAGAAGCGTTCAGGATGTCCCAGGTCAGCGGTCACAAAGAGCATACACATGATAATTGCCGACACCGCCAGCAACTCTCCCAACACAGCGAACTCCTTGATGGGCCCCCACTCATAGACGTAAGCCGGAATAACCAGCAGTACGGCAGCAGCGGCCACCCCAACCATGAAGGTAAAGTTGGAAATATAGAAGCCCCAGGAGACCTGATCCCGCATAGCAGTAACCGCCAACCCCTGATCCAGCTGTTGTAGATAGGCATAACCACCAACGGCCATCAGCGACAGCAAAAACAGCACCCAGCAGTAGTACGCCTTGCTCCCCTTGGAGACAAGAACCAGAGTTCCCGCAAAAAAATTGAGTATATTTCTCATTGTTGCTCCCTGATCACGTTGCGTAGAAATAAAAGAACTTTGGTTGAGTATTGAGCTCTTCTTTCAGAATGAATACCCGCTTATGCTCGATGAGGTATCTGATTTCACTCTCGGGATCAAGCAGGTTGCCAAATTTACGGGCTCCAACCGGGCAGATCTCTTCGCATGCCGGATAACGTCCCGGTTGTTCACGGGTTCGCTGCACGCAAAAAGTACATTTTTCAACGACCCCCCGGGGACGGGGACGATTGCCCAGATAGTGGGTCACCGGATTCATCTCCGCCTTCGGAAGTCCCGGTTTTCCCCAGTTGAAGTGACGGGCACCGTAGGGGCAGGCCGCCATGCAGTAACGGCAACCGATACACCAGTTATAGTCCACCACCACAATGCCATCCTTTTCTTTCCAGGTGGCCTGAACCGGGCAGACTTTGGTACAGGGGGGCTTTTCACACTGCTGGCACTGAACCGGCATGTAAAAGTGCCCCTTGGCCGGAACCTGCTCCGGGTTGTAATAGTGCTCCGCCCGAGAGAGATCAACCCCTTTTTCCTTATCAAGCTGCATAACTCTGATCCAGTGAATCTGCGGATCACGGGACTGATTATTTTCCTTGACGCAGGCGTAGACGCAGCGGCGGCAGCCGATACAACGGGAGAGGTCAAGGGCATACCCATAACGAACCCCTTCGATGGGCAGCGTCGTCTTAACGGTGACTTTCTTGTCGAACTCACCGCTGTACTTAGCTTCAAGACGATTGATAACCGCCTTCAGCTCATCCTTGTTAAGTTCCTTGAAGTGCTTTTGGAAAAACTCTTCCCACATGGAGGCTGAGGCATCCTTGCCCGGAAGGGCAATCAGCCCGGCTCCCGCAGCAACTCCCTTTAAAAATTTACGTCGTGACCGATGCTGGTCATAGGAATTCTTTTTATTGTCTGACATGAACAACTCCCTGAGAGTCTTAAATTTCCGGATCAGTGCCGTGCCGCGTCGGGACGAACCGGCGGGGGGAGCGGCTTAAGCGATTTGAACTTCGGATCATGGGGATTATGACAATGGACACAAAGCAGATACTGCTTTTCGCCATTCCAATATCCGGTACGTTTACCATGAACCCCGACCTTCCAGTCACGGTACTTGTCACCATGGCACTGTCCGCACAGTCGATACGACTCGGAGAAATCAACCGGATCCCCCGAAACCAGTCGCAGGGTGTCCCGGTTTAACAGATTGTGGCAATCGGTACACCACCGCTCCCCTTCGGCATGATGGAGGACGATTTCCGTATGATATTCGGTTAATACCCGCCGTTTTGGGTTCGGCTTGAAGTATTTGTGACACTGGCTACAAGGGAAAATCCCCTCTGAAAAGGGGGGACGGGGCACCTCGAAGGTTTTTTCCGCTGCATACACCGTCACGGATGCAAGTATCAACACCGATACCAGAGCGGACAGGGGGAACTTACGGCTGAAGAAACGGGATATTTTCATCTTTACCTCGATTGTGGTGCTGCTGGGTTATAATCCTTCCGGACAGAGGGGACCGATACAAGTACACAAAACGGGTGTGCCTAAACACGTCATCATTAACACAAAAAAATTACCCTATCGCCATACTGATATGAGTCGATCGAATTTGTCAACACAAAAAGTGCGACTCTAAAATATGGTTTTGCAGATTTACCTATTGATATTACCGAGTCAAGGGTGTATTTCTGTGCTTAAGAGGTTACCGACCACCGGATCTATAACAACTCTTTTGAGTTGAATAGTGAAGCTAAGCAAACAAGAGGAGGGATACATGTCTTTTTTTAGAACAGCGGTTGCAACCGTGACTGTGACAATCGTTTTTTCATCGGTGGCACTGGCCATCCAACCGGGAAAGACGGTATCGTGGAATACCCCCATGGGCAAGGTAACTTTTAGCGGTAGTAATCATGCGGCAATGCAAGTAGGTTGCCTGGAGTGCCACTCCAAAATTTTTAAAATGAAAAAAGGTTCTACCGAGATGACCATGGCAGATATTACTGCCGGCAAATTCTGCGGGAAATGCCATCGTAAAGGTGGCAGAGCCTTTGAACCAGAAGGAAACTGCGACATCTGCCACAAAAAATAGGGAGTCCCGTTAAATTCTAATTTGCAATTGACGATGACCGTCGGACTATTGTATACTTACGCCCTTTGTATACATATGAAAAAATACTCACACGATCATTGATGAAGAAGGAGTCGGGACACATGACAAAATTTCTGGTGCTATCATCCCTCGCGCTCGTGCTTATGGCGGCGACATTTTCCGGTGCAGCTGAGTACAAGGATGTTACGTTTACCTTCAAGAACGCTGCTCCGGTCGTGTTCAGCCACGAGCTCCACCTCAGCAAGTACAACAAAAACTGCAAGGTCTGCCACAGTGCCATTTTCAATCTGCGGGAAAAACGCCATTTCACCATGGCTGAAATGGAAAAAACCCGTTCCTGCGGTGCCTGCCATACCGGCATAAAAGCCTTCAGTGTTACCAGCGGCAAAGATTGTATTCGCTGCCACAAAGGGACTCCAAAGGACATAGCGTTCACGATCAAGGGGCTTGGAGCAACCGTATTCAGCCACGCCAAGCATATCGCCAAGGCTGACGGCAACTGCCGGGTTTGCCATGACGGCACCGTAAAAGGCAAAAACGTCACCATGGCTCAGATGGAACAGGGCAAAAAATGCGGTTCCTGCCATAATGGCAAACGAACCTTCACCGTTACCGGCAACTGCGAACGGTGTCACAAAGGGTTCAAAACCAAAGAGATTACCTTTGCTCTGAAATCCGTGGCAGCAGCCACATTCAGTCACAATCTCCACGTACAGGCATACAAGTGTGCCGACTGTCATAGCAAACTGTTCCCCTTCCGCTCCGTTGTCGGCAAAGCGACCATGGGTGACATGGCCAAAGGGAAATCATGCGGCAGTTGCCACAATGGCAAGGACGCCTTCTCCGCAACGGGTGACTGCGCGAAATGCCACAAAGGCTTCAAACCGGGCAACATCACCTTCAAAACCGATGGCGGGGAAGCTACTTTCAGCCATGAATTCCATCTCCAGAGCTACAAGTGTGCCGATTGCCACACCAAAATATTCCCCTTCAAAAAGGGCACCCTTACGGCAACGATGGCGGACATGGAAGCGGGGAAATCCTGCGGCACCTGCCACAACAAAGACAAAGACGCCTTCTCGGTACAAGGTGACTGTGGCAAATGCCACAAGATGTAAGACAATTTTCATGCTATAATAACTTGAAAAATGGAGCGGTGGCGGAGATTCTGCCACCGTTTTTTTCGTACATCGGAGGCACACAGCCATGACAAAATCGAGCCTGACCCGCAAGATAATTCTGATTATCGCCTCTACCCTGTTCCTTGGCTTTACCGGCCTCGGCATCCTCACCACCTGGCTGGAATATTCCGCCACCATTGACCTGCAACGAAAAAATGCCCGCCAACTGACATCAACGGTCAGTCATGATATTTTGAACCAGATGGCAAAGGGGGATATGTCAGACTTTGCCAGTTACGTCGGCGATATCAAGGCCAAGGGGGGCATATCTGATATCCGGCTGTTCAACGCTGAGGGAAAAGAGCGGGGAAGCGGAACCGTCAGCGAAGAGATCCGCACTGCCATCTCAACCGGCAAACCGGTTGAACTAACCGGCAGTAAAGACGGCAAACGGGTTCTAAATCTGGCACTCCCCCTCCTTAATGAAGAGCGCTGTCACAAGTGCCACAGCAGCACGGAAAAGTACCGTGGCGGTATTTTACTAACCACCTCCCTTGAGGAGGGCTTTTCTGCAGCACTCCGCCTGACCTTGATTATTGTGGTTGTCGGAATTTTTTTCTTTTTCGTCACCCTGGCAGCCCTCGCCCTCTTCTTGAAACGCACGGTCGTGCGACAAATCACCGAACTCTATCAGCAGATTGGTGACCTTGCCGGTAGTGAGGGTGACCTAACCCGGGTGCTTGAGGTTCGGTCAGACTGCGAGATAGGTCGTTTGGGGAAGGAGGTCAATAACCTGACGACTAAAATCAGGATTTCATTCCTCGACCTGTACAAGCAGATCGGTAAAATCGGTGTCGACGTGTGTAAACTCTCTTCCGGCACCAGCAGGACTCTCAAAATGACCCAGGATCAGAAGGAGCAGGCGGCTGCCGTTGCCACTGCCGCGTCAGAACTGGCAGCAACCATCTCCGGAGTCAACGAGAATACCCACCGGGCCGCCGAGCTTTCAACGGCGGTTGACAGTGCGGCCAGCAACGGCATGGGAGTGGTTGAGGAAACCTGGAACTGTATGCAGCAGATCAGCAGTAGTGTCAACGGCACTCTGAGCATCATTCAGGAACTGGAAAGTGCCTCGGCTCATATCGGCGAAATGGTTGTCCTCATTGAAGACATCGCCGACCAGACCAATCTGCTGGCACTCAATGCCTCCATTGAGGCGGCTCGTGCCGGTGATGCGGGCAAGGGCTTTGCCGTAGTCGCCAGTGAGGTCAAGGGACTGGCAGAGAAAACCACCGCTTCGACACGAGAGATCAAGCGGGTTGTGGCGAGCATCCAGAGCACCAGCCACTGTGCCGCCGAAATGATCAACACGGAAAGCAGGCTGGTGCAGACCGGCTTAACCCGGGCAGCGGAGGCACGGGATAGCCTGGAAAACATTAAGAATCATGCCAATGAATCACGCATCATGATCGAACAGATAGCGACCGTCTCGGAAGAGCAGAGTGCCACAACAAATCATATTTCAGAAATGATCCACCTGGTCTCCCGCTCCGCAGAAGAGACCAACACCATGATGCAACGAACCAGCGAAGGGTTCGCCATGTTTACCGAGGTAGTAGAGCAGGTCTATGGCACTGTCGGTAAATTCTCCGTCGGCAATTATCATGACAGTACAAAAGGGTATATCCATGAAATGGCAGCACAGTTCAACGCTGCCATTGCAAAGGCACTTGCCGACCGCACCATCACCATAGACAGCCTTTTTGACCGGAAATATGTTCCCCTGCCGAACAGTGACCCCCAAAAATACCGTACAAAGTTTGACCAATTCTTTGACCGGATTATTTCTCCGTTTCAGGAAGCGATCGTCACCCGCGACACCAAGGTGCTCTATGCCATCTGCGTGGATAATAACGGCTATGTCCCCTGCCACAACCTCCGCTTCACCAAGCCGTTGACCGGTGATCCCGAGACCGACAAGAATGGCAACCGAACCAAGCGGATTTTCAATGACCATACCGGCTTGCGCTGCGCCCAGAACACCAACGGCTTCCTGCTGCAAACTTACAGCCGCGACACGGGGGAAATCCTCAACGACATGTCCCGGCCGATTTATGTCAACAATCGCCACTGGGGTGCCATCCGTATCGGCTATCTGGTTCCTGAGTAAGATTCAGTGCCGCCCGAAACCTCCGCGCTGATTTTCCCTCTCCCTGAATTCCCAGGGGGGAATCGGCGCGGGGTCTCGCCAGAGCCCCCGATGCCGGGAGCGGGCGGTTGCTTCGCTATCACAGTAGAGGGACTCATACGGTTCTTCAAGATAGCTGACATATGCCCACGCCATCCCCCCTTCAATCATCTCCCGATTGATATCTCGCCCGTTAAGACGAATCACCGCCACCGTTCGTCCGTACCTATCCGTATCCATCACTTCGGCGGCGACCCGCTGCCCCATAACTTTATACTTCAATAGACGTCGTGAGCTATCCCCGTACGGCTGCCCCGGTGTATGTTGTTTTCCGGTTTCCGGGGCATCAATACCATAGAGCCGCACCCTGAGCCGATTATCTTCCCGGGTCGCCAGCTGCAGGGTATCCCCATCGTACACCCCCCGCACCACACCGACAAGAATTCTCCCCGCCTGGGCTATGGACACCAGCAGAACCAGCTGCACGATAAGAGCCAGGCAGAGCTGTTTCATATCAATTCGGTACCGTAGTTAAACTCGGTGGTGCCGGAGATTTCCCGGCCACTCCGGAAAGCGGCCACGATCTCACTCCACCGTTCACGGGGCTCCTCACTCAGATCCAGCAGAAAGGAATGGCACCCCTTCTGGGTCAGTTCCCCCCGCCGTGCGGTCAGCGAAAACGGCTGGGTGGAGGTAATGGTTTGCAGACCGTCATGGCTGGTAACCCGATAGGTTTCCCCTCGGTCGGAACGAAGGGGGGTATTGGCATGAACATCTTTAATGCGGATTTTGGTGGTCATGACCGGCAACGGAGAGAAGGCAACCACCCGTTTTTCAACATCCCCCCCGGTTTTCAGCAGTTCACCCATATTGCGACTGTCATCTTCGAGGTACAGCGTGACCGCTCCGGCACCAAGCTCCCGCCAGGCGGCAAGGGCCTGGCTGTTCAGGGTAAAACAACGATGCCAGGCCGAAATCTGGAGGGAGTCCAGCCCCTTGAACAGGTGAAAATGGGAGAGGTTCGCCACTTCAAAATGCCGGAAGCCATGCTGATGCAGTGTCCGGACGGTATCACGGTACAGCGAGATGTCCCGATCAAACAGCATGAACGGTATCTGCCAGATGATCTCCCCTTCCGAACCACGCATACGTGATGTTGCGGTGGCAAGCTGGTGTATAACCGCCCGGGAGAGGGGAATGATGACACCATCGGCACCGTTTTGCAGGGGAAAACGCCACTCTTTGGTATCGGGCACCACGACAAGGAGCCGTTCGCGGGAGGGGTGACGGGGTGCAGGGGAGGTAATCCCTCCCACATCTGCGAGAGCAGCACGACGGGCACCGGCGATATGCTCGCGAAAGACGGCGGTGGTTGCTTCTCCCAACTGCCCATAAAACCGCCTCCGCAGGTCTTTAAAGAGCGACATCGGAATCAACACCGGCGGAAAGCCGGGGGCTTCCAATGATTCAAGACGGAACGGAGTGTCACCGCATTTCGAAAACTGCCCCGCCAGTACCCGCTCCATATCCCCACCACGGGACGGCTCCAGGAGCCCGACCGGAAAGGCAAAATCATGGCGGTACCCGGACACCAGGGCAGCAATACGAAGCTGTTCCCCCTCCAGAGTAACGGTGAGCCGACAGGGGAGTTTATCGCCCGTTGCCCCCTCCAGCCGCCGCTGGCAGGCACTGTCGCTCAGGGTAAAGGCTTCTTTGGAGGAGACTTTGTAGATGGAGTCACCCACCGTGAAGGTGAACGGCGTTTCAACCTCCACCAGACTCCCGGCCGGAGCTTCCATAGCTTTTTTCCGGCTCACCGCCAGCTCCCGCACCGTCCAGGCCTGCCCCGCCATGTCGCTTTTCGGCTGAGCCCGCAGACGATCCCCCACGTACAGTGCGTCCCTGGTTTCAAAGGTCAGCCGGTTCCCCTTGATACTTTTTATCTGCCCAATGTAGCGACCCGTCCCCCCCTTTTGCCAGGGGTTGGCAATATCGTCCGGCTGCTGGGAGGCCAGAAACCCCTTGGTTGGCGTGCGGCCAAAGGAGTATTTCAGAATTCCTTTGGCAGCGGTCAAGGTATCCTTGCGGGTCTGTTCAGAGGCATCAATGACAGTCCGATACGCCTCCACCACCGAGGCCACATACTCAGCCGATTTCATGCGCCCTTCAATCTTGAGAGAGGAGACCCCCGCCTTTACCAGCTCGGGAATCATGTCGATGGCAGAAAGATCGCTGGTGGAAAAATAGTGACCATCCTTCCCCCGGTGACTGTAGAGGCGACGGCAGGGTTGGGCACAACGTCCCCGGTTGCCGCTGTGCCCCCCGAGAAGGGAGGAAAAAAAACATTGACCGGAGATGGAGAAGCAGAGGGCACCATGGACAAAGCATTCAATCTCCACCGGCGTTGCGGCAACAATGCCGGCTATCTCATCAACGGCCAGCTCCCGTGCCAGCACGGCTCGCTGGAACCCCAACTCCTCCAGCATTTTCACGCCGGGGGTGTTGTGGATGGTCATCTGAGTTGAGGCATGGAGCGGAATCGAGGGAAAGTGGTTCCTGATGAGCCGCGCCACGGCAAGATCCTGAAGAATCACCCCGTCAACCCGCATCCCGGCCAGGGCCGCCAGGGTATCCACCAACGGGGGCAGTTCCTGCTCCTTCACCAAGGTATTGAGGGTGACATAGACCCGACGATTCTGACCATGGGCATAGGCCAGCATCCGTTCCATCTGGGCAAGAGTAAAGTTGCGGGCACGGGCACGGGCGGAGAAATCCTGCAACCCTGCATATACGGCATCGGCTCCCTTTTCCAGGGCGGCAAAGAAGGATTCAAGTGAGCCCGCAGGGGCAAGCAGTTCCGGTTTCTGACTGTTTTTCATGGCGGTTTTCCAATGTGGTGAAAAATGAAAACGCCCCGTTGGGGCGTTTTCAAGGTTACGAAACGAGCAGAGAGTTCTGACGCACCGGTCTATTTTTCCAGAAGGACGCGGAGCATCCTGCGGAGCGGCTCTGCGGCTCCCCAGAGAAGCTGGTCGCCACAAGTAAAGGCCGACAGGTACTGGGAGCCCATTTTCATTTTGCGCAAACGACCGATCGGCACCGTCAGCGTACCGGACACCGCAGCCGGGGTCAGACCGCTCAAGGTTTCTGCCTTGGTGTTGGGGATCAGCTTGACCCACTGGTTGTCGTTGGCAATCAACTGCTCGATTTCGGCAATCGGCAGATCCTTGGTCAGCTTGATGGTCAACGCCTGGCTATGGCAGCGCATGGCACCAACGCGGACGCAGAGGCCGTCAACCGGAATCGGCTCGGTGGTACCGAGGATTTTATTGGTTTCTGCAAAGCCTTTCCACTCTTCCCGGCTCTGCCCATCCTCAACTTCCCGGTCAATCCAGGGGAGTACGTTACCTGCCAGGGGAAAACCGAATTCCTTGGTCGGCAGAGAGCCATCGCGGAGGGTGGCGGTAACTTTGCGGTCTATTTCAAGAATGGCGGAACCGGGGTTTTTCAATTCTTCGGCAACCACACCGTTCAGCACGCCCATCTGGGACAACAGTTCCCGCATATTGGGGGCACCGGCACCACTGGCTGCCTGATAGGTCATGGAGCTGATCCACTCGACCACACCGGCACGGAACAGACCGCCCAACGCCATCAGCATCAGGCTGACGGTACAGTTACCACCAATGAAATCCTTTTGCCCCGCTGCCAATGCGGCATCAATAACGCCCCGGTTCACCGGGTCGAGGATGATGACCGCATTATCTTCCATACGCAGAGTACTGGCCGCATCAATCCAGTAGCCGTTCCACCCCTGCTTGCGCAGTTCGGGGTGAACTGCCTTAGTATAATCCCCCCCCTGACAGGTGATGATCACATCCAACTGTTTCAGTTCGGCGATATCCGCCGCATCCTTCAAAACACCGGCATTGAGCGGTGCTGGCTGACCCGCCTGTGATGTGGTAAAAAACACCGGTTCAAAGCCAAGGGCAAAATCATTTTCCTCCTGCATGCGCTGCATGAGAACCGAACCAACCATTCCGCGCCATCCGACGATTCCGACTTTCATAGTCATCTTCTCCTTCTCCCTCTGGAGTAATTATATAAATATTATAAGTTAGCTATTATTGCAGCACCCATCTCTTTGGTGGTAACCAGCTTTTCGCCAGCCTTTTTCTGGTAGATATCAGCGGTACGATACCCCTGATCAAGCACCTTCGCCACCGCGTTATCAATGGCATCGGCCGCATCGAGCATGCCGAAGGAGAACTTGAGCATCATCGCCGTGGAGAGAATCTGGGCAATGGGGTTGGCGATACCTTGACCGGCAATGTCAGGAGCCGAACCACCCGAGGGCTCGTACATGCCGAAGGTCCCTTCGGCCAGCGATGCCGACGGCAGCATACCAAGGGAACCGGTCAGCATAGCAGCCTCGTCCGACAGAATGTCACCAAACATATTTTCACAGAGAATGACGTCGAACTGCTTGGGCCATTTGACCAACTGCATGGCGGCGTTGTCAACGTACATGTGGGACAGCTCCACGTCCGGGTACTCACTGGCGATACCGATGACGATTTCACGCCAGAGTACGGAACTGGAAAGGACGTTTGCCTTGTCAATGGAGCAGACCTTTTTACCCCGTTTACGAGCCGCCTGGAATGCCACATGGGTAATCCGCTCGATCTCCGGCACGCTGTAACGCATGGTGTCGATCCCGACGCGGTCACGACCAACCCCTTCGATCCCCTTGGGCTGGGAGAAATAGATCCCGCCGGTCAGCTCACGAATGACCAGAATATTAAAACCACCGCCGATAACCTCTTCCTTGAGTGACGAAGCACCGGTCAGGGAGGGGAAAATAATGGCAGGGCGCAGATTTGCGTACAGTCCGAAAATCTTCCGGAGCGGCAGCAGAGCCCCCCGTTCCGGCTGCTCATCGGGTGGCAGAGTTTCCCATTTAGGGCCGCCGACCGAGCCGAACAGAATGGCATCGGCAGCGGTACAGATATCAATGGTACTCTGGGGCAGTGCCTTCCCTTCGGTATCAATACCCGCTCCGCCAACGTTGGCGGTGGTACGCGCAAAGGTCACATCAAATTTCTTTTCCACCACGTCCAGAACATTCAACGCTTCGACCATTACTTCCGGTCCAATACCATCTCCCGCCAACACCGCCACTTTATACGTTTTGCCCATAGTTCCTCCGATAAGTATGCACATCGACCTCAATCTTCTGATAATATTTTTACACCGTAGTTTTGTCAAACTAAAAGCACATTTTACTTTTCCAAACAATATGATTTTACGACAGTCATAAGTATTGATTAACGCGTCACCATCCCGTACAATGCAGTAATCTTCATGCAAGGAGAAACAGGTGAGCAACCTCTTATTAATCACTGATGTTGCACGATTACGCAAGATCTTCGGCCGCTTGGCAGAAGATAAAAGTATCCGACTTCGTGTGGTCAACAACCTGGAAAACGGTGCCGAGGAACTCGCCATCGAGAAACCGGATGTGGTGTTCGTCCAGACCCATCTTTCGGGGCTCTCAGCCGATATCCTGCTGATGCACCTCAAAAAACAGCTGGGACGAAAACGGTCGAAATTTGTGCTGCTGGCCGCTCCCGGCCAGGCCAATGAAGCTGTCCGCAAATCATTCCAGGGGTGGCTTGACACGTCCGTCGGAGACAGTCAGATGTTGGCTGATCTCTATCGCCTGCTGGATACCCTGCAAAACAAGCCAAAAAAAGCTCTGGACATGCCAACGGAACCGGAACCGGCAGTGAGCCCCGTAACCAAAACCACTCCGCCACACAGAGAGGAGAACCTGCCAGCCCGGCGTGACTTCGAAGCACCCCTTGAGGAGCAGGGCATTACCTACGGGCCGCGCAAACGTCTTCAGGTCTATTCTGAATTCAACAGCTCCTTTGACAGCGCGGTCAGCAACACGCCGGAACCGGAAGCTCTGGAGCCGGATGTACCCACATCAGCCCGTGATTGGGGTGCCATAGAACCGGGGGAAAAAGATTCTGGCAGATCGCCGTCACGCACCGGAACCATCCTCATCGGGCTTTCGGTGGTGGCGATGATAATCGCCGCCGGGGTCGCCACCTATATGCAGCACCAACCGGCACCGGAAGCCAAGACACCCGTAGTCAAACCGCTCTCGGTCGTCACGGTGAAACCGATCCAGCGCCCCCTCTCCTCACTTTCATCGGCTCGAAAACCAGCAGTAGCGACGGTGACTCCAGCCGTTCAGGCGCAGGTTCCCCCCCCGGCAGTGGCGGCAACTCCCCCTCCGGTTCCACAGCAGGTTAAGGAGCGGGAGACCGAGAAAGAGGTGCTGTCGGCGGTTGTGGAGAAGCAAGGGGTGAAAAAAACGGCCGCTCCGGCGGTGGCAAAGGGACGCCCCACCACACTTCCCCCTTTTATTCCCCGTTATGGCCGGGATAAAAAGTACACCGCCACCAATCCCGGCTGGGAGCGGTATACCGGAAAAATCAGGGAGTTCAAAGTTCTTTACGAAAAGGATACCGTTAAAGCGATTCAGATCATCGACCGCCGTGGTCTGGGAATATCCGACTCGTTTTTACGTTATGCCCTGCTGCAGGTCACCCCAAAACCGCTGTTCGTCGTGGAATCCTCCGAGAAGAAGGAGGGGTATGATATCCAGCGGGGCCACATTTCACAAGGCATCAAAGCCATCTACTACCGGGATGAAACCACCGGTAAACTCATGGCTCTGGCCCTGACCTGGCAATAAACAACCTGACTTCCACACCTCAGTCGGTCAGGCGCCAGGCCGTCAGCTGAGCGATAGTATGCTGGAACTTGCGCCCCGTTTCCCGTATCACAAACGGCACGTCACGGGGTTCACCAATCATCTGGAAATGGGGTTTCAGGGTTTCCTTGAGCCCCTCCAGTGACCATACCGGTTCACCCGCATCCCGGTACCCCCCCAGCCATTCCTCTTTTTTGGTAAAATCCTCCAACCAGGTATAGGGAGAGGTGAGAATCAGCACCGCTCCCCGGTTCATCCGGGTGTGGATCGTTGTCAGGAAGCTGCGGGGGGAATAGAGTCGATCAATGAGATTGGCCGCCAGTACCAGATCGTAACCCCGGAATTTTTCCGGCAGGTTGCAGGCGTCTCCCTGATAAAACTCCACCCGATTACGAATTTCCGCCAATTCCAGTTTATCAAGACCAACTTCATGATAAGAAACAATATCCCCCTCTTCGGGCAGGGTATAGCGCAGATACCCCTCCTCCTGCATCCGGGCTGCCAAGCGGAAGAAGCGGGTTGAAAAATCCACGCCGGTCACCTTCTCGAACCCCTTCCGCGCCAGTTCAAACGAAGCCCTTCCGAGGGCACAACCGAGGTCAAGGGCATGACCGGTGCCGTTTGCATCCAGATAACCATGGGCAATGGCGGCACAGGTGGCCGGAAAATTCGCCACACCAAAGCGCTCCGGCCCATAGTGAGCATCACAATATTGGGACGTCAGGGCATCGCTTTCGTACTGATCGTCGTGGATCGGCACCGGTGCCGAACTCTCGATATAGCGGAAACCGGCGTGCTGATAGAAATGACGCCGGAAGGCATAACGGGCATCCCGGGTGGCCTCATTACCGGTGGAGATCCACGAGCCCCCCTTAATCAGGTTATGGCGGGTGTCAAAGGTCGGCGTTGAGAAATCATCGTACCAGGGATGAACGGCAAAACCATGGAACGGATAGATCGGAGTTTCGGTCCATTGCCAGACATTGCCGATAACATCACAAAAGTCTCCGGTTCTGAAGCGATCAACCGGACAGGAGGAGCTCCAATACTCAAGATTGATGTTGCCGGGAGCCGTATCCCACCCGGGCTGATCCGACAAGCCGCTGATATCCCGCAACCGGCTCCATTCATCTTCGCTCGGCAATCTGATTGGAGTGCCACACCGGGCGGCTTTCCAATTACAGAACGCCTTGGCCTCCAGGCAATTGACCTCCACCGGCCAGTTCCAGGGCATCGGAATTTCACTGGCCATGGTACGCAGCTTCCAGCCATCGTTTCCCGTGATCCAGAAAAGCGGGTAACCGGCCTCTTTAAAACAGCGCCACTGCCACCCTTCCTCACTCCACCACTGCTGTTCGGCATACCCCCCGGCTACAACGAATTCGAGAAACTCACGGTTGGAGGTAAGATACTCTGCCGCACTGAAAGCGGCAACGTCCGCACGGTACTTTCCGTACTCGTTATCCCAGCCGTAGAGCGGATGTTCCCTCCCTTTGCCCAGGTTCACCGCCCCCCCCGTCACCTTCACCAACCGATTGACAGGCGGCTCCCCCTGTTCGGTGCAGATTGGCCACTGCGGCAGCTGCCGAACCCGCTCAAGGGGAAGTTGTCGAATCAGCACCGACGACGTTTCCAGATGGATGCGTTGATGTTCAATCCCCATCATAATCCCCCACAGCGGGCTTTCCCAACCGATGGGCAGCGTCAGCGGCAGCTCCCGGATCAGGCGGTCAATCAGGACGCGCACCTGGTACCGGTATTCCCGAACCTCGTCGCAGGTGGGCCAGTCGTAGTGGGCTTCATTAAGATCATCCCAAGACATTTCATCGACCCCCACGGCAAACATCGATTCAAAGCGGGGATTGATGCGTTTTTCAATGACATGGGCAATGGTCAGCTTATTGATATAAAAGGTTGCCGTATGACCGAAATAAAAAATCAACGGATGCCTGAGCCGGTCGGCACGCAGATAAAAGCTACCATCATCGGCCAGCGTATCGTAGATACGTTCGTCAATCTCGAAGGTGGCATGAAAATAAGCCAGTATTTCAGCACGTTTCTGTTCAGGCTCCCCTTCGTTCAGGATAATTGTATGTGGTGAGCACGGTTCCATAGGGTTCCTCCTGAGGTACTGATGGTAACGCAGCGTATTTTATGGCATCACCGGTTACACAAGTCAATAATTCTATTGCAAAGAAGCAATGAGCGTACAGACCCCGGAATGAAAAACCTCTTCATTTCATCACTAAAACAGACGTTTTGCAGGTGACATCGACCAACCGAGCATGTAATATCTGTTGTACATCACTGCAATCGAATCAACGTAAGGAGTTTTTCCATGACACAAAGCATTATGACCGCCCTCACCGAGCGGATACTGGTTATCGACGGAGCCATGGGCACCCAACTCCAGGCCCGGAACCTGACCGCCGGGGATTTTGGTGGTGCCGAATATGAGGGGTGTAATGAATATCTGGTAATGAGCCGTCCCGATGTCATTGAAGACGTCCACCGTGATTATCTGGCCGCCGGAGCCGATATCGTCGAATCAAACTCCTTTGGCTCGACGGATATCGTACTGGCCGAATACGGCCTTGAGGAGCAGGTCTTCGAACTGAACCGTCAGGCGGCTTTGATTGCCCGGCGTGCCTGCGATGCTTTTTCCACTCCGGACAAACCCCGCTGGGTCGCCGGTTCCATGGGACCGACTACCCGCACCATCTCGGTGACCGGCGGCGTCACCTTCCCCCAACTGGTGGAAGCGTTCCGGGGGCAGACCCTGGGTCTGCTGGCAGGAGGGGTTGATCTGCTGCTGCTTGAGACAGCTCAGGACACCCTCAACCTGAAGGCGGCGGCCGAAGGTATCCGTCTGGCCTTTGCCGAAGCGGGGAAACGGGTTCCGCTGATGGTCTCCGGCACCATTGAGCCGACCGGCACCATGCTGGCCGGTCAGGGGGTTGAGGCACTTTACACCAGCCTGGCCCACCTTGAAGAGAGCCTGGGACTGGTCAGCATCGGCCTCAACTGCGCCACCGGCCCCGAATTCATGACCGACCACCTGCGAACCCTTTCCGAACTGGCACACTGCCACGTATCGGTCTATCCGAACGCCGGACTTCCCGATGAAAACGGCCACTACGCCGAATCCCCCGACTCCCTGGCTGCCAAGCTGTCCCGTTTTGTGGACGAGGGGTGGCTTAACATCGTCGGCGGCTGCTGTGGCACAACTCCGGCACACATTGCCGCCATCGCCCGCATGGTGGCAGGCCGCCCCCCCCGGCGTCCCGCCACGACCACCCGACGGGCGGTCTCTGGCATTGAAACCCTGGTCATAGAAAATGACGCCCGCCCCGTACTGGTGGGGGAACGCACCAACGTCATCGGCTCCCGCAAATTTAAAAACATGGTCATTGCCGAACAGTTTGAAGAGGGGGCAGAGATCGCCCGTGATCAGGTCAAGGGGGGGGCACAGGTCATTGATATCTGCGTGGCCAATCCGGATCGGGATGAGCAGAGCGACATGATGCGGATGCTGGATTTCCTCCCCCGCAAGGTACGGGCACCGATCATGATTGATTCCACCGACCTGCAGGTCATGGAGCAGTCACTCCAGCGGTTACAGGGAAAATGCCTCATAAACTCCATTAACCTGGAGGATGGCGAGGAGCGTTTTGCCCGGGTGGCTTCGCTGATTCATCGTTACGGTGCCTCCGTGGTAGTGGGATGCATTGATGAAGACCCCCAGCATGGCATGGCGGTCACCCGGGAGCGGAAACTGGCGGTAGCCCGCCGTTCTTACGACCTGCTGGTCACAACCCATGGCATCAGCCCGGAAGACATCATCTTCGATCCGCTGGTTTTTCCGGTCGGCAGTGGTGATGCCACCTATATCGGTTCGGCGGTGGAAACCATCGAAGGGGTGCGACTGATCTCGGCAGAGTTCCCCCGTTGCAGCACCATTCTCGGCATCTCCAACGTTTCCTTTGGCCTTCCCCAGGCGGGACGGGAAGTACTCAACGCCGTCTTCATCCACCACTGCGTCAAGGCGGGGCTCACCTATGCCATTGTCAACACCGAGAAGCTGGAACGGTACGCATCGCTGCCCGCCGAAGAGCTGCAACTGGCGGAGGATCTGCTTTTCTGGCGGGGTGCCGACCCGGTGGCAGCGTTTGCGGCGGCATTTCGTGATAAGAAGCAGACCGTTCGCAGTTCAGTGGCCGAACTTCCCCTCGATGAACGGCTCCCCCGCTACATCATTGAAGGGACCAAAAACGGTCTGACCACCGATCTTGATGCCGTACTGGCCCGGGGAGACAGGCCACTGGAGATCATCAACGGGCCACTCATGGCCGGCATGGCCGAAGTGGGACGGCTATTCAACGATAATCAGCTGATCGTGGCCGAAGTGCTGCAATCAGCCGAAGCCATGAAGGCGGCAGTCGCCCATCTGGAGCCGCACCTTGAAAAGGGAGAGACCTCCAGCAAGGGTAAAATGCTGCTGGCTACGGTCAAGGGAGATGTACACGACATCGGGAAAAATCTGGTGGAAATCATCCTCTCCAACAACGGCTTTGAGGTGATAAACCTCGGCATCAAGGTCGGCCCCGAAACCCTCATCGAAGCGGCCCGGCGGGAAAAACCGGATTTCATCGGCCTTTCGGGACTGCTGGTAAAAAGCGCTCTCCAGATGGCGACCACCGCAGCCGACCTCAAGGCGGCCGGTATTGCGGTGCCCCTGATGGTCGGTGGTGCCGCACTCTCCCGTAATTTTGCCGACAGCCGCATTGCCCCCCACTACGACGGAGCGGTCCTGTACGCCAAAGATGCCATGGCAGGCCTGGAACTGGCCAACCAACTGTTCGATCCGACTTCACGGGAAAAACTTCTCTCCGAACTGGCTACCCGGCAGGCCGGGGTGGTTTCCCCCTCCAGTCGAAAAGAGGCGGTGGTTTCGGGAGACAACAACGGGAGGAGATCCGCACTCCGTGCCGACGTGTCGGTGCCATCTCCCCCTGATTTCGAAGGTCATACTATCCGTGACATTCCGCTCCATCAGGTGACCCCCTTCCTCAACCGTCAGATGCTCTACAGCAAGCATCTGGGCTTGAGCGGGGCGGTGGACAAGCTACTGGCCGCCGGCGATGAAAAGGCACTCAAGCTACACAGTACCGTTAATGACATGCTGGAACGTATTACCCGTGACAACCTGCTCCAACCCCAGGCGCTCTACCGGTTCTACCCAGCCAACAGCGAGGGCAACCAGATCATTTTCTACAAGCCGTCGGCACCCGACCAGGAACTGCTCCGCATCGACTTCCCCCGGCAGTCTGCCGGAGAGCGACTCTGCGTCGCCGACTTTGTCCGCCCCCTCTCCGGTTGCGTGAAGGACAATCTGGCACTCTTTGTGGTCACCTGTGGTCAGGGGGTACGAAGCCAGGCCGAAGAGATGAAACAGGCAGGAGATTACCTCAACTCCCATCTTCTGCAAGCGGTGGCGCTGGAACTGGCCGAGGCCACGGCGGAGTTTCTCCACCGCCGCATCCGCACCTCCTGGGGTATCATCGATGATCCGGCCCTGACCATGAAGCAGCTTTTCAACGCCGACTACCACGGTATCCGCGTTTCATTCGGCTATCCGGCCTGCCCGGAACTTTCCGACCAGCGCACACTCTTCTCATTACTGAAACCGGAGGCCATCGGGGTGCAGTTGACAGACGGTGACATGATGGATCCGGAGGCAAGTATCTCGGCTCTGGTATTCCACCATCCCGAGGGGCGTTACTTTGATGTAACCCGCTGAGTCCTGTTTGCAGACATAAAAGAGCCCCCACTGACATATCATATGCAGTGGGGGCTCTTTTATTGTGGCACCATAAATCCTGGTGGGAAACTATTTTCTTTCATACCCCAGAGCATCATGACAGCTCACGGTGCAATTGCCTCCTTTCGGAGCGGCGGTATAGGTCAGAGTAACCGCATCCTTGCCATTCATCCCCTTGGGACGCAGCAAATGCGGTTGACTGCTCGCATGCTGATCATGGCAGGCGAGGCAGGGGATGGCATTTTTCCCCGCGTGTACGTTGTGCAGGTTCTGCGTCCCTTCACGGAAACCGGTAACGGTTGACGTTTCTTTCTGATCCACCAGGCTCCGGTTATGGCAGGTAAAGCAGAGGTCCGGCGCCAAGGTTTTCAAGAGGTTTTTATTGGAAGCACTATGGGGCAGATGGCACCCGATACATTCAACCGCTTCAATGGCAGGATGCACGCTCGTCTTGCCTGCCTGACTCTCGTGGCACTCACTACAGAGCTTTGCACTCTTATCCTTGACGGCATAGATGGTGGCATCATTTTGATGATCACCGCCGGTCGCCTTATGACAGGGGGTACATTCCTTCTCGGCGAGGGCATCGTGAATAAAAGCACCGCTCACTTTGCTCTTGTGACAGGAAGCGCAGGGTTTTCCGGTGACCTTATCCAGCGTACCGCCGGATTCGGCCTGACAATTTACCGCAACAGCAAGAGCTACCAGAAAAACAGACGTCACTCTACCGAATAAAGACATCATATGCCATCCTTAAAAATTGAATTAGACACCGCTCTTAATACTAATCAATATTCATCGAATTGCAAAGAAGAAAATTATGTTCACCAAAATAGCACCCGGCTTTCCCCTACACCTTGGCTAAGATTTTGAGCAGATGGGGCACCATCTGCTTCTTTCGGGACATGACATTTTTCAGTTCATAGAGATGGGGCTCCAACTGGGGATACTCCATCACATGGGCAATGCGGGTATGCCCCTCAACCAGAAAAAGGGTGGTCTCCGTGGTAATATCGGTCACCATCAACCCGGCAATGAACAGATTATCGCGCCGTTTTTCCTCCGCCAGGGCGTCCAGCAATCCTTCCTTCATGGCATGGAACTCTTCAAAACCGATCACTTCCACCTGCCCCAGTCCGATGCTGTATTTTTCATGGGTAAACAGCTTAAAGTCCGCAGTAACAATTTTCTCAAAGGAGCCGTAGTTTTTCAGGGAACTACTGGCGGCAAAGATATCCCGGCCAAAATCGGCGGCCACCAGACCGGATCGCTCCTCCAGCCAGAGCACCGCCTGCTGGTCGGCTGCGGTGGTAGTCGGTGACTTGAGGATGACCGTATCGGACAGGATACCGGCCAGCAGCAGTGCAGCAATCTTCTGTTCCGGCTCCACCCCCCACTCACGGTAACGGCGCGCCACCAGGGTGCAGGTACTCCCCACCGGTGAGGTGGTAAAGGAGATCGGGCTGTTTGAATGAGTGTTACCCAGCTTGTGATGATCAATCACCTCAACGATTTCAACCGCTTCGGCACCCGGCACCGCCTGCCCCAGTTCGTTATGATCCATCAGGATCAAATTATAGGGAAGCGGGGCGAGCAGTGAGGATTTGGTTGCCACCCCGGCCAAGGTGCCGTCCCCCTCCAGGGCCAGTACGGCCGGGATATTGGTGCCGAGCAGTTTCTGCCGCAGTGCCGCCAATGATTTATCCACACCGATATCGGCAAACTCTCCGTCAGCCAGGCATCCAACCGGCGTGGAAAGACGCGCCAACCAGGCCGCCGTTGCCGTATCGTGGGAGGTCAGCAGCACGATAACCCCCTGTTTCTGAGCCATTTCCAGCAGCCCATCCTCAAGGGAATGCCCCCCGGTGATGACCAGCATGCGAACGCCCCGTTCAATGGCCGCCTGCTGGATGGTGCGCCGGTTACCAGTCATGACCATCAGCTTGCCCGGCTCATAGCCGTCAATCCTGCTGGTAAAGGACTCCTCTTTCATCGCTCCGATAAACAGATTCAGGGTAAGGGGGGCAGAAATATCCCCCTCGGTCAGGTAATGACCGGCCAGGGTTCGGGCAATACTCCGGGAAGTAACGGTAACCTGGCGCATTTTATCGTGGCTTGGCAGCAGATAGCTCTCCGAAAGCCTGAGCAGCGACAGAATTCCGCAGGGGCGCCGTTCTTCATCAATCACCGGCAGTACCCGTACTCCGCTCTTGTTAAACAGCTCCAACGCCTCATAGGCGGAAGCAGACCGGTCAACCGTAATCGGCTGCCGCTTCAGGGTATCACGAACCTTGGGATGAACATCGGCGAGAAAATACGGTTCGGCGATACCAAGGCGATCAAGGATGTAACGGGTTTGGGGGTTCGGGGCACCAGCCATGGCGGCAATGACATGATTCTCTCCCCGTGCCTGCTTCAGTGCAGCATAGCCGATTGCCGAAGCGATGGAGTCGGTATCCGGATTACGATGGCCGATAACATAGGTTGTTTTATTCATAAGCGCCTCTCTACGAAAGGGTAATAAGGGACTATTTGTTTTTCCAATCCCTGCTCCGTGCATCAAATTGCAGAGTTTCAACTTCTCCCAGTATTTCCATATAGGTATCATACCGCTCCGCCGGAATAACTCCCTGCTCCACCAGGGAAAGCACGGCACACCCCGGTTCGGTACGATGACGACAGTTGCGAAACTTGCAGGCATGATCCCGATGTTCTTCAAAGCCGGGAAAATGTTCTGCCAACTCTTCAACGGTAATATCCACCAGCCCGAAATCCCGGAACCCGGGGGTGTCCACCAATTCCCCCCCTCCTGCCAGGGCATGCAGAGTGGAGACCGTCGTGGTGTGACGCCCCATGCTCCGGTACTCGCTGACACTTCCCACTTTCAGATCGATATCGGGACAAAGTGCATTGAGCAGCGAACTCTTGCCAACCCCGGTGGTTCCGACAAAAGCTCCCCGGTGCCCCTCACTGAAAAACGTTTCCAGGGGGACAAGGCCGCTTTGCAAGACCACGCTGACCGGAAAGATAGAGACTGAAGAGCCATAGAGCCGTTCAAGATCAGCCAGAAGCTCGGCAGTGCCCTCCAGATCACATTTATTCACCACCAGAAACGGCTGCAAGAGAGCCGAGCGGGCAGCAACGATGGCCCGATCTATAAAGCCCCCCGGCGACAGGGGAGCCACGACAATACCAAGAACATCAAGGTTTGCCGCCACCAGATGGATCCCCCCACGGGCATCCCTCCGCTGCAATTCGGTACGCCGGGGGAGCCGCTTCAGCAGGTCACCAGTAACAACAACGGAGTCGCCAACCACATGGCCGGAGTTACGCTTAACCCGTACCATGCGACGTGCCCCGTTATCGAACAGCACCTCCACCGAAATTCCGTGATGGGCGACAATCAGACCGTTTGGTGTGAAACTGTTCATGTGGTGGCTTCCCATGGTACTCTTCATCGTAGAGTGACTTGACAGCAGGCAACAAATCCCGCATACATTCGACACACCGTAGCACAGCCGGAAGAATCAAGCTATAGTCTATACGAACCGACTACATGTTTAACAGGAATTAACCGATGTCAGAGAATAACCACCCGTTTCTGCGCCTTACCCCCTCCTTTGTCATGGACGCCGTCGAATCCCTCGGATACCGGTGTGATGGTCGTATTTTTGCCCTCAACAGTTATGAAAATCGCGTCTATCAGGTTGGCATTGATGAGGCACTACCGCTGATAGCCAAGTTTTATCGGCCGGGGAGGTGGAGCAGGGAGCAGATACGCGAGGAGCATGAGTTCTGTGCCGAACTTGTCGAGCAGGAACTGCCCATCGTGGCACCGCTGAAAAACCCGGACGGCTCGACCCTCTGCGACTATGACCAGTTCATGTTCGCCCTCTACCCCCGTCAGGGGGGGCATGCTCCCGAGTTCGACAATCTGGGCAACCTGAAAATTCTGGGACGGCTCTTGGCACGTATCCATGCCATCGGTGCGGTTCGCCCCTTTCGGGAACGGCCGGTACTGGATCTCCAGAGTTTTGGCACCGCCAGCGTGCAACTGATTGAGGAAAAATTCATACCCGATGAATACCGGGCAAGTTATTGTGCCGTCACCGGGCAGCTTCTTGAAGAAATAGCCGCCATTTTCCACGAAGTCGGGTCGGTTCGAGCCATTAGAACCCACGGGGACTGTCATGCCGGTAACATCCTCTGGCGTGATAACGCACCCCATTTTGTTGACTTTGACGATGCCCGCACGGCACCGGCCGTGCAGGATTTCTGGATGATGTTTTCCGGCGAACGCCCCCGGCAGTTGGCACAACTTGATTCACTATTGGAAGGATACCGGGAGTTCAACGATTTTGACCCACGGGAACTGCGGCTCATCGAACCGCTCAGAACCCTGCGCATGCTCCACTACAGTGCCTGGCTGGCCCGACGCTGGCAGGACCCGCTCTTTCCTCATACATTTTTCTGGTTCAACACCACCCGTTACTGGGGAGAGCATATTCTGGAGCTGCGGGAACAGCTGGCCGCACTGCGGGAACCGGCACTGGAAATACTATAATTATTAAAAAATGAATCCACTTCAATGGTATCGAGGTGACTATGGATGGCATTATTACGTTGGCTGTACAGTGGCTTGAGGGAACCAAGAGAAATGACGACAACGCGGTACAGATGCATATCGTGGAATGCCTGCTTGCCGAAATTGAACGGCTCGATACAAAAAATGACACGCTGAGGAGTGAGTTGCAGAGAGTAAAAGAGGTGCAGGCTGAAGAACTGCGACACAGTGTGGCGGAAGAGTGTGCCGTTATCTGTGAGACGGCCGACTACTCGCTCCGCAGCTACGGATGCGCCGGGGAGATTCGGAAGCACTTCGGTTTGGCGATCTGAGGTGGCGCGCTGCCATCATCCCCTGTTGGGCACGCTTTGCTTTGCCCAACCTACGGACCCAACCCACAATGCGGGATATAAAACAGACAAAAAAACACCCCCCTTTATAAAAGGGGGGCTGGGGGAATTTCTTAACCTTTGTTGGCCCGCTTGCGGCGGGTCGGATCCAGCTCCTTCTTGCGGAGGCGGATCGAAAGGGGGGTCACTTCGACCAGCTCATCATCTTCGATGAACTCAAGGGCCTGCTCAAGGGTCATGACCTTTGGCGGTGTCAGCTTGATGGCGTCATCGGTCCCGGAGGCGCGGACGTTGGTGAGCTTTTTCCCTTTGCAGGGATTGACATCCAGATCGTTGTCTTTGTTGTTCTGACCGATAATCATACCGCCGTACACTTCAACACCGGCACCGATGAACAGGGTGCCACGGGGCTGCAGGGCGTCCAGGGAGTAGGCGGTGGTTTCACCATGATCCATAGCCATGAGGGCACCGTTTTTACGGCCCGGAATTTCACCCTTGTAGGGGGCATATTCATGGAAGGTATGGGTCATGACCGCCGTACCACGGGTATCGGTCAGCACTTCTCCCCGCAGACCGATCAGGCCACGTGCCGGAATAATGAACTCAAGACGGACCATTTCACCCATGGGGGCCATGGCGACCATTTCACCCTTACGGGGGCCCATTTTCTCGATGATAGCACCCTGAAATTCTGTGGCAACATCCACCACCAGATACTCCATCGGCTCCATCTTTACGCCATCCTTGATACGGACGATAACTTCCGGTTTGGAGACGGCAAGCTCGAAACCTTCGCGACGCATGTTTTCAATGAGAATAGACAAATGCAGTTCACCGCGACCGGACACCATAAAGGTATCGGCACTGTCCGTGTCATCAACGCGGAGGGAGACGTTGGTACGCAGCTCCTTGGTCAGACGCTCACGGATATTACGGGAGGTAACCCATTTCCCCTCACGACCGGCAAAGGGGGAGGTATTGACGATGAAGTTCATGGAGAGGGTCGGCTCATCAATTGAGACGTAAGGAACCGCGACCGGGCTCTCGGCCGACGCCAGCGTCTCACCGATGCTGACATTTTCAAAGCCGGCCACCGTGATGATATCGCCGGTTCCCGCCTCTTCGATGTCCACCTGTTTCAGCCCTTCGTAGCCGAGCAGCTTGGTAATGCGCCCCTTGGTGATGGTGCCATCCTGCTTGATCATGGCAACGGTTTCACCGGCCCGCACCTTACCGTGGAAGATACGCCCGGTGGCCATACGGCCGATATAATCGTTATAATCGATGTTGGCGATCAGCATCTGGAAGGGTGCATTGGCATCCCCTTTTGGTGGCCGCACATTGGCCTCCACCACCGCAAAGAGCGGTTCCATGCTGTTGGACTCGACAGAGATATCCAGTTTGGCATAGCCCATTTTCGCACTAGTATAGACCACCGGAAAATCAAGCTGGTCATCGGAGGCGTTCAGTTCGCAGAACAGGTCGAAGACCATGTTGAGTACTTCATCGGGGCGCGAACCGGGACGGTCGATCTTGTTGATGACAACGATCGGCTTCAGATTCAGGTCAAGGGATTTTTTCAATACGAAGCGGGTCTGGGGCATGGGGCCGTCAAGGGCGTCCACCAGCAACAGCACCGAGTCAACCATTTTGAGTACCCGCTCAACTTCGCCGCCAAAGTCGGCGTGGCCCGGGGTATCGACAATATTTATCTTGTACTGACCATGGTGGATCGAGAGGTTCTTGGCAAGAATGGTAATTCCCCGCTCCTTCTCAAGATCGTTGGAGTCCATGACCCGTTCGGTAATGGCTTCATTGGCACGGTACACACCGGCGTGTTTCAACATGGCATCTACCAGGGTGGTTTTGCCATGGTCAACGTGGGCAATGATGGCGATATTTCTAATTCGTTCCTGCATCGGTCAAACTCCTCAATTCAACAAAATAAAACGACGGGCATCACTGCCCGTCGAAGCTACTCACTATGTCAGATTATTTGTTTTCTGACAAGCATTTACTGCACATCAGGAAAAATAATTCATTTTTTCGGTACGATAGCACCGGAGAATCAATGATCGTGGTACCCAAGCACCACCAGCAGACAGCTGCCGTCGGCGATGACATTGACCCCATGACTCTGGCAGAAAGCCACCGCGTCGGGGTGCTCTGCCCCCGGCTGCATCCAGATATTCTTTATCCCCCGGTCCACCGCCTGGGGTATCAGCTGCAGGGTAATGGCCGGTGGTGTGATCACCGACAGACTCTCCACATCGGAGGGGAGCTCCGAAATTGAGGCGACTGTTGCAACCCCTTCGATTTCCGGCTCGCTGCCATGGATCGGCACTACTTTTTTACCATTTTGCTGATAGCAACACAGCACCTTGTTGCCATATTTGCTCCGATTGACGGATGCTCCGGCAACGCCAAAGGCGGGGGCTGCGAGAAACTGTTCGATCTGCTCCTGAATTGTCATACCTGCTCCTTATGGCGTGGGTTATTCCCGCACCTGACCATCGCCATACACAATGAATTTGGTTGTCGTCAAATCCTCTAGTCCCATGGGACCAAAGGAGTGGAGCTTGGTGGTGGAAATGCCGATCTCGGCCCCGAGTCCCAACTGCCCCCCATCGGCAAAGCGGGTGGACGCATTGACCATAACACAGGACGAGTTAACTTCACGGATAAATCGCTGGGCACGCCCGTAATCGCTGGTAATGATGGACTCCGTATGGAGCGAGCAGTAGCGGTTGATATGGTCGATGGCAGCATCAATGTCGTCCACCACCCGGCAGGCCAGAATCAGCTCCAGATATTCGGCATACCAGTCGGCCTCGGTGGCTTCGCTTGCGGCCGGGGCAAGACGACAGAACTCTGCATCCCCCCGCAGTTCGACCCCCAACCGGGAGAGGGTTGCCGCAATCCTCGGAATAAATTCCGCTGCCACCTCACGGTGTATCAACAGGGTTTCCAGGGCGTTACAGACGCCGGGACGCTGGGTTTTGCTATTGACGATGATCTGCTCTGCCTTGTCAAAATCTGCTGAGGCATCGACAAAAATATGACAGACCCCCTTGTAATGCTTGATCACCGGAATGCGGGAATTTTCCACCACAAAGCGAATCAGGCTCTCACCACCACGGGGGATAATCAGGTCAATGGATTCCTCCTGCTTGAGCATGGCCAGCACCCCCTCCCGTTCAGTAAAGGGGATCAGCGACAGTGCCGCCTCGGGAATACCCATCTCTTTCAGCACCCCCTGCAACACCCGTGCAATGACCAGATTTGAGTGAATCGCCTCCGAGCCCCCCCGGAGCACCACCGCATTGCCCGCTTTCAGACAGAGGGCGGCGGCATCGGCGGTCACGTTGGGACGGGACTCATAGATAATACCGATGGTACCGAGTGGTATGCGCATCTTGCCGACCATCAACTCATTGGGGCGTTTCCACATGCGGGTCACTTCACCAACCGGGTCCGGCAGGGCGGCAACCTCACGCAGTGCATCGGCAATCCCGCTGATACGTTTTTCATCCAGCATCAGGCGATCAAGCATCGCGGCAGAAAGCCCTTTCTGCCGTCCGACTTCAAGGTCCCGGCCGTTTTCAGCAATGATTTCCGCCGACGACTGTTCAAGGGAGGCGGCCATGGCCCGCAGCATACTGTTTTTAACCGATGTGGCAAGGCGTGCCATGGCAAGCGAAGCCAGTCGGGCCCCCTTCGCTATGGATACAACCTGTTCTGAAATATTCTCCATATGATCTCCAATAAAAAAGTACTCATGACCGATTAGAAAATTACACGAGTGATCAAACCCTGCCGTCGAGGAGCCTGTCGGACGTAGGAGGTTGCCTCTAGGAGCCTGTCGGACTTAGGAGAAATCTACTGCAAATCCGTCTGAACGGATCATATTTCACCGCTTTTTCGGTCAATAGAACGACTATTGACCTTCAAAATCGTCGAAATCTGCTCTCGCCCAGCCGAATTTTCG
>CAIRBT010000082.1 GCA_903876875.1 uncultured Geobacteraceae bacterium
ACCAGCTCCACCCGGCTGATATTGATTTTATCGTCAGACAGGCTTCAATTGTTGCCACCATCCGCCGACTTGACGAGCGTCCAACAATGGCTGACATCAGAGAACAACTAGAAAAAGCATATGCTAATGTAAACGTACCATTGTTATTTGGGGAAAGTCTCATTTAAAACTAAGACGACTGCATGCACAGTTAACGTAAGGGGCTGACAAATGCCTCACTTGATCAAGAGGCTCTGACACTTTCCGGGACATCATTCACCACGGGAATGCCGGAAAGTGGTGCGTATAACTATCTGTTCAATCCGGTGAGCAGGATTAATACCTATCGGCGGCAAGCTCTTTTGAGTGCGCCGCTGCTTTCCCGGCAGCTCTCAGGAGCCAGTGACGAATTCCGGGTGAAGCGACTTCAGCAGAGTATTGATTCGGGAAATCCGCTTATCCCGGTGATCGCGGACTATTTCCGTTGTTCCAAGCCACTTGCAAAATATTTACTGGGTAAAAAAGTCGAGCAAATCGGTGCAGAATGGCACAACGATCTTGATCGCTTAACCGCTCTGTTAACCCTGTTAAAACCGGTTTTCTGGCCGGTATCTGATAACGACTGGCATCATTTCAACCAATGTCTTCGGCCTGTCTATTGTGAAATAACACGGAAGCGAGAAAGCCGCTGGCTCCCCCTCCTTGAGGTGTGGTTTAACGATATTGTTGACAAGGGATATGATCAGGTTATGCCGCGAATGGAGCGGTATCAGATAACGGTTGCAGACATAGTGAACCTTCCTGATTTCATCAAAGACCTCGATGTCTGGGTTGAGCAGAGCGGGGGAAATATGCATGTGCTCGACGATATCCTGAAAAAATACTCGGTATTCCGCCTTGCCGAACTCTAACATCGCTGGCATGTGTGGCACACAGGCCAGTCATATGAACAGGGTGCCATACCCGATAGCGGTAGTAGCTGGATGACGTTCATTGACGAACCATGGGATGTTGCCTGTTACCAGCAACAGTACCGGGTAGTACCACTCAATACCCCCGAACTCCTTCACGATGAGGGGGCAAAATTACAGCATTGTGTTGGTGGATACACCCAAAGCTGTCGTTTCCACGGTTCGCATATTTTTTCTATTCGACAATTGGACACCGGTAAATCTCTCTCAACGATGGAATTCCGCTTTCTTGCCAGTCACAATAATGCGACCGATATCATGCTGGTTCAGCATCAAGGGGTGCGGAATTCATCCCCATCGGATGAGTCAAAAAAGATTCAGCATCTGTTTTACCAGCATGTGCTGAAGACGCCACACGTTCGCTTGAAGAAAATTAAGGAGCAGCAAGCGGCCCGGTTGGCAAAATTCGAAAAGAATAAAAAAAACAATGAGGCTTGGCCCGTTGATATGCGGGAGAGCTTCCGGAATCTGCTGGATGGGTTTCAGGCGCTGCAATACATAGGCACCCCCGGCAGCGTATGTCAATACGCTGATGGGTAATAACGTTCATGTCAGTACCGAATTATCTCTCTCGTCGTTGATAATTTTGCGATTGCGTGTCGTTGATATATTCCAGAGCCGTAACTCTGTTGCAAATATCACCTACACCTGAATTATGAACTGTGCGGCTTTCATTTGTACTGGGATAAGCCATTATAGCATGTGAATAATTTACCAGTTCCGCTTGTTGTGCGACACATATTGTCGTGTGGCTGGTGTAGAATGAAAAGATAAAAATAAGGAAGGTGTCACATGATCGGCGCATTAGTGGGAGATATAGTAGGGTCTGTTTATGAGTGGGATAATAATAAGACGACAGATTTCGAGCTGTTTCAGGATTCATCTAAGTTCACCGATGATACGGTTCTCACGGTGGCACTGGCGGATGCTATCCTGACGAATACGGACTATTCCATAAAACTCCGTGAATATTTTCTCCAGTATCGGAGAGCGGGATACGGCGGCTCGTTCATAAAATGGGCTAACAATATGAATCCACAGCCGTATAACAGTTATGGTAACGGTGCCGCCATGAGGATCAGTCCGGTGGGGTGGGCCTATAACACGCTGGATGATGTATTGGGTAAGGCGACCGAGTTTACTGCGGTTACCCATAATCACCCCGAAGGCATTAAAGGGGGACAGTCAACAGCTGCGGCCATTTTCATGGCGCGCAATGGCGCATCAAAAGACGAAATCCGGCGGTTTATTACAACGTACTTTGGCTATGACCTTACTGAGAGTTGCGATGATATTCGACCACATTATGACTATGACGTGACGTGCCAGGGAACGGTTCCGCAAGCAATAGTAGCTTTTCTTGATTCCGATGGTTTTGAAAGCGCCATTAGATTGGCCGTGTCGCTGGGTGGTGATTCTGACACACTGGCATGCATTACCGGTAGCATTGCCGAAGCCTTTTACGGAGTACCCGATACTATCAGAGAAACAGCACTCCAGTTTTTAAGTGCCGATTTAAAGAAAGTCACCCTTGATTTCACTGAAAGGTACGCAGTTTGCTGCCGAAACGAGGTTTTACATGATTTTCAATGATGATTTCGTCCTGAGTGCAGAGGAGTTGGAGCGCTATAACGGGTGGGCGAAAAAAATTGCCCATGGTTTGGGGGAAGCGGGGAATACGTCCTGGACGATGAATATCACCTTTAGCTTTAGTAATTCGGGCACGGATGTCATCGCGCACTGCCGGGGCGCTGATTATCGGTGTGACCTGTTTCTCAGAAATGAATCCCTAATATAAAATAACAAGAGGGAGAACATGAAGCACCTATTTGCCACTGTATTGGTGGTATATCGTTGTGCATATCTTACGGCTCACGTTCCGGAGCAACATGCTCGGGTTTAAACCAAATTTCTCACAGGTGCTGATATGAAATTGATAGTTGCAGGAAGCAGAAACTTTATGAACTATGAAATCGTTGCAGCGGCAATTGATTCCCTGATTAATCAAGGTATGGATATTACCGCCATTATCGAGGGATCGTCCAGGGGCGTTGACCGACTGGCCTTCCAATACGCCCGCGAGCATGGCATAGAAAATATTCGGGTGCCTGCTGACTGGAAAATATTCAATAGAGGTGCGGGGTCGGTGAGAAACCGTAAAATGGCCGAAATGGGAGATGCACTCCTGGCATTTTGGGATGGCACGTCTTCGGGAACACAGAACATGATCCAGGCGGCGCAGAACCGTGGGCTGCCGGTGACGGTGATCTATGTAAATTCGGAGACATAAAAATGACTGAATCCCACTCAAACAAGATGGAAGTCTCAGAGCATGATGGCAGAGTGTGTGTCAACGGTTTTTCTCTGGTGGGGCATATCGCATACGGTAAAGAGTGTGAATTCTGTAGCCATACCGTGATCTATGACACGGACTATGACGCATATTTCTGCCCGAATTGCAATGCCTGGCATTCTGAAAATTGCGGTGAGGCGGATTGCATGTTTTGTGCAGGCAGGCCAGAGAGGCCATTACCTCAACCCGGTGTGGATGACGGCACATATCCTTGCAGAAACGGGGGAGGGTGGGGGCGTATCTTCTGCGTGGTTGAGGTGGATGATTAGGCCGCTTTTCCACAGATAACGTACGCGCTTGCGGTTAACACACTGAAATACAACGATATAATGAGGAGATTACAGCGATGGTACCACCTGCTACAATTAAACTTTTTACCACACCGTCTTCATGGATTGAAGGTGAATCCATACGACAGCTTGAAACAGTCGCCCGCTTGCCAGGCATGATTCATGTTGCCGGTTTCCCCGACCTGCATCCAGGA
>CAIRBT010000083.1 GCA_903876875.1 uncultured Geobacteraceae bacterium
ATCTGCTGCAAATCCGTCTGAACGGATCATATTTCACCGCTTTTTCGGTCAATAGAACGACTATTGACCTTCAAAATCGTCGAAATCTGCTCTCGCCCAGCCGAATTTTCGCGACGATTCCCTAAGTCCGACAGACTCCTAGCAAGGAACGACTACTCATAGGCCATAATCAACTCTTTTACAGTACTCCGCAGCAGCGAATAGTCCAGAACCTTAAACATCACCTTGTCCGCACCCATGGCAATGGCGACCTGTTCCAGGTCATTAACATGAATCGTGGGGGACCCGCCGGTTATCACAAGTATCCCCATTCCCATAAAGCTTTTTCGCAGGTTCTGCAGAACCTCCAGTCCATCACATTCGGGCATGATAACATCGGTAACTACCAGGTTATAGGCGTGTTTATTGGCCAGCTTCAGCCCCTCCTTTCCATCTGTAGCAACATCCACGCTGTGTCCATCAAGCGTCAAAAACGTCTTAATTATCAGCCCAATATCCGCTTCATCGTCAATCACCAGTACTCTCGCCACGTCAGTCCTCCCTCACGAATAACTCACACACCAACTTGCCCAAATGGCATGAGAATCCACCAATAGGTTTGTTTTTAGCATTGACGTAGCGGAGCTCTCTCCGCAATGGCAACCAAAAAAATGAATCGGCCACCAAATAAAATATAGTTCTTTAATTATTACATGTTATAATTCATACAAGGAAACATCGAAGTGGTTATTTTGGGTAGGCAGGTGGTCGTTATGATTACTCATATGTTGAGGCACTCGCAAAAAAACAGGCACCCCCTCCCCACCCCTCCCCTGATACGGGGAGGGGTGGGGAGGGGGTTGCTCAGGATTCTGTCGAACCGAGAGGAGTATCTACTTCCCATACATGATTGGCTACAGTATGGAATCTCGCGCAACTTTGACAGCATGTTCAGCATTTGCTGCCCACAGGTCGGCACCAACGGTACGCCATAGCTCCGGTGTTGCATTGAACGGGACTCCACCAACCATCAGCAACGGGGTCTTATCGGGGAAGGCCTGCCGTATGGTTTTTATGAGTTCGGCAACTTTAGGGATATGGTAGGACATCGTCGCGGAAAGAGCCACCAGATCCGGTTGTTTGTCCTTGATAGCTTCGATAAGCTGCATATCAGAAACAGCCGCCCCCAGATACCAGGTGTCCCAGCCATCCATTTCAAAGAAATCGGTTACCATGCGCACCCCCAGCTCGTGAAGCTCAGGACCGACACACGCAGCGATCAGCTTTGCACCGGTTCCGCTGGATGAGATGATCTCCGGGTACAGTTCCAGCATTAAAGACTGGGTTGCCGCAGTACAAAAGTGTTCTTCAGCAACACTGATTTTATTAATAAGCCAGAGACGCCCCACTTCGTACTGCACCTGTTGGAAGATTTCGAGATACAGATCCCGAATCGTAAGTCCTTCGCTAATGGCTTGCCGTATTAACCGATAAGCTTTTTGTCGATCACCGGCAAGCAGCAGTGCCAGATAGCCATCCGCAAGCTTTGAGAGTGGCATTGAGTCTTGACAGCAGGTATCCTCAGTTGTCATATAAATCTCCTTATCGCTTAAAAGTTTCGTCCAGCAGTGCTATCACACGGCTCAGTTCATCTTGAGTGACGATACCTGTGTCTTTCAACCAACTCAGCAGCAACACACGACACTCAGGCATACCGGCCACAAGGTCAATCTGGCTACCGACCAGTATCTGTGGCAGATCAGGAAAGTGAGCGACCGTTGCTGGAGATATACTTTCAGACAGTTTTTGGCAGAGAGCATCAAAATCCTTCTGTGAGATACTGCGGCATCGCTGAGCGTACATATCAGCAACAACCACCTGAAGCGTATCGACCGGCACCCCATCCTCCACCTGCTGTACCTTTTCAACAAGCAGCTGCACCTGACGTTCCAGCAATAAAAAGGGCATACCACGGCTTGAAAGTACCCGGCCAAGCCACAGCACCTGGTTGGCGACAACCTCAACCGGTTGTCCCGGCAGTGCCGCAAGCCAGGCCACATCGCTCTTGGTGAATTTCTCTCCCCGTGTGCCATAACGCTTTTCATAATAGGAAAATTCATCACGACACTGTTGCCCAGCCTCCAAAGCAGCATCCAGCACAGCCCTGTTTTGTGGAACCGGATGGTCACCCGCTTCCGGATTCAGGGTAGTGGCGGTAACGCCAAGACTCTCGGAGACAAACGGGAAAAGGGCACAATGGAATTGCTCCAGTGCATTATACATGTCGACGGCACCCTGCTCTGCCGCACTCATAACGGAACTGTCTGCTCCATTCATGACGGCACGAAACTCTTCCCAATGTGTTTCGGTCGCTTTGCCGTACCCTCGGTAAAAGGAAACTCCCTGGTCACTCTGAAGGTCAAAACTCCGTACTATATCGGGAAGGTGTACCTGGTTACCTCGGGTAGTTCCCTCAAGAACGTACAAATAGCCAAGGAGCTTATCAGGATCTGCTTTGGCTTCGGTACGCATCTGTCGTGCAAAATCCAGTGCCAACCTGATTGCAGGTACAATATCCGGTACCGTTTTCGGTGCAAAAAACTCAAGATCGGCAGAGAGCATTTGAAATCTTGATTTTAAAATCGGTTTCAACAGCAGCACAATGGGAGATTTTGATTCCGCAACTGCGTGTTCCACCGTTGAAATGATAGCCGCCAGGCCACGTAACTGGGCGACATAACTTTCCATCGGCACTGTTCCGTTAATCATAGCAAGCACAAATGGCAGTTTCTCAAATGTTTCATGACGATGCCAGGTAACCGTCCGCAGGTGATCCACCAGTAGTAATGATGAATTATTCATTAAATTTCCCTCCATTACAAATAAAAACAACGCTACATAATGAGTAGAGTTTCATACACTATTCCTACGTTTTTGTCAGTCGTTAAATTACTACATCTCATAAAAATATCTGTTTCGGTGAGCAGACAAAGAGAGTTTGCGGCTAACCGTGTAACTATCAACCGAGGAGCCTGTCGGACTTAGGAGAAATCTGCTGCAAATCCGTCTGAACGGATCATATTTCACCGCTTTTTCGGTCAATAGAACGACTATTGACCTTCAAAATCGTCGAAATCTGCTCTCGCCCAGCCGAATTTTCGCGACGATTCCCTCAGTCCGACAGACTCCAAGCAAGGTTCTTTCTGAAGTGTCGGCCTACTTCGCTTATTGCCCGTGGCGGTACTGTATACTCTTTTTTATAAGGTGTCTGATCTGAAATATAAACACTAATTTCTATCATAACGTATCAAATTTAAAACATTATCTGACTATTTATAAACAGTCGGGGATGATCAGATGAATTGAAAATCGAAAATCCTGCCTATTGGAGCCTGTCGACGTAAGGGGCATTACTATTACTTTCCTGACGTTCCGGAAGTCATAATAGCTGTTGTTGATATACTGAAAATGTGCTATTCAACTGGGTTACCGAATTAATAAGGAGTCGTACCCCGTGGAACAGTTCAATCAGAGTGAAGTAGAGAAACGCCGTACCTTTGCCATTATCAGCCATCCCGATGCCGGTAAAACAACCATCACCGAAAAACTGCTGCTTTTTGGCGGTGCCATCCAGCAGGCGGGTGAAGTCCGTGCCCGGAAAAGTTCCCGCCATGCCACTTCTGACTGGATGGATCTTGAAAAACAGCGGGGTATCTCCGTTACGTCCTCTGTGATGAAATTCACCTATGATGGGTGCGAAATTAATCTGTTGGATACTCCGGGGCATAACGACTTTTCCGAAGATACCTATCGGGTGCTGACAGCCGTTGACTCGGTGTTGATGGTCATTGACTCGGTCAAGGGGGTGGAAAGCCAGACAAAAAAACTTCTTGAAGTCTGCCGTCTGCGTCATACCCCCATCATGACCTTCATTAACAAACTTGACCGGGAAGGGCAGGAACCGTTTGACCTGCTTGACGACATCGAAAAAAATCTCCATATCCAGACCGCACCTATCACCTGGCCTATCGGGATGGGGAAACGCTTTCGTGGTACCTATCACCTCTATACCAAGGAGTTGACTTTTTTTGATGCAGAAGCCGACAATGGCACCGGTGAGATCATTACCGTCACCGGGCTTGATGATGCGCGTCTCGACGAACTGTTGGGGAGTCAGGTGGAGGAACTGCGAAATGATATTGAACTGCTGGAAGGGGCTGCCCATCCCTTTGATATGGCGGCCTATCTGGCCGGAACCCAGACGCCGGTGTTCTTTGGCAGTGCCATCAATACCTTCGGGGTTCAGCAGTTGCTTGACGCCTTTGTACAGTATGCTCCCCATCCGCTACCCCGTGAGGCCACCACCCGCGCAGTTTCTCCGTTTGAAGAGTCGTTCAGTGGCTTTGCCTTTAAAATACAGGCCAATATGGATCCGGCCCACCGGGACCGCATCGCCTTTTTCCGGATCTGTTCCGGTAAGTTTACCCGTGGCATGAAGGTGCGTCATGTGCGTCTTGGACGGGAGGTACAGATTGCTAACGCGACGATTTTTATGGCTCAGGATCGAACCAATGTGGAGGAGGCGTGGCCGGGGGATATTATCGGTATCCATAACCATGGCACCATCAAGATTGGTGACACTTTTACCATGGGTGAGGATCTCAAATTTACCGGTATACCCAGCTTTGCCCCGGAACATTTTCGCAAGGTACGTTTGTTGAATCCAATGAAATCGAAGGCCTTGGAAAAGGGGTTGGTGCAGCTGGCCGAAGAGGGGGCAACCCAGGTTTTCAAGCCGCTCATGGGCTCTGACTGGGTCATTGGTGCTGTTGGTTTGCTCCAGTTCGAGGTGGTCATGCACCGCCTTGAGCATGAATACAGCGTCAAGGTCGCCTTTGAACCGGTCAGTTATGTGACGGCGCGCTGGGTGACCGGTGAGCGGAAATTTGTTGAGGATTTTGAGCGGAAAGAGGCCATGCATGTGTATATTGATGGCGAAGGGAAGCTGACCTATATGGCCGGCAGTCAGTGGCGGCTGGACAATACCATTGAAAGCTGGAAGATGCTGGAATTTCATGAAACCAGCGAGCATGGGTGAGTAATGGCCAATTCTCACCAGCGTGACGCGAAAAAATGCTCCGCTCCGGGGGCTACCCTGCGTGCCCTGACCGGTATGTCCTATCAGCATTTTCCGCTGATTTTACCCGGGGTTCATCCATTGGTGGCACCGCTGATCATGTTTCGTCTCAAACGGCGGGGGTTTTCTAACTGTCGTGTGGAGGTGTCCGGCGGTGGGTTGGTGGTGTACGCAGATCGGTAGAGACGCAAAATTTTGCGTCTCTACGTTGTGGTCTACATGAATTTGGCAATTTCGAAGCCGATCTGCCCCAGTGGCAGAACTTCGTCGGCAACACCCCCATCTACGCAGGCCTTTGGCATGCCATAGATCGTTGAAGTGGCTTCATCCTGGGCGATGGTGAGGCCTCCCCTCTGTTTGAGCTGCTGCATTCCTTTATATCCGTCATTACCCATCCCGGTCAGAATTACTCCCAGCATCGCGCCGTTAGTTGCCTCAGACATGGTTGAGATCAACAGGTCAACCGAGGGGATGTAGACGTACTGGGGATAGTCACTGGTCGGTTTCACCTTGACCACTATCTGGCTCCCCTGACGGACGAGAGTGGTATGCATCCCCCCCGGTGCTATGAGGGCAACTCCCGGTTTGAGAACATCACCATCGACCGCTTCACGGATCGTCATGGAACATTTTGCGTTAAGCCGATCAGCGTAGGGCCCGGTAAACGCCTTGGGCATATGGATGCCAACCATGATTCCGTAGGGAAAGTTGACCGGAATTCGTGAGAGGACTTCCTGAAGTGCCACCGGTCCTCCCGTGGAGGCTCCAATCGCCACATACTGAATTTTTTTGCCGATAAATTTAGAGGTTGCCGGCTTATAGGCTGACGTGGCGGCAGCAGGGGCGGGAATTCGAGCCATCGGGGAAGCGGGGAGTGCCCTCCGCATGCGTGAGGCAACCGCTTCCTTTATTTTACGCATTAACTCTTGCCGGAAATGGTTCTGGGCATCGGTGGAATCGGTAACATTCTTCGGAATATAATCGATAGCACCGGCATCAAGAGCCTCAAAGGTTGCTTTTGCACCCTCATTGGTCAAGGTAGATACCATGATGACCTTGGTTGGTGCCTTGGCCATGATCTGTTTGAGGGCGGAAATGCCATCGAGGCGGGGCATTTCGATATCCATAGTGATAAGATCCGGCTTGAGACTAATGGCTTTCTCAACCCCCTCGACACCGTCAACGGCGGTCCCGACTATATCAATGGACGGATCTTTCGACAGGACACTCCGAATCGCCATTCTCATGAACGAAGAGTCGTCAACAATCAGAATTCTTGTTTTACCTTGCTGCGGAAGTATCATCTGGTCGTCGCCTTTTGTTAGATAGTGTGGTAACTCAGGTGGTGCTGAAGATTGAAGAAACCAATGCTTTTACATCCGGAATTGCATCGTCTAGCTCATAGCAGAAACGTTCCACATCCATACGTGCCATGTCGGGTGATTTCTCTTTCAGTATGGACCAGGCCACCTGCTCATTCAGGTTGAAAGTGACCCAGCCGAGGCCGCCATAATTCAATTCCCGCACGGTGCAGAACAGATCTGAAAGGTTGACAATGGCACAGAGAATCGGATCAACCGTTGCCGCTTCCGGATTGTGGTGGTGGGCAATAATGTCACTGTAGGCTTCGGGAAAATTCCATTTGCGGGCCATACAAAGACCTATTTCACTATGGGTAGTTCCCAGTAACAGTTCCTCGGCTTCACTGAGGGTCACCGGATGTGCCTTGATATAGTCCAATACCTCCAGGAACGGTTCCCGCAGGAAGTTGCTGAGAAATACTTCGCCCAAATCATGGATTATACCGGCAATATACGCCTTTTCAAGGTCAATGTAGCCTACTTTTTTTGCAATAATCTTCGATACCATGCCCACGCCGAAGGAGTGCTCCCAGAAGGCTTTGAGATCAAGTACACCTGTTGTCCCGTCAAAGGCACTGATTACCGACGTTGTCAGGGCTATTTCACGGACATGGCGCAGGCCTAAGTAGACGAGGGCACGTCTCAGGGAGGTGATCTCCTGGGCAGGTTTATAGACCGGTGAGTTAATCAGTTTCATGATGCGTGCCGTCATAACCTGGTCGGTCAGCATCATGTCAGCGATCTCCTCAACGCTCGCGTCAGGATCGTCAACCATCTGCAGAACTTTGGTCGCAACAGCCGGAATGGTTGGCAGGTCGTCAACGGCTCCCACCAGTATTTCTGCTCGTTCTATCAACTTTGTTTTGTCCATACGTAAGTAAACCTCTCGGGCTATTTTTTATAGCCAAAACCACCGGGAAAGTGGACTGTTTTAAATTTATCATTAACGCCGTGCAGGGATTCTGACTGTCCGACAAAGAAGTAACCGTAGGGCTGCAGATTGTTATAAAAATGCTGGACGACCTTTGATTTTGAGGCCGTATCAAAATAGATCAATACATTGGCGCAGAAGATAAAATCAAAACTCTTCATGAAAATCATCTTTGAATCTTCGTACAGATTGAGTTTGTTGAAGGTGACAAATTTTTTCACTTCAGGTGACAGGATAAACTTGCCGTTGTCCTCCCTGATATATTTCCGTTTATACACATCCGGGATATTTCTCACGGAGTAGGCGTTGTAAACCCCTTCCTTTGCCTGGGCGATAACCGTTTCATTAATGTCGGTACCGACAATTTCGATGATCCAATCCTTGAGCAGAGTCGCCCGTTTTTCGAGAAGGATCATTGCCATGGTATAGGCTTCTTCGCCCGAGGAGGAGGCAGCACTCCAGATACGCAGCTTGCGGAAGCCCATTTTGTTTTTGGTCTCAACAATTTCCGGCAGCAGCTTGTTTTCCAAAGCGGCAAGTTGCGGTACATTACGGAAAAAGTAGGTCTCATTGGTCGTAATTTCATCCATGAGGAACTTCAATTCCACCGAACCGCGTGGTGATTTGATCAGCTGGTAATAATCCTGAAAGGTCGCCGAGCCGGTTGCTTCCATGCGTCGTGTGAGTCGGCTTTCCAGAAAATATTTTTTTGTGGTATGGAAATACATTCCGCAGATGTTGTAGATAAAATCGCGGAGTAGTTCAAAATCTTTATCGCTTATAGCCACGTTTCACTCCTTGGGTTTGGTACCTGGCACTTCAGTGGAGATTATCTTGTTATTACTGCCTATTCACATGATTCCGACATGGCAACCGGATCAATAATCAGGGCAACCCGACCGTCTCCGAGTATGGTGGAGCCGGCGATACCCGGAATATTAGCCAGATAGTTCCCGAGGGACTTGATGGCAACCTCCTGCTGACCAACCAAGCGGGTAACTACCAAGCCCATTCTTTTTTCTGCTGCACCAACAACGACGACGTAACAGAAGTGTTCGGTTTCGCCCCGTGGCTGAACGTTGAATACTTTTTGCAAACGGATTAATGGTAATACGATATCACGGAGTTTTAACACCTCTTGACCGCCAATCAGGTGGAACTTGCGCTGATCAACCCGAATGGTTTCAAGTACGGATGAGAGTGGAATGGAGTAAATTTCACCTTCCACTTCAACCAGCAGAGATTGGATGATAGCCAGGGTAAGCGGGAGGCGCAGGATGAATTCCGAACCCACATCCTTAATACTCTTGATTTCAATAAGTCCATTAAGCTTTTTGATGTTGGTTTTGACCACATCCATGCCGACGCCGCGTCCGGAAAGATCGGTGGTCTTGTCCTTGGTGGAGAAACCGGGGAGAAACAGCAGGTCAAATATTTCCCGCTGTCCCATGGAAGTGAACTGTTCCTCACTGATGAGCCCCTTTTCAATAGCCTTTCGCCCGACACGATCAGTATCGATGCCTCGACCGTCATCCTTAATACTGATGATGATCTGGTTTCCTTCATGGACGGCAGCCAGTACCAAGGTGCCACAGCGGGATTTTCCGGCAGCCAGACGCTCTTCAGGGGATTCAAGCCCATGGTCCATGGCGTTGCGGATGAGATGTATCAACGGATCACCGATTTCATCAACGACGGAACGGTCAAGTTCGGTCTCTTCACCAATGATCTGGAGATCGACCTCTTTACCAAGATCGCGGGACATGCTTCGTACGATGCGGGGGAATTTTTTGAAAACCTTTTCCACCGGGATCATCCGCATTTTTAATACCTGCATCTGCAATTCCGAAGTGACAAAACTCATCCGCTTGGTGAGTTTGCCAAACTCTTCATTAAAGTCATTCCTATTGACATTGTTCTGCTGCAGATCCTGATTGATCTGAATCATTCGGTTCCGCTCAAGCACCAGTTCGCCAACCTGATTCATCAGGTCGTCGAGTCGTTTGACATCAACCCGTACGGTGGAGTTGTCAGAAAGATCCTCTCCCCCCTTACTCTCCACCGGTTTGGGCGGAGCGGTCTTTTTGGGTGCGACGGCAGTCGTTGGCTTGGCAACCGGCATCGCACTGGCCGCCGGCGGCGTAGGTGCCGTTGGTGCTGCAGTCGGTGCCGCATCGGCGGTTACCTTGGTTGAAGCAGTGGGTGTCGCTGCCTCTGTTACGGTGCCCTGCTCGGGAGTAACCTGCTGTGAAGTGGCAGGGGGGGGCTCAGCCGCCTGCACAGGTGCCGCTGCAACTTCCGGTTCCTTGGTCACCACCGGTGGTGGAGTAGGGATTTCCGTCAGGAGTGGAAGGAGTTTTGCGATGGTCCCTTCGGTCTCCCGTTCCTGAATGTCCCCGGCTTTGATATCTGCCACCAGCAGTTTGATCAAATCGGTTGCTTCCAGAATCACATCCATGATTTCGGAGGTTACAAACAGCTCTTTTTTACGAAGCCGGTTGAGAACATCCTCCGTCTTATGGGCAACCTTCACCAGAAGATCAAACCCGAGGAAGCTGGAAGCACCCTTAATCGTATGAATAGAACGGAAAATCCGGTTCATGAGGTCGGTGTCATCCGACGATTTTTCAAGGGCTACCAGATCGTCATCGAGTTTTTCAAGCAATTCGGTCGTTTCGGTAAGAAACCCGTCAAGTAGTTCCTGATCTTCGCAATCAATTGGGGGCATGGTGTACAACTCCTGATAAATTTGAAAGAAGCAAAGTCATCACTACATTCCGGTGAAGAGATTTCTCTCGTCACGGGAAAACATTTTTTCAAGATTAAGTAGAACCAGAAGGCGGTCGGCTTGATTGATAACCCCGGCAATGCATTCCTGATCAATGCCACCGGCCACCATTGCCGGTGAAGGTTGGATTTCGCTGCCTGAAATTCTGATGACTTCCGAAACGGCATCCACGATGAACCCCATCAGTTCACCCTCCATATCCATAACCATGATTCTGGTTTGTTTGTCATTTTCAACCTGAAACAGGCCGAACTTTTTCCTCATGCAGATGATCGGCACCACTTTTCCACGGAGGTTAATGACCCCTTCAACATAGTGGGGGGTGTTGGGAACCCGGGTGACAATGGGCATGCGGATAATCTCGCGAACTTTCAAAACGTCAACGCCATACTCTTCCTGATCAAGGTTAAAGCTGACCAATTGGATAAGTTCATTGTGACTGCTCTCTGTCGTCTTTACCGGAACCAGTGCGTTCTGCATCGTCAATCTCCTTGAACAAAGATGGGTATCTATACCTGGCTACCCGTTGGAGGCACCGGAAGCCCTCGTGCGATGGTAGTAATAATCGACCCGTAATTGCATGCGATCAGGCATACGGGGACAATCTACCATGCAAAACAATCTATATCAAGTAACATAGAATAGAATGAAAAAAATGTTTGATCGATTTGGCAATTACCGAATTATTTAAGAACATTATCGCAACGTCATTTTATTGACATTTATAGTGATTTATGTAATAGGTTTAACGCGTTTAAATTTTTAGGGGGTTATTCCTGTTTATGCATGAAAACGGCTCAATAATTATTGCCGATAATGATGGGAAAACACGCGATCTGGTGTCGGCTTTTTTGACATATCAGGGGTACGATATCGCTCCCATCGAGGCTGGTGCATCATTTTTTGACACTATTCGAAAATATAACGTACAAATTATTGTTGCGGATCTTACCTATCTCCATTCACTTGCTCCTGATTTCATCGAGCAAGGGTTGCGTATCAACCCGTTTATGGTGCTGATCGGCTATGGTGACACCACACTGTTTGAATTGAAAAAACTCCATACGGAGTCTGTTTTTACCCTTCCCAAACCGCTGAACCTGGATGAACTTGAGAGTCTGGTCATGCGGGCACGGGAGTATCAATCCATAAAAAAGTACGACGATCTGATCGGTGAAGCCTCACCCCACCGTCTCCTTTCGCAGACCATGATCGGGACCAGTGCGCCGATGCGGGCACTTTTTGATATGCTGACCAAAGTTGCCGCTTCAAATGCAACCGTGCTTATTCAGGGTGAGTCGGGTACCGGCAAGGAGCTGGCCGCCCGTGCCATTCATAATCTGAGTGATCGGCATGCCCGGAACTTTGTACCGGTTAACTGTGCCGCCATACCCGATGATCTCTTGGAAAGTGAGCTGTTTGGTCACGTCAAGGGTTCCTTTACCGGTGCCTATGCCAACAGGGCAGGGCGCTTTGAAATGGCCGACAAGGGTACCTTGTTTCTTGACGAAATAGGGGATATGAAGGCGAACCTTCAGGTTAAACTGCTGCGGGTGTTGCAGAATCGGGAGTTTGAACCGGTCGGTGCCTCGAAATCCCAGAAAGTTGACGTGAGGATTGTTGCCGCAACCAACAAAAATCTCGAAGAAATGGTATTGAACCGTGATTTTAGAGAGGATCTCTACTACCGGTTGTCGGTCATACCGATAACTATTCCGCCACTTCGTGAACGACGTGAAGATATTCCCCCCATGATTCATGCCTTTTTGACCCGCTTCAATGCCGATAAACGTCATGCTGTTAAGGGGATATCGCGGGATACCCTCGAAATTCTCTGTGAATATGATTGGCCCGGTAACGTAAGAGAGCTTGAAAATTTAGTAGAAAGACTGGTAATATTGAAAGGTAGTGGTCTGATTGTCCCCGACGACCTGCCGGAGAAATATCTCTCAGGAAAAGGGGCGGGGAGGCAGCTGTCACTGTCACCACTTCAACCGGTTGTGCCAGCGACGGAGAACGTGCTTCCCACCGGGGGAATCTGCCTCAATTCGGCGGTTGATGAATTTGAAAATAACCTCATCTTGCAGGCACTTTCCCGTTCTGGTGGGAACAAGAAGGAGGCGGCTCAGTTGCTAAACCTGAAACGAACAACGCTGATTGAGAAGCTGAAGAAAAAAAATCTGGCGTTCGGAGAGGATTAACCAATGATGTCAATTTCGGTAGACAAGCTTTCCCTGCTGGGATCACTTTCCCCACTCCATGTAAAAACTGATAAAAATACTGCTCTCCCCGAGACCTCTTTTGCTGAGCATCTCGACCAGGCGTCTGCCCTCTCTGAAGGCCATTCTGAAGAAGCCACCAGCAAGGCGAAAGAGCTGGCTGAAGCACTCACCCTGCAGATGTTGCAAAGCTCCATCTCTCTCGCGGGAGACAAATCACCGGAAGGAACAAACAGTCCTACGACATCACTGATGACCTCGGTGACCGCACTGATGCAGGCCTATCGGGCTAATCTTGCCGAGGAGGGGGGTGCCGCCGCTTCCGCGTCTGCCGGTGATTCCCGCCTTCAGGCAGCTCCTCTTGTCTCGCCGGACGTTACTCCTGCTGCCACCACCCGTTCGGAGTCGGGTCGCGACACCAGTTGGCTGGAGCCGATTATCAACCGGGCATCACAAAAATATGGTGTTGATGTGGGGTTGATCAAGGCTGTCATCAAGGCGGAAAGTAATTTTAACCCCCAGGCGGTTTCTCACGCCGGTGCCCGCGGCCTGATGCAGTTGATGCCGGCCACGGCGCGCTCACTTGGTGTTGACAATTCCTTCGACCCCGAACAGAATGTCATGGCTGGTACCCGCTTCTTGAAAGACATGCTGCACCGCTATGATGGAAACGTCGATTCGGCACTTGCTGCCTATAACTGGGGGCCGGGTAACGTAGATAGACGTCCCGACAGTCTCCCCCGGGAAACCCGTGACTATCTGGCTCGTGTCAAAAGTCTGTACGCTTCATATACCGGCTGAATCTTACCTGCTTTTATATCCACCCATCACCCATTCTTGAGGAATCTATGGCTCCACTCTTTATTGTCGGCACCGGCCCCGGTGCTCCTTGTCACCTGACCGGTGCTGCCAAAGATGCCATTGCGGCATCGGACTTTATTGTCGGATACGGTAGTTATGTCGATCAGGTACGTCCGCTTTTGGAAGGGAAGCAGGTTATTGCCACCGGCATGATGCAGGAGGTACAGCGCTGCCGGGAAGCTATCCGGTTGGCTCGCACCGGAGCAGCGGTGGCACTCATTTCCGGCGGGGACTCCGGTATCTACGGCATGGCCGGGCTGGTGCTCGAACTGGTGGAAACCGACCGGTGTCAAAATCCGGACGAGCCGGTGGTTGATGTGCAGATAATTCCGGGTATTTCTGCCGTACAGGCGGCGGCCTCACAACTGGGCGCCCCCCTGATGCATGATTTTGCCGTTATCTCTCTCTCCGATCTGCTGACCCCCTGGCCATTGATACAGACCAGATTGGAGGCGGCGGCACGGGCCGATTTCGTCATCGCCATCTACAACCCCCGCAGCAAAACCAGAAGAACCCAGATTGAAGAGGCACGCCGGATTATTCTGGCTCACCGGTCACCCGACACCCCAGCGGGAATAGTCCGCAACGCCTGCCGGGACGGGCAGGTTGTTGTTGTGACCACCCTGGATAAGCTGCTTGATCATGAAATTGACATGACCAGTATCGTGCTGGTGGGGAATGCCAGCACCCGCCTTGACGGGGAGGGTCGCATGGTCACCCCGCGGGGATACGCCGCCAAATACGGTACCGCTGCTGAAGTGCCTGAAGGTACGGCTGGCCGGATTGCTCCTCTTCAGTCGGGTGCGGTCATGTTCTGTGGCACCGCCTCCGATGTGGGGAAATCGATTTTAACCGCCGGTTTTTGCCGGTATCTGGTGAGACGGGGCATGAATGTTGCCCCCTTTAAATCCCAAAATATGTCACTCAATTCCTTTGTAACCCCGGAAGGGGGGGAAATCGGACGTGCCCAGGCGGTTCAGGCCGAGGCGTGCCGAATACCTCCCCATACCGATATGAATCCGGTTCTGCTGAAACCAAACTCCGATACCGGTAGCCAGATTATCGTGCAGGGGCGGCCGGTGGCCAACATGTCTGTGACAGAATATGACGGCTACAAGCCGGTTGCCTTTGAAAAAATCCGTGAAAGTTTCGGGCGGCTCCATGCTCGGCACTCGTTTGTTGTTATTGAAGGGGCCGGGAGTATTGCCGAAATTAATCTGCGTAGTAAAGATATTGCCAATATGAAGATTGCCGACCTTGCTGACTGTCCGGTGATCCTGGTGGCTGACATCGACCGGGGAGGGGTTTTTGCTCAGATAGTTGGCACCATTGAACTGTTGGAACCGGCAGAACGGGCGCGGGTCAAGGGGGTCGTCATTAATAAATTCCGTGGTGACGTTACTATTTTGACACCCGGTATTGAATTTATAGAACAGCGAACCGGCGTGCCGGTACTGGGCATACTCCCCTGGCTCAAGGATATCCGCCTCCCGGATGAAGATAGTGTGGCACTGGTGCGTAAACGGACCAACTGTGCTGCTGAACAGGGTGTGAGCAGAATACGAATCGGCGTCATCAGGGTGCCACGGATCTCCAATTTTACCGATTTTGAGCCGTTACAGCGGGAAGAAGATGTTGAACTTTCCTACATTGAACATCCGGAGGAGTTGGCCGCTCTTGATGTTCTGATACTGCCGGGGAGCAAGTCGACCATCGCCGACCTTGGTTTCGTGCGGGAGCAGGGGCTGGATGAAGTGATTCAACGCTTTACCGGCAGAATCGTCGGCATCTGCGGCGGCTTTCAGATGCTTGGCACCACTCTTCTCGATCCCCACCAGGTGGAATCCTCTGTTGTCGAAGCCTGCGGTCTTGACCTCCTTCCCTCCACCACCGAGCTGCTGGCGGAGAAAGCCACCCATCAGGTGCGGGCTCGTCTCGCGCAGGGGGGCGTGTTAGGCTCAGTGGACGGTGAGCTTGTCGGGTATGAAATCCATATGGGTGTCACCACACTGGCAGAGGGGACACGCCCCTTGTTACAGATTTTCCGCCGTGGTGATGAGTCGGTGCTTATCGAAGATGGTGCCATCTCCCCCGATGGACGGATTTTTGGTAGTTATCTCCACGGTATTTTTGATAATGATAATTTCCGGCAGAGCTTTCTGAATGAAATACGCCGTTCCAAGGGGATGCCGCTCAGGAGTGGTCCGGTGGAGCCGCTCTCCGACCCGTTCGATCAACTGGCACTCCAGTTGGAAAAACATCTCGACATGGCAGCCATTCTGACACTCTGTGGTCTGGACAGTGACGGTCGCTGATCCGACGATCATAGCTCTGGCACTCTCCCTCGACCTCTTACTGGGAGACCCGGCCTGGCTTCCCCATCCGGTGGTGGCCATCGGGCGATTGATCACATTTCTTGATGCCTTTTTACGGAGAAGGTGGTTGAATGAGCGTCTGGCCGGTCTGCTACTGCTGGCTCTGGTGGCCTCCGTTGCCGGCGGCACCGTCTGGGGCGTCCTTTACCTCAGTAATGAACGGTCGCCCCTGGTCGGCGGGCTGTTTGCCATTGTGATTTCTGCCACCTGTCTCGCTACCCGTTCCCTGCACCGGGAGTCCGCACGGGTGGCAGATGCCCTGGTGGCCGGTAATCTGCCCGAGGCGCGTCGCTACCTCTCCTACATCGTTGGCCGTGATACCGGTCACCTGGGAGAGGACGAAATCTGGCGCGGTGTAATTGAAACGGTGGCAGAAAACAGCTGTGACGGTATCATGGCTCCGCTCTTCTGGTTGACCATCGGGGGACCGGTGGGAGCTATGGTCTACAAGGCGGTCAGTACCCTGGATTCCATGGTCGGTTACCGGAATCCCCGTTATCTTCAGATCGGCTGGGCTTCGGCACGCATGGATGACCTGCTTAATTATATCCCGGCCCGTGTCACCGCACTGCTGCTCATCGTTGCGGCTCCCTGTGTTGGCTGTTCACCGGCCGCTGCCCTCAGAATTACGCTCAGGGATCGTCACAATCACCCCTCTCCCAACAGCGGCCACCCGGAAGCGGCTGCTGCCGGAGCACTGGGGGTGCGACTTGGCGGTGAAGCCAGTTACGGCGGGGTGGTGTCATGGAAGCAATACATCGGCGACCCGTTGCAACCCCACGATGAACGTGCCTATCGTACTCTCATCAGGCTCATGTATATTTCAACACTGTTGATGGCGGCCATCTGTCTTACCATTGCCTCTTGTCTGAAAGGAATCCATGTCCCGTCTCTCTGATCATGGTGGCACTATCTTTGCCGTAGCCCGTTCCCTCGGTGTGGCGCCGGAGCAGATCACCGATTTCTCCGCCAGCATCAATCCTCTCGGCATCTCGTCCGCCGTGCGGCTGGCCATTACCGGTTCCCTGGATCGGCTGGTTCATTACCCCGATTCGAACCATGACCGGTTAAAACATGCGTTGGCGGCATATCACCGGCTTGCTCCCGAAAACTTTACCATTGGCAACGGTTCCACCGAGCTGATCTACCACATTCCCCTGCTGCTCACTGCCGGAACTGCCCTGTTGATTTCCCCCTCATTCAGTGAGTATGCCAGCTCTCTTGCGCTGCACGGCTGGCAGGTAGGACGGCTGGTGCTGGAGGCTGCGCGGGGCTTTGCCGTTGATCTGGAACAACTGGAACGGCGTCTGGTTGCCGGTGTTGACCTGCTTGTGCTCTGTAATCCGGGGAGTCCATCCGGTACGCTCCATCCGCCGGAGGTTATCGCCCGAATTGCCGAACTGTGCCGAATTACCGGGACTTTTCTGCTGCTTGACGAAGCGTTTATGGACTTTACCGAACAGGCCTCGGCCAAGCATCTGCTGGCGGGATACGAACGAACGATCATTCTCCGTTCCATGACAAAGTTTTTCGGCATTCCCGGCCTACGTCTTGGCTACGCCATTTCATGCCCCTCCCTTGCCGAACAGCTCGATCTCCCTGGTGGCCCCTGGAGGGTTAATACCCTGGCTCTGGAAGCCGGAGTGGCGGCACTTGAGGACGTGGATCATAATCGGGACACCCGTGTCTACGTTGAACATGAGCGTGAAGTGCTCTTCGGGGAACTGTCCCGGATCCCCTGGCTCAGACCCTATCCGTCAACGACAAATTACCTTCTGGTGGAAATAACCGGGGGGATGACCGCCCGGCAGTTGAAGGAACTCCTGCTCACCCAGCTGATTTTAATACGGGATTGTGCCAATTTTGAGGGGCTTTCGGACCATTTCTTTCGGGTTGCGGTGCGGACAAAAGAGGAAAACCAACGACTGCTGGGATGTCTTACGAGCGTTCAGATGATGTATTGAATTATGTGGTTATCTTGATTTGATTAATTATGGAAAGTCACCACCCCGTCAGGCTATGCCTGCCACCCCTCCGGAGGAGGGGAATTAAAGCAAGATTCCCCTCCACTGGAGGGGTGCCCCGAAGGGGCGGGGTGGTGGCTTTTTAAGCTGCCCGCTCACTCTCACTCACTCCTCATCCGTCTTCTTGCAAGCAAAATAATGTTTGCAATCGTAAAAACAGCCGCACCAGCAAGGGCGACTGCTGCTCCCGGTTCTTTGTGAATTTCAACCAGTGCGGCTTTCATTGGCGGCGGGGCGACGTCCTTGAGATATACCGCGTAGCCATTATGGAAAAACGGGTGGTTCGGACGGAGCTCTCTCTGGCCGGTTTTGGTCTCAACTGTTGCGGAATACGCCGTTGCCATTCCCCGCGTGCCGTATTCAGCAGAGAAACCGGTGAAATGAATTATCGAACCATCGGGGAAGTTGAGTACTGACCCCTCTTCTATCTCGACTGTGGCGTGACAAGAAACGGAATAGCCATGAGGGCGCAGCTTGTCGAGAAGAATATCAGGGTATCATGGGGGCCGATTAGTGGAAGCCGTCCAAGTGCCACACCTCTGAGCCACAGGTATACCATTTCGGTTGTGGTGCCAGCAAAAAAGAGAGAGCGGCAGATTCTGTTGCATCTGCTACCGGGCACGCTGCCGACAAGATAGAGTATAATGGAGCTAACAAGAAGCCATTTCATAGTTTGTGGAGAATATAACGGAGAGGAGAGGGGGGACAAGCGAAAAAACCGGTTCCACTGATTATTTGCAATGAAGTGTGAGAAACGTGACCCATGCAGTTGCTGTGACGACTCCCAATCCACCAAGCAAGATTCTTGACCGAAGCTTGTGTACTTTGACAGAAAGCAGATAACTTATGTAACGGTGCGCTCAGTGGATTGAGGTTGCGTTTCAGTATTTTTAAAGGAGCAGATAACAGTGCGGATTTTTACCACATATGGTGTGGGGCATGCAGGGGAATTACATCGATATGTATTAAGATGGGAAAATGTGCGGTAACTCTCTTATGTTAAGTGGCTCATGTAAAAATTGTGGTAGTACAGTGGCGAGAGTTATTGAGCCTGATGAGTGCCTGTGAAAGTATAAAACACCATGCAAGCTAAAATAACATTGTATTTTTAACTTTATGATTATAAATTTACCTTGTATTTTTAAATAACAACATACTTCAAGGTGAACCATGCGCAGATTTATTGATGACCAACTCCAGCAATGGCAGGACAGCACGCGACGCAAACCTCTGATTTTGCGAGGTGCCCGGCAGGTTGGCAAAACCTGGTCGCTGAAAGAGTTTGGAAAAAACCGTTTTGAATCCGTTGCGTTGGTTGATCTGGAGCGCAATCCTTCCCTGCGTAAACTCTTCGACGGTGACCTTAATGCGGTGCGCATCTGCTCCGACCTTGAGGTGCTACTGCGGCAGAAGATCACTCCCGGAAAAACCCTGCTTTTTTTTGATGAGATCCAGGCGTGCCCCCGTGCCATAACCGCCCTACGCTATTTTTATGAGGAGATGCCGGAGCTGCACGTTGTTGCCGCCGGATCGCTACTTGAATTTGCCCTTAAAGACGCCTCCTTTCCTGTTGGCAGGGTTCAGTTTCTCAATCTCTATCCACTCTGCTTCGCCGAGTATCTGGAGGCAATCGGCAATGCCCCGGCTGCTGCGGCTGTTTTGGGTAATCCTGCTGACATATCACCAGTTGTGCATGAGCTCCTCCGCGAAGAACTGAAACGATATTTTTTCATTGGTGGAATGCCGGCGGCTGTCAACGCATACAAAGAAAACGGCTCATTGAGGGATGCCTTCGAGGTGCAGGGAGAAATTGCGGAATCATATCGAATGGATTTTGCCAAATACACCCCGCAGGTTGACCGTTACTGTCTCGATTCAGTTTTCACCTCACTGGCGCAAAGTGTCGGGCAACAGATAAAATACGCACGGTTGGGTGAGGGATATGGTAACCAGACACTGAAGAAGGCTTTTGAAGCACTCTGTCTGGCGCAAGTAGCACGCAGGATTACATCTGCTAATCCTACCGGTCTACCACTGGGGGCAACTGCTACAGTCAAGGTATTCAAGGCGCTTATGCTGGATCTGGGGCTGATGCGTTATCTATCCGGTATGCCGGACGATATTGAATATGCCAGAGCGGATCTGCTTGCCATCTATCGCGGTGCAATGGCTGAACAGTTTGTGGGACAGGAGATGCTGGTATCACAGCAGGGAAGCCTCTATTACTGGGACAGGCAGGCAAAAAGTAGTTCAGCAGAGGTTGATTATATAGCTGTTCTTGATGGTAAAATTCATCCGGTTGAAGTTAAAAGCGGCGCCAGCGGCAGTTTAAAAAGTCTCCATCTTTTTATGGCTTCATTCCCGGAGTGTGGCAAAGCTCTGGTATTTTCCGATCAGCCATATTCCGATCTTCCAGAACAAAAAATCACCTTTTTGCCACTCTATACTGCATTTGCAGCAACGAAACCAGCGGAGAAGCCATGACTGAAGATCAACTCGAATAGGAAACATTAGGCTGGCTAACCGGAGCAGGCTACAGCCACTGTTACGGTCTGGACATTGCGCCAGATGGCACAACACCTGAGCGGAGCAACTATAGCCAGGTGCTTCTGGTGGAACCCTATGGGGGACGTGCCTTTTTAGTTAATTAACTGGTGCAATATCTTCCTGAATTCTTCTCTCTCCCGAACCAAACATTGGCCGCCATTGTCACTCCGGCTGGCCACTCCATGGATATCCAGTCTTGCAGTGCGTGGCATGGGGGGAATAGAGGGCAGCTGCAAAAGTTAGTCAACCAGAAAGGAACGTCCCCCTAGGAGCCTGTCGGACTTAGGGAATCGTCGCGAAAATTCGGCTGGGCGAGAGCAGATTTCGACGATTTTGAAGGTCAATAGTCGTTCTATTGACCGAAAAAGCGGTGAAATATGATCCGTTCAGACGGATTTGCAGCAG
>CAIRBT010000084.1 GCA_903876875.1 uncultured Geobacteraceae bacterium
CTGCTGCAAATCCGTCTGAACGGATCATATTTCACCGCTTTTTCGGTCAATAGAACGACTATTGACCTTCAAAATCGTCGAAATCTGCTCTCGCCCAGCCGAATTTTCGCGACGATTCCCTAAGTCCGACAGGCTCCTAGGCTACGACAACTGGCCTTCGAAGAGTTGGTAATACGCTACAATATTGATAGTAAGTTTGAAGCTGATATGCTTGTGAGAGAACAATTAGTTGCAATTACCGAGATTACCCAATGGCTCTCTGTGAATAAGAGCCGTTTTGAGGATGGAAAGTGGTATTTTGCCGGTCAAATCGTTGCCGAGCCAAGTTTCTGATACATTCACAGCGGTGTGTGCTGTTTCGAAGATGCGTAATAGTAATGACATCGGCAGCGTGTTATAGTAAATATATCAATTCAGATACCTAATTCAATCAAGATGGCAGGGACCAATGAAAGTTATATTACCGGTAGCCGGCAAAGGGACGCGCCTTCGACCACATACCCATACCAAAGCAAAATCATTGGTGCATGTGGCAGGTAAAACCGTTCTTGAACATATTATCAGCCGACTGGTTCCACTTGCGGTTGAGGAATATATTTTTATTGTTGATGAGAATGGCAGTCAGATCGAACATTTTATGGAGCAAAAATTTCCGGATCTAACCTGCAGCTATATAGTTCAGAAGGAACGGAAAGGGCCGGCCCATGCGGTGTGGCTCGCCTCGGTGAATGTTGCACCGGGTGATGACCTGCTGGTGGTATTTAATGATACAATTTTCGATGCAGATCTGTCACTGATTCCCCGATTGTGCAGCGATTGTGATGGTCTCATTTACTCGAAAGAGGTTGAAGATTATCAACGGTTCGGTGTCAATGTGGTGAAGGATGGCTTGATTGTCAATATGATTGAAAAACCGGATACACCGGTGTCGCGGCTTGCCCAGGTGGGGCTCTATTATTTGAAGGATGGCTGTCGTTTTATGGAATATCTGGCGGCGGCCATTGATGCCGGAGATATGGTCAAGGGGGAATATTATCTTCCTGCCGTATTCATGCGGATGCTCGGTGATGGTCTGCAGCTTAAGGCACCGGAAATTGATGCCTGGCTCGATTGCGGTAAGCCGGAAACTATCCTTGAGACCAATGCCTATCTGCTTCGGGGACGTCACCATATCCATGGGGATAGCTATAATTGTGTTTTTATTGAGCCGGTCCATCTGGAGCGGGGGGTGGTGGTGCGGGACAGTGTTCTCGGCCCCAATGTATCGGTTGCAGCCGGAAGTATTATCGAACGGAGCATCATTCGGGATTCTATTGTCAATGGTAATTCGCTGGTGAGGAATATGGTGCTGACCGATTCTATCCTTGGTGACAATGTCCATCTGATTAGTTCAGCACGTAAAATGAACATTGGCGACCATTCGCTGATAGAGATGCAGGGGTAAGTATGTCTACCATACTGGTTGTGGGGGGAGCCGGGTATATCGGTTTCCATATGGTTCGGGAACTGGTAGAGCGGGGGCACGATCCGCTGGTGTTTGACAGTCTGGTTACCGGTCACGCCGATGCGGTGACGGCGGGGCGGCTTGTCGTTGGTGATCTTGCTGACCGGGGCGCAGTGGCTCGGTTATTTGACCGCTATGAGATTGCCGCCGTCATGCATTTTGCTTCGTTTATCCAGGTGGGTGAATCGGTGGGGGCACCGCTTAAGTACTATCGGAATAATGTAGCCAATACCCTGAATCTGCTTGCTGCCATGGAAGAGGCAGGGGTACCGCGTCTGGTTTTTTCCTCTACGGCTGCCGTATATGGCACTCCTGAGCGTATACCTATTTCGGAAGATTCTCCCCTGAAGCCGGAAAACCCCTATGGCCACTCAAAGTTAATGATTGAGCAGGTCCTCGCCGATTGTGATCGCGCCTGGGGGCTGAAAAGTGCCTGTCTCCGCTATTTTAATGCGGCAGGTGCCCATACGTTGGGGGATATTGGTGAACGACATAATCCTGAATCCCATCTGATTCCGATTATTCTTCAGGTCGCTGCCGGTCTGCGGGAGTTTATTACCATTAATGGTGATGATTATGCCACCGGTGATGGTACCTGCGTCCGTGATTATGTGCATGTCTCCGACCTTGCTGCGGCCCATACCCTTGCCCTGGAACGACTTCTCTCCGGCTCGGAGAGTATGACGTATAATCTTGGCAACGGTAACGGCTATTCCATTACCCAGGTTATTGAGGTCTGTCGCCGGGTGACCGGCCATGCAATTCCTGTCAGAGTCGGCCGTCGCCGGGAAGGTGATCCGGCAAGTCTGGTTGCCTCATCGGCCAGGATTGTCAACGACCTGGGATGGCAGCCGCGCTATGGCGACCTTGAGGAGATTGTGGAGAGTGCGTGGCGTTTTTTTAATTCAACTCCTGGTTTTTAACCACTGGAACAGGTGGGCGAGCGGTGGGCGCGAACCCCTTGTCGGTCGCGACCAGTAAGGCACCGAGTGCTACCAACAAACCGGCCAGTACCAATGGTAGGGTGAAGCCTCCCCAGCTGTCCGCCAGCCTTCCGGCCACAAAGGGACCCACAACCTGACCAGCCCCGAAACAAGCGGTGAGAATGGCTGCCGCCCGGCGTCCCTCCGTACCGCACCGTCGTCCCCCTTCACCCATGGCAAGTGATACAATACCGAGAAAGGTGCCGCCGAAAATCACCGCTCCCGCTCCGGCTCTGAAAAGGGTATGGGCTTCAATGCTGAGTAGTAAACCGCAGGTCTGGAGTAGGTAAGCCGCAGTTAGTGCGGTTTTTACGCTGGTTCTTCCGGCCAGATTCTGCCAGATAAGTGTTGAGGGAGCTGCTGCCAGTCCCACCGCCACCCAGCTCCAAGGGGCAAATTTCTCCAAGCCGGGAGTATGGGCGATCATGGTCACCAAAAAGGTTGCACTGACGATATAGCCGACTCCTTCGAGGAAATAGGCAAAGGCCAGTTGGGTAATTCCGGAGAGACTTCCCGGTGTGCGGGGGGTGCCATCCGGTACCGCGATTGAACCACGCCGTTTACCGGCAACCAGGAGGCCTGTCAGGGCAACTGCCACCGACAGAGTTCCTATGCCGATCCAGGCGGCATTCCAGCCCCCCCAGTGGTCAAAAATGGGTACACAAAGACCACTGACGGCTATTCCCAGGCCGATTCCGCCGTAGAGTGCGCTGTTCCAGCGGCTCTGATTGCTCCGCACCATTGTTTCCGAAACTTCAATGGCGATGACAACAAACAGCATGGCACTGGCGATACCTGCCAGTAACCTGAGTATTCCCCACCAGTGGGGCGAGTGGCTGAAGCCCATCAGCACCGTGGTTGTGATGCTGACCACCAGTGCCGTCAGGTTTACTCCGCTGCTTCGCAGGATACGGGGCCAGAGGGCACAGAGTAATGCTCCCGCCAGATATCCTACGTAATTTAGGGAGGCCAGTTCTCCTGCCAGCCCATGGTTAATGCCAAGATCCCGCTGCATCAGCGGGATAATCGGTGTGAAGGCAAAGCGGCCAAACCCCATTGCCACCATCATGCCGAGGATGCCACCGACCAACATTCTGAACGGGGAAACGGTGGGTGAGTTAGAAAGCAATGTCACAGGATACTACACCGATTCTTTATCTCCTGTATGGTATCAGACATAATGGTCTCCAGTGCTGCCAGTAACTGCCGTGCCTGTGGTAAGTTTTTGCTCTTTGCCGCCATTTCCAGATCATGACTGCTGCTGTGGAGTGCTTTCGTACAGAGATTGGCGGCAGAGCCCTTAATGGTGTGGGCGGAACGCTGCACCGCCTTGCTGTCAACCCCGGTGAGCAAGCTCTTGAGTTGTGCCAATTCATTCGGCAGTTCATCAAGTGCCAGTTCAATGATGCTGTTAAACATTTCCAGGTCACCATCAAGGCTGTCCAGCATTTCACTACGATCAAACAATTGTTGCTGCTGCTTTTCCTCCGGTGGTACGCTGGCATTTTCCAGGTCACTGCCGGTCTCATGGCTGGCACTGAGCCATTTATGGATAACTTCGGTCAGATGCTGCTTTCTGACCGGTTTTGTCAGATAATCATTCATACCGACGGAGAAGCAGTAGTCACGGTCATCACTCATGGCATTCGCTGTCAGGGCGATAACCGGCACATTATGATTGCGAACCGGTGTCAGAGGGGAGCGGATCATCAGGGTAGCATCATAGCCGTCCATCTCCGGCATCATACAGTCCATCAGCACCAGATCGTAATCGGCCAATTCCAGAGCTCGTACCGCCTCAAAACCGTCGTTGGCAACATCCACATGGTAGCCAAGCTGTTTGAGTAATTTCAGTGCCACCTTCTGGTTGATTATATTGTCTTCAGCCAAAAGGATTCTCACATTGTTGTTTTCCCGTATCGGGACGCTGCCCCCATTCGGTTTCACCACGGGGAGGGAAGGGGTTGGCCGGATAATTCTCTCGCCAAGGGACAACGTAATGCAGTCACGAAGATGGGACTGGCGAACCGGTTTTGTCAATTTTCCGTCGAAACCGATCTGCTTGAGGGTCTGTTCCTCATCTTTCTGGGAGATAAGTGAGAGTTTGATCAGTCGTACCGAATCGAGTAACGGCTCATTTCTCAAACGCCAGCCCAGTCCCCTGTCATCCATATCCCGCAGATAGCGATCAATGAGTGCCAGTCGGTACGGTTCCTGACGGGTCGCCGCATTTTTCATAATCAATATTGCTTCTTCTGCACTGTCAGTTGTGCTACATCGGCATCCCCACCCGGTAAGAGTCGTTTCAAGCTGCCTGCGCAGTGTGGCATTGCCGGATACCACCATGATGCCGATGCCGGCTATTTTACTGAGGAAAGCGGCAGTGGCGTTGCGGATGATGATGAACGTATCATCCGCTACCATCTCAAAGCAGACGGTAAACAGAAACGTTGAACCCTTGCCTTCCACGCTGGTGGCTCCGATTTCTCCCCCCATGAGTTCGGCAAGTTGTTTGCTAATAGAAAGTCCCAAGCCGGTGCCACCGTATTTACGAGCCGTCGAACCGTCTGCCTGGGTAAAGGGACTGAAAATGGCATCAAGTCGCTCTGCCGGTATACCGATGCCGGTATCCGTTACTTCGAAGCGGACGAGGATGTTATCTCCCCTCTGCTGCACCAGGGAAGCGTTGATGATAATCTCCCCCTGGTCGGTGAATTTAATGGCGTTACCGACCAGATTGGTGAGAATCTGACGCACCCTGCCGGCATCTCCCTTGAGTATAGTTGGTATGAGAGGATCTATCTGGCAGTATAGTTCAAGCCCCTTGTCGGCGGCACAGAGGGAAAGTATTTCGGTTATATCCTCCACCGTGGCAATGAGATCCAGTTCATGCATCTCCAAATCAATTTTACCCGCTTCGATTTTTGAGAAGATGAGAATATCATTGATTAATTCAAGCAGGCTTTCGCCACTTTTTCGAACTATTTCCGCATATTCCCGCTGTTCTGGCGTTAGTTCGGTTTCGAGCAGGATACCGGTCATACCGATAACCCCGTTCATGGGGGTGCGAATCTCATGACTCATGGTGGAAAGGAAGGAGCTTTTTGCCTCCGTGGCAGCGACCGCCCGATCCTTTTCCCACTGCAATTCATCGAGTGCGGTCCGGAGTTCCGTGACATTTTCATGGGAAACAACCGCATAGTTGACACCACCAAGGGTGAAGGGGTTGATCCGGCACATGAACCAGCGGTACTGCTCAGCGGAATGACACGGATATTCCCGGACAAACTCGGTCAATGTGCCATCCATGAATCCCCGCACCGCATTTCCAAAGAGATTGATCTCTTCGCACTCCTCATGCTCCATACAGATACATGCTTTCAGGTAGTTGGAACCTATACCGCAGGCACCATCGGGAGCATTATTGTCGCGGGCAAAGGAGTCCCACGCACGATTGGTCATGACAATTTCACCCTTGTTGTCGATCACGCAGATATGGGCACGCAAACCATCAAGTGTGGCACGGGTGAACAGACCGGCTTTGCGTCGCTCCTCTTCCAGTACTTTCCGTTCTGTGATGTCAATGAAGGTGACGACGGTACCGCTGATCTGTCCTGTGCTATATTGGGGGTATGACCAATATTCAACGGGAAAGGAACTGCCGTCTGCCCGCCACAACAGTTCATTGGATGAATGAACACCTTCACCCTTGATAGTGACCTGGGAAATTGGCCAATTATCATTCTCTGGTGGGAGAGAGCCGGCGCGGGGTTTGCGGTGAATCAGCTCGTGCATGTTTTTTCCGATCAATTCGTCGGGATGCTCATAGCCGAGCAGTCGGATGCAGGAACTGTTGCAGAAGGTACAGTTGCCAGCAAGGTCGGCACCGTAAATTGCTTCATAGGTGGAATCAAGAATGAGGCGCAGTTTATCTTCGGTGTCCTGTAATACCTGGGTTCGTTCAAGAACCGTTTGTTCCAGAACCTCATTCATTTGAAGAACTTTAAGTTCTGCTTCCTTGATCCGGCTCACATCGGCAAATAGGATGACAACTCCATCGACTTTGCCGGTAATGGCCATAAAGGGGAGGATGCGGATAAGTATGTGGCGATTTCCCCGTGGATCAGAATCCTCCTGCTCTATGAAAACTCCACTGGCAAGAACCTTACGCACATCTTCCATGAGCCGTTTCTGTTCTGACAGTCGATAGGAAATATGCTCAATGGGGCGCCCCACATCATGGGGGAGCAGATTGAAATAGCCGGAAATGGATGCGTTGAATTTGCGGATACAGAGCCGTTTATCGACAAATACTGTGCCGATGTCAATGCTCGTCAGGAGGCTTTCAAGATCCAGGTTAAGATTGCTCAGTTCGGTATTCTTGCGCTCAAATTCCGAGTTAACGGTAAACAACTCTTCATTTACCGAATGCAACTCTTCGTTGGTGCTCTGGAGTTCTTCATTGGAGGCCAAAAGCTCCTCATTGGTGGCTTGCAATTCTTCATTACTCGCCTGCAACTCTTCGTTGGCCGCCTGCAGATTCTCCTTGGTCAGCTGTAAATCCTGTTCAAGATCATTGATGTGCTGACGATACAGTGACCGTTCCTCAAATGTTTGTACCGCTTCTTCATTTTCCGGGATGAAGAGGGGGAGTGGTTGAAATTCCTCGGAACGGAAGCTGATGAAAAAATGGGTTATCTTTGAACGGCCATCAATGAGCGGCTCAACGGTGACCTCAACCTTGAGAACCGGGCCATTTTCCTGGGTAAGCTGCACACCGCTCAGCATTGCGGTGGCACGATCCCGTGCCGCCCGTTGCAGGGTGGTGCTGACCGCCACATGCAATGCTTCGTCAAGGAGGGCCAGCATATTACTATCGGTACGCCCGACCGCCGGAATGATGTATGGTTGCATCTTACCAAAGGAGTGGAGTACCTGATGGTTCTCATCGACCAGAATGCCCGACGGAATATGACGGCTCAGCAGCAGGTCATAGTCCGTGAGAAGTTGGCGGTCGATTGTAACCGTGCGACTCTGGGACTGCACCGGCTTGGCCGTGATGTTGAAACGGGTTGCCGAAGTGGTTGTTCTGAACTCCAGGGGCAGGCGCAATTCCCGTTTTTTACGGAACAGCCGGAAATGGGCTTCCAGCGATTCAAACTCGTTAGATAGGGAGCCAAGTCCTTCGCTACTACCAAGAAACAGCACACCGGAAACCTTCAGGGCGTAGTGGAAGGTCGTAATGACCCGTTCCTGAGCTTCCTGCTGGAGATAGATGAGCATGTTACGGCAGCAGACCAGATCGGTTTTGGTGAAGGGAGGATCACTGATTACGTTGTGGGGAGCAAACACCACCAGTTTCCGAATATCCGGCACAATACGCCAGGTATCTCCCTGATCCTGCCGGAAGTAGCGCGCCAACCGGTCGGGTGAAACGTTTGCCAGCCTATCGGTGCCGTAGACACCAATTGAGGCAGACTCCAGCGAACGTTTATGGACATCGGTGGCAAAGATGGTTATTTTTCCCTGGTAGTTACAGTGCTGTGCAACTTCAGTCAGAATAATGGCCAGGGAATAGGCCTCCTCACCGGTGGCACAGCAGGCGGACCAGACGCGAATCTCTTCCGCATCCCGGGATGAAGTAATCAGCTCCGGTATAACGACTTTTTCCAGATAATCAAAGGTTGCCGGATCTCTGAAAAACTCAGTCACTCCAATGAGGAGATCATGGTAGAGTGCCTCTAGTTCCTCGGCGTCTGAAGAGAGTATTGGTACATAGTCTTCAATGGTGAAGACCCCCTTCAGCTCAAAACGTCTGAGTATGCGTCTTTTAACCGTACCGGTCCGATATTTTGAAAAATCCACATTAAAACCACGCCGCAGCAGGGCAAATATTTCAGCATACTCTCCATCCTCGGGGAAAACATCGACACTGTGGGAAATTTTGGAGCGAACCTCCTCCGGGTTGCCGGCGTATTCCATAAGGAGGCGCGGTATCTGATCCGGAGTGAGTTGGAAGTCGAAGTTACCACTGGCAATGGCGTTGCGGGGCATACCGTCAAACTGGGCAGAATCGGGCGTCTGGATAATGACCAGACCACCGGCGTCCTTGATGGCCTGGATACCCCGTGAACCGTCTGAACCGGTACCGGATAAAACAATGCCGACCGCACGGTTGCCACTGTCCTCCGCCAGGGAACGGAAAAAGGTGTCAATGGCAAGTTCTACCGGAGTGCCGACCGGTTTGTCCCTGAGGATAATCCGGCCCGATGACAATCCCATTTGGAAGCGGGGAGGGGAGAGGTAGATGGTGTCTGGCATCAGTTCTACCCCCTCCGTTGCCTGTCGGATGGTCATATTGGTATGGCGTGCCAGCAGGTCATCCATCAGACTCTTGAAATCGGGTGACAAATGCTGGATCACGACAAAAGCCATGCCACTGTCTGCCGGCATGGCGGCGAAAAACTGTTCAAGGGCACTTAAGCCGCCGGCCGAGGCACCCAGCGCGACGATGAAAAAGTTGCGTTCACTGTTCATGATAGCTCACGTTAAAATTAGAATATGAAATCATCTTTATGTATACTCCAAAATATGATGCCTGTCTGTCGTCGGATTGCTACATTTTATCTCTTATCAATAAAACGATTTATTTTTCGGGAATTGCCAGCGGAGAGCATGGCGGTGATCACGCCGTTGCTGACTATTTCCACCTCCAAGCCGACTCGTAATTGGTTCTGCAGAGATTCTTTGATCATTTGTACCGTACAGGAATCATCCTGAAGGGCGACGGATACCGTAACGGCATCAGCCTGCATATCGGTTGTTGAAACCGTTACATAGTAATCGGCTATGGCCGGTATTGAATCGAGAACGGTATAAATGGCGGTTGGATAGAGGGTGGTGCCCCTGACTTTAAGCCGGTGATCTTTTCTTCCCAAAATCGGTCCAAGTCGAGGCGAGTTGCGGCCGCACCGGCAGGGGGCGTCATTCAGAAAACTGATGTCACCGGTTTTAAAGCGCACCAGCGGCATCCCTTGAATCCCCAGCGGTGTTACCACAACTTCACCAATGGCACCGGTCGGCACCCTGTTTCCGGCATCGTCAATAATCTCGATAACAGCTAATTCCGGGTGAAGATGCCCCCCCTGACGGGCAGTACACTCGCAAAAAGAGGTAATGGTCTCCGAAGAGGCGTACGTAGAAAAAACCGGGGCTCCCCAGAGCCGTTCCAACTGGTCACTCCCGCTGAGAAGTGCCATATTTAGATCACGGGTTGGTTCTCCGATGCAAATCAGTTTTGTAACACCGCTTTCAGTTGGATCAATCCCTTCCGAGAGAAGAAAACAACCGATTTTTTTAAGAAAAGAAGGGACACCCACAATGGCGGTTGGTTTGAGGCGTAACATAACGTCCCGATGGCTTGCCACACTGCCAAGACCGTTCCGGATGGCGGCGGCACCCACACTTCTGGTTCCGAAAAAATAGGCAAGACCGGCAATAAAACAGCGATCAAGGGTGCAGGTAAGAAGCACCCTGTCATGGGAGTTGATCTCCATACTTCTGAAGGAGACCTCTTCGTTATAGGCAAGACGCTGAAGATCTTGCTCGGTAAACTGGAGGGCAACGGGCATGCCGGTGGTGCCGGATGAAAATACAATGTCAACAATCTCCGTCGGCGAGACGGCGAGGAAATCACTGCAGTGAGTGGTAAGCAGCTGTTTATCGGTGAATGGTATGGCTGTTAATGAGTCCAAGCAGAGGGCTGTGGGATCAATGCCTCTTTCCCGGAACAAATCCCGGTAAAAGGGGGAGTGATGGGCAACGTAGCTCAGGTGACGTTGCAGGTGCTTTTTCTGAATCCGATGTATTTCGGTGGAGCCAAGGAACTCAATATGGTCCACTCTCGTACTGATTGACATGTTGCTCCAAGTCCCACACAAAAAAATGTCATTAAAAAATGTGATAACTTTATGGTAAATATGATATATATTCAAGCCCATTTTTATGGGTATGTTTTTATTGAGGAGGAGTTGTTACGTGGATCTCAGGACCCAACTGTTGAGGAGAAATAAAGCCATAGCCACCGGGATGATGATCGGTGCCGCCATACTGTTCGTTGTCGCACGGTTACAAAATGGCGGGGGATGGGAGTGGCTTGCCGCTTTTGCCGAGGCGGCCATGGTTGGTGCGTTGGCCGACTGGTTTGCTGTAGTGGCACTCTTCAGGCACCCGTTGGGTATTCCGATTCCCCATACGGCTATTATTAGAAATAAGAAGAATGCCATTGCCGAGAATCTTGCTGAATTTATCCGGGACAGATTTCTTGCTCCCGAAACTATGATTGCCAAGTTGCGGGAACAGAACGTAGCCTCACGGCTTGCCACCTACCTTGCTGCGGGAACTAACGGGGAACTATTAGCAGCTGGTGTGGTACGGGTTCTGGCCAATTCACTTTCTTTTATTGAAGATGAGCGGGTTCAGAAAATTCTTCGGAGTATGGTCGCCAACAGGGTTGAGGCGTTCGATCTGTCAACGTCTGCAGCTTCGCTTGTCGAAACTCTCCGTAACGGCAATCGTCATCAGGCCATCCTTGATGAACTGCTGAGCCGTTGTGCAGCCTGGCTTGCTGTTCCTGAATCACAGGTTGCCATTGCCCGTTACATCGATGGCATGATCACCCGGGACTATCCATTACTCAGTGTATTTATTCCAAATCGTGAGCAGTTCTCCCAAGGGGCAGGGGAGAAAATTACGGCTCGAATCAATGATTATCTGCACGGGGTCTCCGAAGATCCGGATCATCTGCTCAGGCAGAAATTCGATGGCATCGTTACCGAGTTTGTTACCCGTTTGAAAACCGACCAGCAACTCCGCTCTTCCATTGAGATGGTAAAGCGTGAAGCGGTACAGAATCCACTACTGTCCGATTATGTGTCTGACCTTGGTTCTGACCTTGCCCGGTGGCTTGACAATGATCTCAGTCGTACTGACTCCCAGATACGGGCTCACATTGCCGCTCTGATAACCGGTCTTGGTAAGTTACTTGCGGAAAAATCCTCTCTGCAGGATTGCTTCAACAGCTATCTGGAACAGCTCGTTACCACCTACGGTGAAACGGCGCGCAGTGCCGTGGCTCGCCATATCTCCGGCACGGTACAGGGGTGGGATCATGAAGAATATGTCACCGAAATCGAGTTGAGTATCGGTTCTGACCTGCAATTTATCCGTATGAACGGCACACTGGTGGGGGGAATAATCGGTCTCCTGCTCCATGGCATCTCACTGCTCTTACACTAATTCATCCAAGGAAACCATTATGTCTATTCCTCCCTGTCCCTCCTGTAAATCACCCTATGCCTATGAAGATGGTACTCTTCTGGTCTGCCCGGAATGCGCCCATGAGTGGTCAACGGCAGCCGATGTCGATGCCGTCGATGCTGTTATTCGGGATGCCTTTGGTGCCATTCTCTCGAATGGCGACTCCCTCACCGTCATCAAAGACCTGAAAGTTAAAGGTTCGTCACTGGTGGTCAAGGTTGGCACCAAAGTGAAAAATATCCGCATCGTTCCGGGTGACCATGACATTGAGTGCAAAATCGATGGCATCGGTGCCATGCAATTAAAATCTGAATTTGTGAAAAAAGCGTAGAGTCCGGTCGTTTATTACACACTTATATCACTTTTTTATTGACCATCCTTCATTCATAATATACAGTTATTCATATTATTGTATGGAGGAACCATGCGTCGCTTGCTCTTCATCACTCTGTTAATCGTCTCATCAGCAGCCACAACCTATGGCGAACCACTGAAGCTTTCAGTCAGGGACGCGGTGCGTCTGTCACTAGAGAACAACGGCCAGATCAAGGCCGCCCGTTTTAGTGCTGAAGCTACCCGCCACGGGATTAAAAGTGCCGGTGCCCGCTCGTTGCCGACCATCTCCTTTGAAGAAACTCTGGCCGCGTCCAATTCTCCCACCTCGGCTTTTATGATGAAGCTGGATGAGGGACGTTTTGCCGCCAGTGATTTTCAGGTTGACAACATCAATAATCCTTCCGTAATCCACGATTTCAAAACCGTACTTTCACTTCGTCAGCCGTTGTTCGATCCGGCAGTGAAACCATTGATACAGATTGCAACCATTGAGGCACGTACCTCGGAGTTGCAGCTTGAGGAGGTGCGTCAGCACATTGCGTTTCGGACTTTTCACTCCTGTCTTGAACTGCTGAAGGCGATGGCCCGTCAAGTGGCGGCGGAGAAGGCGGTTGCCGATGCCCAAGAAAATATGCGTCTGGCTACGGTGAGGAGGGCAAGTGGTGTCGGTCTGAAATCCGATGAGCTGCGGATGCGTACCCATCTCTCTTCCGTTGAGCAACAGTTAATTGTGGCGCGCAACACCCAATCTCTTTCCCGTATGCAACTGGCCATACTGGTTGGTCTTCCCGATGATACAGCTATTCAACTTGCCGGAACCATTGATGATGCGATGGTTGCCCCCCTCACTTCTGAAGCGGTCTCAGGGACCACCACACAGAGGGTTGAAGTCAGGCGCTCCGAAGCCGAGCTGGAAAAATCCCAAACTGCGGTAACGTTGGTTCAGAGTGACTATCTGCCGACGGTTGGAGCTTTTGCCTCCTATCAATTGAACGGAAAGGATATACCACTTGCGACAGATAATGATTCGTGGAGTGTGGGGGTCACGTTGAAATGGACTGTTTTTGATGGTTTCCGCCGTGACAGTGAACGAGCCCGTGCCATTTCACGCCAATCGGCGGCCCGGGAATTGCTTGATACGGTAAACAAGGATGTCCGATATCAAATTAAAGAGAGCTATCTGCGTCGAGATGAAGCGGCAAAACTGCGGGAAGTGGCACACAATGGGGTGCAGGATGCCGAAGAGACGGTGCGGTTACTGTTACGTCGCTACGAGAATTCCCTGGCTACGTTGACCGAATTACTCGATGCCCAAACGGCTCTCAATCAGGCTAGAGCCGGTCAGATTGAGGTGGATGCCGGGTATGCCCTGGCTGATGGACGGGTTCTCTATGCGACAGGTACCTTTGTGAAGGAGATGGTGAAATGAGGAACAGAGCACTGCTGAGCATCATGATAATGACGGCACTATTTTCTGCCGGTTGTCGGGAAAAACACCAATCGGTGAAGGGTGAAGAGCGGCCATTGGTCGGTATCAAAGGGGTAGGGGTTGAGAACGTTAAAAGTGGAGCCATTCCCGAATTGCTCGATGTGGCCGGAACTGTGCGTGCCCGAACCAGTGCGCTCGTGTCAACCCGTATTCCGGGAACCATTACCCAGTTGCGGGTTCGTGAGGGAGATCGGGTGAAAAAGGGGCAGTTGCTGGTTCAGCTTGAAGCAGCAGAAAATCAGGCAACTGCTGCCGTGGCAACCGCCGGTATTGACGAGGCCAGGCGTGCCCTTGAGGAGGCACAGTCCCGCAAAAAACTTGTCGGGGCGACCTTTGAACGGTACCAGAATCTGTTTAAAGAACAGGCCGTCAGTCGTCAGGAATTTGAAGTAAGGCAGACGGAGAAGGAGTTGGCAAGTCAGGGGGTAGCTCGCGCTGAAGCCCGTCTTGTACAGGCAGAGCAGGGGGCAAAAGCATCTGCAACCGTTTCCGACTATACCCGTATAGTTTCCCCCATTTCGGGAGTTATTGCCGGTAAACAGGTCGATCTTGGTGCCTCGGTGTTTCCGGGACAACCGCTGCTGACCATTGAAGATGATACCGGATATCAACTGGAACTGGCGTTGCCGGAAAATCTGGCGGCACGGGTGAAAACGGGCTCCTCGCTGCAGATAACTATCGATTCCGTTGGCGGTTCCTTTACCGGTCGAATTGCGGAAATTGTTCCGACCGCCGATCCGCTGAGCCGTACCTTCGTGGCGAAAATCCCCCTTTCTCAAAAAGGCCTTAAATCCGGTATGTTTGGCCGGGGCACTCTGGCCCTTGGCACAACGCTCCCCGGAATAACCGTCCCTCGCACTGCGCTTGTGGAAAGGGGTGCCCTGACATCGGTCTGGATCGTGGATCGAGACAATATTCTTCGCATGCGTATTGTCAAGAGTGGCCGGACAGTGGGGTCACGTATTGAGATTCTTACCGGCGTGTCCGATGGTGACCGTGTGGTAGTTTCCGGTAGTGAGCGGGTAACTGAAGGGGCAAAGGTGGAGTAGGCCATGAACAGACTCGGTTTTGCCGGTACTATCGCCCGTATTTTCATTAATTCCAAGTTAACGCCACTCATTGTTGGGGCGTCGCTGCTGCTGGGACTGTTTGCCATTATCATGACTCCCCGTGAGGAAGAGCCCCAGATAGTGGTGCCGATGATTGACATCTATCTCCCCATGGCCGGGTCATCGCCACAAGAGGTACAGGAACGGGTAGTAAAGCCCTTTGAGGCAAAATTATGGGAGATCAAGGGGGTTGAATACCTTTATTCCATGAGCCGTCCCGGCATGGGGATTATCACCGTCCGCTACCAGGTGGGGCAGCCCATGGAAGAGTCATTGGTCAAGCTCTACAATAAGGTAATGAGCAACCGCTCCCTGCTGCCTCCCGGTGCGTCGGAACCGCTGGTGGTGCCGAAATCCATCGACGATGTACCGATTCTTGCGCTGACCCTCTGGTCTGACCGGTACGATCACGGCACCTTGCGCGCTCTGGCCGGGGAAGTTGCCGATGAACTGAAGAAGAGTGAAAATAGTGCAGAAACCACCGTTACAGGAGGCGTGCCCCGTCAGGTGCGGGTTACTCTGGATGCTCCCCGTCTCGCCGGGTACGGTCTTTCTCCCCTTCAGGTTGCCGATACGCTTCAGAAGGGGAATGCCTCCCTGTCATCGGGAAGCAGTTCACGGGGTAATCGGGACATACTGGTTGATACCGGTGCCTTTCTGACCTCTGTGGAGGGGGTGAAGCAGTTGGTTGTCGCTGTCCATGGCGGAAAATCCGTGCGCCTCTCCGATGTTGCACTGGTGGAAGACGGAGTAAGTACGGCGACCGATTATCTGTTTATGGGGTTGGGGCCGGCGACACCACTTACGATGGGGGGGAGAGAGTATTCACGTTCGGTGGATTATCCGGCGGTTACTGTTTCAGTGGCCAAACGCAAGGGAGCCAACGCCACCTGGGTCGCAGAAGATCTGGTCAAGCGGGTTGAAGCACTGAAGGGGAAGCTGATACCTGCCGACGTGCAGGTGACGGTGACCCGTAATTATGGAGAAACGGCACGGGAAAAGAATAACGAATTACTCTTCCATATGTTTCTGGCAGCCATCTCCGTGACCATTCTCATTGCACTGTTCATGGGGTGGCGTGCCGGTGCTGTTGCGGCCATTGCCATTCCGGTTACCCTGGCACTCACCATGCTGATTTTCTACCTTATCGGCTATACCCTCAACCGGATCACCCTCTTTGCCCTGATCTTCTCTATCGGAATTCTGGTGGATGATGCCATTGTGGTGGTTGAAAATATTCACCGCTACTTTACCACTACCATCATGAAGCCGCTGGATGCCGCTGTTAAAGCGGTGGATGAAATTGGCAATCCGACCATTCTTGCCACTTTTGCCGTCATCGCCTCAATCCTGCCCATGGGCTTTGTGGGGGGGCTTATGGGACCATACATGCGTCCTATTCCGGTTGGTGCCAGTATGGCAATGCTCTTTTCAATGTTGATTGCCTTTATTGTGACCCCCTATTTTGCCTTTCGCTTCATGAAGGGGGAGGCACATCATACAAGCAATGCCGAACCGATAGATTCACGATTGACACTATTTTACCGTCACTGGATGGGACGACTCATCCACCAAAAGGGGCTGCGTTACAGTTTTCTGGCAGGCGTTGTGGTGCTGTTGCTGCTCTCCTGCTCGCTCATCTATTTCAAAGCGGTTACGGTCAAGATGCTCCCCTTTGACAATAAGAACGAACTGCAGGTGATAATAGATGCGCCTGACGGTACGTCACTTGAGCAGACCGCCCGCATCACCCGGGAAATGGCTGTTGCCCTGCGCTCCGTGCCGGAGGTGACCACTTTTCAGGCTTATATCGGTACCAGTGCGCCCTTTAATTTTAACGGCCTGGTGCGGCATTACTACCTGCGTAAGGGAGCACATCTGGCCGATATTCAGGTTAATCTTCTGCCAAAGGAAGAGCGGAAAGATCAATCCCACGCCATTGCCAAACGGATACGACCCCTGGTAAAAGCCGTTGCGGATCGCTATGGTGCCCGGGTTAAAGTGGCTGAAATACCACCGGGTCCCCCGGTGCTTGCTACGCTGGTGGCCGAAATCTACGGACCCGATGATACTGCTCGCGCCGGTGCGGCCGGTAAGGTCAAAGCCATACTTGCCAAAACCCTGGGTGTCGTGGATGTCGATTGGTATCGTGAAGATGACCAGAGCAAAGTGACTTTTGCGGTCGATCAGGAGAAGGCTGCACTGGGCGGTGTAGGGGTTGACGCGGTTGCCCGCACCCTCCGGATCGCTCTGGAGGGTGAAAATAGCGGCCTGCTCCATCTGCCAAAGGAGAAGGAACCGGTCGCCATCAATCTGCGGCTGCCGGCTGGACAGCGGAGTTCCATGGTCGGACTTTCCTCCGTAACGGTGTCCGGTTCCCGTGGTGCCGTGCCGTTGTCACAGCTTATTCGGGTTACTACTGGTAATGAAGAAAAAACCCTCTATCGGAAGAATCTTAAAAATGTTGTGTACGTGGTTGCCGATGTGGCGGGGCAGATTGAGGCACCGGTCTATGCCATTCTGAATATGCAGAAGGAAATTGATGCCATTGCATCTTCCAACGGTCGCAAGATAGAGGTGCTGGCTTCCCGTCAGCCCTGGAGTGAAGAACATCTTGGCATGAAATGGGACGGTGAGTGGCACATTACCTATGAGGTCTTCCGCGATCTGGGGGCGGCCTTTGCTGCGGTTATGGTGTTGATCTATATTCTGGTGGTGGCCTGGTTCAAGGATCTTTCTACTCCGCTGGTGATCATGGCACCTATTCCGTTGACCCTGATCGGTATTTTACCCGGTCATGCCCTGTTTGGTGCATTCTTTACCGCAACCTCCATGATCGGCTTCATTGCTCTGGCCGGCATCATCGTCCGTAACTCCATAATTCTCATTGATTTTGCCGAGATGAAACGGCGGGAGGGGATGAAGCTGGATGAGGCGATTATTGAGGCGGGTGCGGTGCGCTTCCGTCCCATGCTGCTCACCGGTGCTGCTGTGGTTGTCGGCAGTTTTGTAATAGTGTTTGATCCTATTTTCCAGGGGTTAGCCCTTGCCATGATGTTTGGCGAGATAGCGTCAACCACCCTGTCGCGGGTGACTATACCCATACTTTATTATCTGGTACAAAGCTGGAAAGAACGTCATACACATAACGAAGAAGGGGAAACTCAATGAAAGAAAGTTTTTATATCGAACGAATCGTCCGTATTGTTGCCGGTACATTTGTTATGCTGTCACTGTTACTTGCTCATTTCCACTCGCCCAACTGGCTTTGGTTCACCGGTTTCGTCGGCTTGAATCTTTTTCAGTCCGGTTTTACCCAGTTTTGCCCGCTCTTCAACATCCTTGGGGCCATGGGAGTGCCCCGTTTTCCACAGGGATGCTGCACCAAGGCACAGGAGTAATAGTATGCAACCGGAAGAACTGTATAAACGGATACAACAAAAAAAAACCCCTGTGGTTGTGGATGTTCGCCATGGTTTCGAGTTTAACAGTGGTCATGTGCCGGGGGCAGTTCATGCCCCCACCTGGAAACTGCTGTTGCGCCTGGTTCCCCTTCCTGCTGATCGGACTGCTGAGTTGGTGGTAACCTGCGAGCTTGGACCACGGGCTCAGATAGCCAAGGGCCTGCTTGGACTTATCGGTTATCGGAATGTGACCCTACTTGATGGGCATATGTCCCGCTGGCGGAAGAGTGGCCTGCCGATGGAGAAATAACTTCTATGAATCATAATTCTATTGACAACAGAATTTATTTTGTTTATCTATCGTATTACTAGATATGATATCAAAAAAGACGAAATACGCCTTAAAGGCCTTGAGCTATCTTGCCGAGCATTATAACGGTGACCTGGTGCTTATCTCTGAGCTGGCAGCTGCAGAGGATATCCCCAAGAAGTTTCTTGAGGCTATTCTCGTTGCCTTGCGTAAAGGTGGGGTGCTGAAAAGCAAGATTGGTAAAGGGGGGGGCTATATGTTAGCGTCTCCTCCTGCTACTATTACTATCGGTAAGGTGGTCAGTATTCTCGAAGGGGGCTTTGCCCTTGTTGAATGTCTGAACGATAACGTCAAGGTTGTCTGTGAAGAGTGCGGTGATCCCACCTGCTGTGGCATACGGCTGGTTATGAGTGACGTGAAAGTTGCCATCGACTCCGTGCTTGCTACCACCTCGCTGGCAGATATGCTCGAAAAAAGCGATATGGCACGGCAGCAGAAGTCACGAATCATGGATTATAGTATTTAATATTTGGTAGACATCTATCAAATCTGTGTGGTTAGAGGTGAGAAGGAGAGTACAATGGCAAAGATTTACGCGGATAATTCCCAATCCATCGGTAACACACCCTTAGTACGCTTGAATCATGTTGTTGGTGATTCAAAAGCTATTATTCTCGCGAAGGTGGAAGGGCGTAATCCCGCCTATTCGGTAAAGTGCCGCATCGGTGCCAACTTAATTTGGGATGCGGAAAAACGGGGTGTTCTGAAGCCGGGGGTGGAGATAATCGAGCCTACCAGTGGTAACACCGGTATTGCTCTTGCCTATGTGGCAGCAGCCCGTGGCTATAAGCTGACCCTCACCATGCCGGAAACCATGAGTATCGAGCGGAGGCGCGTCCTTGCTTCCCTTGGTGCCAATCTGATTCTGACACCCGGTGCGGAAGGGATGAAAGGGGCAATTAGTCGTGCCGAAGAGATCGCGGCTTCCGATCCGGTTCGCTATTTCCTCCCCCAGCAGTTCAAGAATCCGGCTAACCCTGAAATTCATGAAAAAACCACCGGGCCTGAAATATGGAACGATACCGATGGTGCCGTAGATGTGGTGGTTGCCGGAGTCGGCACCGGTGGCACCATTACCGGTATCTCCCGTTACATCAAACAGACCATGGGTAAAAAAATTATTTCCGTCGCCGTCGAACCGAAGGAAAGCCCGGTTATCAGTCAGAAGCTTGCCGGACAGCCGATTCAACCGGCTCCCCACAAGATACAGGGGATCGGTGCCGGTTTTATTCCGGATACACTAGATCTTTCGGTTATAGATCGTGTTGAACAGGTGGAGAGTGGCGAAGCAATTGACTTTGCAAAGCGATTGGCAAAAGAAGAGGGGCTGCTGGTTGGTATTTCCTGCGGTGCGGCGGTCGCTGCGGCGGTGCGTCTTGGGCAACTGGATGAATTTGCCGGTAAGACCATCGTGGTAATTCTCCCCGATGGAGCCGAGCGCTACCTGTCAACGGCTCTTTTTGAAGGCATCTGATCCTACAAACAGTGAGTGTCTGAGGCCGATTGGATCATCTCATTGATGAACCAATCGGCTTTTTTTATTTTTATTTTGAATCCCCGCCGCCCACTACCTTATAGAGTGTCACCAGATTTTTCGCCTTGGTCAAGCGTATTTCAATCAGCCCTTGCTGGGCGGCGTAGAGTGACCGCTGGGCGTCCAGCACGTTCAGGTGGCTGTCAATTCCCCTGTCAAAACGGGCTTCGGACAGGTGATGCCGTTGCGCCGATGCGTCGGTGAGGGATTGCTGGGCGGACAACAGCTCCTCTATGGTTCCCCGTTGTGCCAAGGCGTCGGCCACTTCACGAAAGGCGGTCTGTATGGCTTTCTCGTACTGCGCAAGCAAAACATCACGGTCAATCTCGGACATCTTTACCGTTGCTTTACTGCTGCCACCGTCAAAAATCGGCAGGGACAGGCTGGGAGAGATACCCCAGGCAAAAGCACCACCTTTAAAAAGCCCGCTCAATTCGGAACTTCCGTAACCAACGGATGACACCAGTGAAATTCGTGGAAAACGGGTGGCACGGGCAGCACCGATGTTGGCGTTGGCACCCTTTAGCTGGTGTTCAGCTTGAAGAATGTCGGGGCGTTGCAGCAGTACGTCAGAGGGAAGTCCGGAGGGGATTTCCTTGAGGGGAGAAGCATCTGCGGTAAGTGAGGTCGGGAGCAGATTCGTAGGGAGCGGTGAACCGACCAACAGACTAAGTGCATTTTCATCTTGAGCCACCAGGGTGGTATAGCGGGCAATATCAACCCGCGCTCCATCAACGCTGGTGCGTGCCTGCTGCAGATCCAGGTCTGATGAAATTCCGGCGTCAAAGCGACGCTTGATAAGCTGAAAAGAATCCTGCTGGCTTCTGAGGGTCTCTTTGGCTAATGTCAACCGTTCCTGGTCGGCAGCAAGAGAGAGGTACTGGGTAGCCACCTGGGCAACCAGACTGATCTGGACGGTGCGCCGTGCCTGCTCGGTGGCCAGAAACTGCTCAAGAGCCTGTGCCTTCAGACTCTGAACCCGTCCGAACATATCAAGTTCATAGGAGAGAAGTCCCAGGCCAACGGAATATTGGCTGTTGGTTACCGGGTGACCGGTTGCCGAAAGAGTTTGGGGTGTCTGCTGCACGGAGGCGGCGGCCACGGCATTGATTTTGGGAAACTGATCGCTGCTTTGGATCTGATACTGGGCCTGTGTCCGCTCGATATTCAGTACGGCAATGCGCAGATCTCGATTGTTCTTTAGGGTCAGCTCAATGAGCCCCCGCAGTTTTTCTTCAAGAAAAAAACTCTGCCACGGAATGTCCGCAATGGCCTGCGCCGATGTTCCGGCACCGTTTTGCTGATATGCGGGGCCGGTGGGTAAGGTTGCCGCGACCGGAGTGGCCGGCTTTTCATACTGTGGAGCCAGCGTGGAGCAGCCTGCCAATGCCAGCAGGGTTACGGCACCCAGGGTGAGGGACGGAAGTGTATAGGTAGCTTTTTTCATATTACTGTCCCTCCTGGGTACGGAGCTGCTTGTTCTGTTGTGCCGGTACAGTGGGCTTTTTCATGAAGATCCGTGATACCAGGACAAAAAAGAACGGAATAAAAATCAGGTCAATAAAGGTTGCCGACAGCAGACCACCGGTCACGGCGGTACCGATGGCATTCTGGGCACCCGCACCGGCACCCTTGGTGAGAGCAAGGGGGAGGGTACCAAAGAAGAAGGCAAGTGAGGTCATTAATACGGGGCGTAGACGTATCCTGATGGCCAGCAGGGTTGCTTCCACCAGCTCGTGGCCCTGCTGGAGCTGATCCTTGATGAACTGGATAATAAGTATGGCGTTTTTGGTGGAAAGGCCAATGGTTGTCAAGAGGCCGATCTGGAGATAAATATCATTTGGCAGCATTCTCAATTTCACTGCGGTAACGGCGCCCACCAGACCAAGGGGAAGCATCAGCAGGTTGACAAACGGTATTGTCCAACTTTCATAGAGGGCAGCGACGCTCAGGAAGACCACCAACAGGGAGATGGCATAGAGGGCGGGAGCCTGCGCCCCGGCATTTTTTTCCTCATAGGAGAGGCCGGTCCATTCATAGCCCACACCTGCGGGAAGTTGGGCTGCCATTTTTTCCATTTCTGCCATCGCCTCACCGGTGCTGATGCCGGGAGCCGCCTGTCCCATGACTTCGACGGAAGGAATGCCGTTATAGCGTTCCAGACGGGGGGAACCATATTGCCACCGGGCGGTGGCAAAGGCTGAGAGCGGCACCATGTCACCCTGCTTATTTCTCACAAACCAGCGACCAATGTCGTCTGGCAGCATGCGATACTGTGATTCGGCCTGGAGAAACACTTTCTTCACCCGGCCATCCTGAATGAAATCGTTCACATAGGCACTGCCCCATGCCGTTGCCAGAACATCGTTGATGTCTCCTTGGGACACACCGTAGCTACCGGCGCGTACGTCATCAATATCAAGCTTGAACTGGGGAGAATCATCCTGGCCATTGGGGCGTACCGCAATGAGTTTGGGATTTTTCATGGCCATGCCGAGCAGCTGATTACGGGCTTCCATGAGTTTTGCGTGGCCCAGTCCACCGCGGTCTTGGAGCATGAAGTCAAAGCCGTTGGCCTGCCCAAGTTCCAGCACCGCCGGTGGGGAGATGGCAAAAGCCAAACCATCCTTGAATTTACTGAAGCCCTTCATGGCACGGGCGGCTATGGCGGGTGATTTCAGGTCAGGAGTCTGACGCTTCTCCCAGTTTTTGAGCCTGACAAAGGCCAGTCCCATGTTCTGACCTCGACCGGCGAAGCTGACCCCGGCCACGGTGAGTACGGATTCGACGGTTTTGCTTTCATTCTCTTGGAAATATTTATCAAGTTGCTTCAGGGTATTGACCGTACGCTCAATGGTGGCACCGGCAGGGAGCTGCACCTGGCAATACATAAACCCCTGATCTTCATCGGGTAAAAATGCGGTTGGGAGATTCATGAAGATAAAAGCCATGCAGGCAACAATAGCACCATATACCACCAGATAGCGCACCGGCTTGCCGAAGGAGCGGCCGACCAGTGTCTGGTAACCCAGTGACCGACGATCAAACCACCCATTAAAGCGGGTAAAAACTCCTTTGAACCAGCCCGATTCTCCGGCGGTGTGCCCCTTTGCCACCGGTTTGAGCATAGTTGCACAGAGGGCGGGAGTCAGAGTCATGGCGAGTATGACCGAGAGAATCATGGCCGATACGATGGTAACGGAGAACTGACGGTAAATAACGCCGGTGGAACCGCTAAAGAAGGCCATCGGTACAAAGACCGCCGTCAGAACGGTTACAATGCCCCATAGGGCACTGGTGATCTGCCCCATTGATTTAATGGTAGCTTCTTTCGGTGGCAGCCCCTCTTCACTCATGATACGTTCGACGTTTTCCACGACGACGATGGCATCGTCAACCAGGAGGCCAATGACGATAACCAAAGCGAACATGGTCAGGGTGTTGATGGAATAGCCGCTGACCGATAGCACTCCGAAGGTGCCCAGCAGAACAACCGGTACGGCAATGGTTGGAATCAATGTTGCCCTGATATTCTGTAGGAAGACAAACATGATGACAAAGACCAGAAATACCGCTTCAAAGAGGGTTTTAACCACCTCTTCGATGGAGATCTTTACAAACGGTGTGGTGTCGTAGGGGTAGACAACCTTGACACCCTTGGGGAAGTAGCGGGATAATTCTTCCATCTTGGCTTTAATTCTGGCGGCGGTTTCCAGGGCATTGGCACCGGCTGCCAATCTGATAGCCATGGCACCAACCGGTTTACCCTGGTCAAATGATTGGATGTCATAGTTTTCTGTGCCTATTTTACATTGGGCAACATCCTTCAGTCTGATGGTGGAACCGTTACTGGCGGTGCGGAGCACAATTTTTTCAAAGTCCTGGGGACTCTTGAGCAGTGTCCGGGCGGTAATGGTGGCGTTCAGTTGTTGTCCCTGCATGGCGGGGGTGCCACCAAACTGGCCGGCCGAAACCTGGGCACTCTGTGCCTGCAAAGCCGAAATAACATCGGCAGTGGTCAGGTGAAAGCTGTTCAGCTTGGTCGGGTTGAGCCAGATGCGCATGGCGTTCTGGGAGCCGAACACCTGCATTTCACCAACCCCTTCAAGGCGGCTGACAATATCCTGCACGTTTGACACCAGATAGTCAGTCAAGACGTTTCTGTCCATGGAGCCATCTTCCGACACCAGACCGACGAGAATCAGGTAGTTCTTGGTAGATTTAACCACGGAAATACCCTGTCTCTGGACAATCTGTGGCAGCAGGGGGGTCGCCAGCTGCAACTTGTTCTGGACCTGCACCTGGGCGATATTTGGGTCGGTACCGGCCTTGAACGTGAGGTTAATAGCCACAATCCCCGAGGAATCGCTACTGGAAGACATGTAAATGAGGTTGTCAATTCCGTTCAGTTTCTGCTCAACAACCTGGGTAACCGTATCCTGTACGGTCTGTGCCGAAGCTCCTGGATAGGAGGCATTGATAGTAATCTGTGGAGGAGCGATGGGCGGATATTGGGAAACCGGTAACGACTTGATAGCCAGCAGACCGGCCAACATGATCATGATGGCGATTACCCAGGCAAATATCGGGCGGTTAATAAAAAAACGTGGCATTGGTGTCGCTCCTTATTTTTTTGCCGGGGCTGGTTGGGATGGAGCTGCGGGAGCTGTGGCCGGCTTACTGTCAAACGGGACGGTTTTTACCACCGTTCCGGGACGTGCCCGCTGTAACCCTTCAAGAATTACCCGGTCTCCCGTTTTCAGCCCGTCACTGACCAGCCAGTTGTCACCAACGGTACGGATTACCTTGATGACCCGTGGATCAACCTTTTCTTCTGCTCCAACCACCATAACCATTGCCTCACCGGCCGGGTTACGGGTTACGCCACGCTGGGGAACGAGAATGGCCTGCTCGCTGATGCCTTCCTCAATAATAGCCCGCACAAACATCCCGGGTAACAGGGTCTGTTTCGGGTTGGGGAATACGGCCCGGAGGGTTATGGAACCGGTACTCTGATCTACGGTAACTTCGGAAAACTTCAGTACACCAGGTTGGGGGTAGGGGGTACCATCTTCAAGAATCAACTTGACCCGTGCCTGGGTTGCCGCACTGTTTTTGAGCTGACCACTGGCCAGATTGCGTTTCAAACTGAGCAGTTCGCTGCTGGATTGGGTCACATCAACGTACATGGAACCGAGTTGCTGGATGGTCGCCAAGGGAGCGGTCTGACTGGCGGTTACCAGGGCACCATCGGTGACGCTGGAACGGCCAATGCGTCCGGAGATCGGTGCTTTCACCTTGGTATAGGTCAGATTGATACGGGCTGCGTCCACCGCCGCCACGGTTGCAGCCACATCGGCCTCACCCTGTCGGAACAGGGCATGGATATCATCGAAATCCTGTTGACTGACCGCCTTGATTTTTACCAATTCTCTGTAGCGCTCCTCTTTCAGGCGAATCGTGTTTAAGCTGGCCTCGGCACGGGCCTGAGCTGCCTTTGCTGAGTCGAATGCGGCCTGATAGGGGGCTGGATCGATCTGATAAAGCAGCTGTCCCGCCTGGACATCGGATCCTTCTGTGTAGAGACGCTTCTGAATAATGCCACCAACCTGGGGACGTACTTCGGCAATCTGCATTGCTGAGGTGCGACCCGACAGTTCACTTGTGAGCGCAGTCCGCTGTGGCTTGATGGCAAGAATTGAAACCTCGGGTGGACCCGGAGGTGGTGCCTGTCCGGCGGGGTTCTTCTTGTTGCAACCGGAGAGCAGCATACCGATGGCAAGGAGTGTACAACTGGCGCTGAAGGTCGTTTTAAATGTGATTTGCATAGATACCTCTCTGAAATAGATACTTATTGAAATATCATTTTGTATAATGATTAACCTGTTTCTGTCCGGAAACTCCGGACGGTAACTAAAAATGGTGAGTCGCTTATTTCTGTATTCCTTCCCAACAGGCAGCAACCGTGCGGGTAATCAGCTCTTCGTCCAGTTGGATAAAACCGAGAATATGATCTCGTGCCACAGCCAGCAGGGGGCCGAAGTAGAGACCAAAGAGGACGACCATCGGTAAATCCTTCATTACCTGTTGCGACGTACCTTCAGAAAACAACGTACAGAAGACGTCGCTTCCCTCTTTAATGCCGAGGATTTTATCACGGCGATGATCCACGCCGTAGGGGGAGTTATAAAACTGTTGCAGAAATCGGTAATCAAGTGGATTGGTAATGAAATAGTGTAACAGTGCCGTACCGAGGTGCAGGAACCGCTCTCTGATGGTTTGCTCGGGCAAATAGCCGGTGAGAATGTCAGGGTAGAGCCGCTCTTCAAGGTTTCGGTGTAATTCACCGATAAGCACATCTTTGTTTTCGAAATAGCGGTAGATGGTACCGGCACCAACCCCGGCCCGATCGGCAATCAGTGCCATGGGTGCACCGTGGAAGCCATGCTCGGCAATTAATTCCCGGGCAGCCCGCAAGATTTCATCCCGTTTATCTGTTTTATTCATTATTGATACCTGACCTTAGGAATGAACGTTCATTCCGTTTTGCACTATTGCCGTTTATCTGTCAATCAGTTTTTAGTCGACACCTCAACTTCATGTTTGGAGGTGTGATGGTATTTCTGCTATATTCAGAGGAGAGAGGTACCACTATTATGGCATTACCATCAACGATATACCGGTTGCAGCTTCATATATCCAACGTAGACCGGGGCATCTACGAAACCCTTCAGACCACTGTTGCGCGTCATCCCTCTGAAACGGAGGAGCGTCTTGTGGCCCGACTCCTTGCGGCGGCTGTTTTTTATGAGCCGGAATTGTCGTTTACCAAAGGGTTGTCTGCCACCGATGAACCGGATCTCTGGGTGAAGGGGGGCGATGGTTCGGTTCTTTTCTGGGTTGAAGTTGGCTTGCCTGCTGCAGAAAGGATAGTAAAAGCCAGTCGTCACTCTGAAAAAATTGCTTTGCTCGCCTTCGGTAAAGCGATGGCTAACTGGGAACAGCAGCATCTTCCCAAGTTGCGTAAGTTGGATAATCTGGTTCTTATGTCGGTTGAACAGGATTTTATCGGGTCTCTTGCAGGGCAGTTGGAGCGAACCATAGAGTGGTCTGTTACCATTACAGAAGGAACACTCTATCTGACAACAGGACATGTAACCAGGCAAACGGCACTTGATTTCAAACTGGGGGGATATATATAACGATATCAGCTTCATACTATGTTATATTATTTTAAGAATGTTTCTTTACATTTGCAAACGCTCATGGTAACCTGTGTCAATAACAGTTATTATTAGAGCTGATATATGTTGCGAGTGGGGGAAGAGGAGGGCTTCATTGTGGATAGACCGGCGATGATGAGAGAGGCGCAAAAGCTTTTTACGGAGGTCGATGACCTTCCGACAATTCCAACTATTGTAATAAACGTAACATCCCTGTTGGATAATGTTGACAGCGATCCCGATCAGATTGCCGACATGATACTTTCTGATCAGGTTCTTGCAGCACGGGTCATCAAGGTTATTAATTCTCCTCTCTGCCGCACCACGAATAAAATACCTTCGGTTAAACAGGCACTGCTTTTCATCGGTTTTAAAAAAATACGCGAAATGATTTTGACCAGTTATTTTGTGGGAGGATTTTCACAGAAAAAACAGTCCTTTGATATTCAGCGTTTTTGGATTCACTCCTTTAGTGTGGGTGCCATCTCTCGCCGGATTGCCCATCTTGTCGGTTATCCGGATTTAGAAAAAGCCTATCTGGCTGGGATTCTTCATGACATCGGTAAAGTATTTCTTGGCCATTACTGCCATGAAGAGTATGGCAGGATGCTGGCGGGGATTACCAATTCAAGCGTAACAACCCATGAGGCAGAGTGCCGAACGTTTGGTACAACCCACTGTGAAATTGGTCTTTGTCTTGCTCAGCGCTGGAACTTCCCGCCGGTCTATGGTGAGGTGATTTCTTTTCATCACAAAGTTGAAATGGCCACCGAAGATGTTTTTCTAACATCAATCGTTGCCATTGCAGATTTCTACTGCCTTTCACACTACACCGCTCATCCGGTTGCTCAAGCGAGTGTGCCGGGGGTGTCGGAAGAATATTCGTGGCATACGCTCGTTGAAAACGCTCCAGATCTGAAGAGTTCCGGTCTCGAACATTTCCTTTCTGACCTTGATGAAGAATATGAAGCTATCTGCATTGAGGTGGCAGTGCTCTTTTCATCCATAGTTAATGATTAATCTCAGTATTATTATTAGCATGTTTTCACTATAGCCTCTTCTTTAAAACCCCTGCGACAAAACGAGCTTCTTCCTTTATGCAACGCACAGTAATTTTGGTGTATTTTATATTTGTGCTAGTAGCCTGTCAACTTTTGTCGCAGGCTTTTTTGTTGTGGTTAAATATATAACCACAGCCTATTTATCAGCAATTTTAGTTGTACTGAAATTGGCACGCGCTCTGCATACTCACAGATACCAACTAAAATAGTGAGTAAAAGGAGACATCACATGGCACTATCAATTGAAAGACTAAAGTATATCAGGAGAAATTACGGTTGGCGACCTGACATCCCCGATAGTCGGGATTTCTTGTATGCTGTCACAATGGGTGTAACTGCCGTATTACCGGCCAAAATTGATCTGAGAAGTAACTGTTCACCCGTTGAGGATCAGGGGCAGCTTGGCAGTTGTACGGCAAATGCCCTGGTGGGCTCTCTGGAATTTTTAGAATTACGCGCTAAGGTAGAGCCGGCTGATCTCTCCCGTTTGTTTGTGTATTACAACGAGCGGGTCATTGAGGGCACCGTGCGAACCGATAGTGGTGCCATGTTACGGGATGGTATTAAATCATTGGTAACGCGGGGAGTCTGCTGTGAAGAGTGCTGGCCCTACTCAATCACCATGTTTGCCCGGAAGCCGGGTGCCAGTTGTTACAAAGAAGCGGTTGATCGCAAGATAACCTCTTACCATCGTCTCGATACAGTCGATGAAATGCGCAGTTGTCTTGCCGAGCGCTATCCGTTTGTCTTCGGCTTTTCGGTCTATGAATCGTTTGAATCATCGGTCGTTGCTAAATCGGGAGTTGTTGAGCTGCCGGAACCGGGTGAACGTCTTTTGGGGGGGCACGCAGTGATGGCTGTTGGCTATGATGACTTGGCAAAACGTTTCATCGTGCGGAATTCCTGGGGTGAAGAGTGGGGGAAGAAAGGTTATTTTACGATTCCCTATGAGTATCTGGAGAATCGGAATCTTTCCGATGATTTTTGGACGATTCGGAAGTGATTATACCAGTGAGGGGCGACCGGTTGGTTGCCCCTCACATGTTATATTCCTGAATAAGCAGGCTATTCAGTAGCCTTTTCTGCAAGTAACCTGACAATTTTTCCGTAGAGGTCATCGCCGTCTTTGCCGGTTACTTTCTTTTTATCGACAACGGCCATGGGGAGTTCCCGACAACTGCCGCACTGTTTTACGCATCGTTTGACCTTGACATCCAACTCAGGATGCTCTTCCTCAAGTGAGCGAAGAACCTTTCCCTTCCCTTTATTTTGTTCACAAAAACGTATTTTCATGGCGTCGATTACACCGCCTGTGGTGAGCCGGGAGGGATCACAAACACCCGCTGGGCCATTTCTGCATCAATCATCAAGATGCCATGGCCGTTCGTGCCGACAAGTTTCAGTTTGGCAATGAGATCACGATCATTATTTTCTTCTTCAATCTGCTCGGTCACAAACCATTGGAGGAAAATACGGGTTGCGTGATCCTTTTCAACAACCGCCTGTTCGCTGAGATCGTTAATGCAGCTGGTAATCATCCGTTCATGTGTGAGGGTTTTTTCAAGCATTTCAAGGAGAGAGCTATAGGAACCGGGAACATCCTTATTGGCAGAGATTGATATGACAACCCCTTGATCGGTCAGGTACGTGTAGAATCTCATGAAGTGCAACATCTCTTCCCGGTACTGTACCATGAACCAGTTGGCAGCACCTTTGAGACCCATTTCGTTGGCATACGAAGACATGACGAGGTACTGGTTAGCAGAGAAAAGTTCTAAATTAAGGTGATTTGTCAGAGAGTCTGACATAGTTTTACTGATCATGGTACGCTCCTTGTGGGGTGGATGGTATAACGGACTGAATAATCTGCCTGTCTGCCTGAACCAATGATAGTCGGATCAGAGTGGTTGCCGGATTCGCTGTATAACCATAACGGTTCCCAGCAGAAACATGGGGAGGCTCAGCAGTTGCCCCATGGAGAAGAAATCAAAGAAAGTCCCGAGTTGGGCGTCGGGCTGGCGGAACAGTTCGACGATGAACCGAAACAGGCCATATCCGGCCACAAAACTCCAACCGGCAACGCCGGTTGCCGGATAGCGGCGTGACATGAAGCGTACCACCAGAAAGAGCAGTGCTCCTTCAAGGGTCGCCTCATATAGCTGTGAAGGGTGACGCGGCACCCCATCACTGCCGGGAAAGATGATTCCCCAGGGTGCGGTAGTGGCTCGTCCGTACAGCTCACCGTTGATGAAGTTACCGATTCTGCCCAGACCCAGGCCGATGGGAGCGCAGAGAGCAGCCATGTCAATTAGGGTGAAAAAAGGTATATTCTTACGACGGGCATAGAGGACAAACGCGGTAATGACACCGAGAAAGCCACCGTGGAACGACATCCCTCCTTCCCAGACCGCAAGGAGCTTGAGGGGGTTCGCCAGATAAAATGCCGCATTATAAAAGAGGATATAGCCGAGCCGTCCCCCCAGAACCACCCCCATGGCACCGTAAAAAACCAGATCAGAAATATCATCGGGTGACAGGGGGAGCTTTTTGCGTCCGACTTCCGAACGAATGACAAGATAGGTGGCAATAAAGGAAAGTACATACATCAGCCCGTACCAGCGGAACTGGAGCGGGCCGATGCTGAGGAATACCGGATTAATATGGGGAAATTGCATTACATCAATCCTGTTTGTTACACACCGCAGCCGCAGTTGCGGCTACAGGTGCCGTTTCTCATTTTGAGTGCTTTGATAAACGACGCATCGGTGGCTTTACGAAGCTCTTCAATGACCGGAGCCGGTACAGGAGAATCGAGGGAGAGGATTACCATAGCTTCCCCTTTTTTCTCGCTTCTTCCCAGGTTCATGGAGGCGATGTTGATGTCATGCTCCCCCATAATGGTGCCGATTCTGCCGATCATGCCGGGGCGATCCTCATAATTGAGGAGCAACATATGCTCATCGGGGGTGAAATCCATACTATAATCGCGCAGTTTCACGATGCGGGGTTGACCATCGAACAGGGTGCCGGCAACCAGCCGCCGTTTGCCCTGTCCTTCTATAATGAGAGTGATAATGTTTGAGAAGGCATCGGATTGGGTTGATTTGGTTTCTTCCACGACAATGCCCATTTGGTCGGCAATCAGGCTGGCGTTAACCATGTTGACATCCTGATCCAGTTTGTGGTTGAGAATGGCCGAAAGACCACAAACCGTGAGGGGAGAACAATCATAGTGGGCAATGGCACCGCTGAATCCCAAGGTAATTTTTTCAATATTGCTATCAACCAACTGTACGCCGAAGTCGCAGATAACACTCATTAAGTTGAGGAATGGGCGCATCTGATCCATGAGTGCCATGTCAAAACGGGGGATATTGACGGCATTTTCCAGCGGTTTATCATCAAGATAGTTGATAATCTCACGGGAGACATCAATGGCGACGTTGACCTGGGCTTCAAAGGTGTTGGCACCCAGATGGGGGGTGACGACCAGTTTTTTCTGAGCGATCAGCTGTTTCAGCACATCCGTTGCCGGCGGTTCTTCGCTCCAGACGTCAAAGGCTCCACCAAGAACCTTGCCGGAGTTCAGGTTGTCGAGCATAACCTGCTCTTCGATAATCCCGCCCCGGGCAACATTAAGAATGATGACACCGGTTTTCATAAGTGCGAACTCACGGGCACCCATCATCCCCTTGGTTTCTTCATTAAGGGGGGTATGGACGGTAATGATATCGCAGTTTTTATAAATTTCGTCGTGGGAAACCAGCTTGACTCCCAGATCGTGGGCACGCTTTACGGATATATACGGATCGCAGGCCAGTACTTCACATTCAAAAGCTTTCAGTCGTGTGGCAACCCGTCCCCCCACTTTACCAATGCCGATAACCCCGGCCACTTTTCCTTTCAATTCATAGCCGGTGAAAGGAGCACGCTTCCATTCGCCCGCTTTAAGACTGCTATTGGCGATGGGAACATTGCGACAGAAGGAGAGCAGCAGTGCCAGGGTATGTTCGGCGGCACTGTTGGTGTTGCCGAAGGGAGCATTTACCACGATGACCCCCTTGGAGCTGGCGTAGTCAACGTCTACATTGTCGATGCCGACGCCGGCACGGGCAACCAGTTTCAGGCGTGTGGCTGCATCTAGAAGTGCCTTATCAACGGTGGTGCCGCTGCGGGTGATAATTACATCGTAATCGCCAATGACCGCCAACAGTTCCTCTTTTTGCAAACCAAGCTTTACATCTAACTGGATGCGCGGCTCCTGGCTTAACAGGGCAAGTCCTTCGGCTGAAACTTCATCAGTTACAATAATTTTCATGATTAATTCTCCGAATACCTTAGAATGTAGACCTGCAACAATAGACCTGAGTGAAAAAAAATGCAAGCATGGCAGCGTCAATTGTTCAGATTGATACCGGCAATGGGGTAGTTGCAGGAGGGGCACCGTCCGTCATGGATGATATTTTGTGTTACCTGATAACCATGACGCGCTATTAAAAGTGCAGAGCAGTGTGGGCAGAGGGTGTTTTCTCCCCCTTCACCGGGGGTATTTCCCACATACACGTAGCGTAAGCCGGCTGCAAGACCGATGGTACGGGCACGCAGGAGCGTTGCAACCGGCGTGCGGGGGCGATCGGTCAGTTGGTAGGTCGGGTGGAACTGGCTGACATGCCAGGGGGTGTCAACACCAAGCTTTTCAGCGATGAAACCGGCCAGTGCCTGTAATTCCTCATCGGAATCATTGAGACCGGGAATGAGCAGCGTGGTAATTTCAAGCCAGATTCCCCGTGACCGGTATGCCAGGAGAGAGTCAAGCACCTCCGCAAGGTCTGCCTGAACATAATTCCGGTAAAACTCTTTGGTGAACCCCTTGAGATCAATATTGGCCGCATCGAGAACCGGGGCAATGGCAGACAGTGCCTCCGCAGAAATATAGCCGTTGGATACGAAGATATTTTTCAGGCCGGCTTGCCGGGCAAGGCGGGCGGTTTCAGCGGCCATTTCAAAATAAATAGTCGGCTCGGTGTAGGTGTAGGAAATTGATTGGCAGTTGCTGGCGAGGGCACGCTGTACAATGTCACCGGGAGTAACCTGCACCCCTTTGATTTCGCCCCCCCGTTCCACCTGGGAGATGGAAAAATTCTGACAATGACGGCAGTGGAAATTGCAGCCCATTGCGGCAATTGAAAAGGTTTTACTGCCGGGCATCACATGGAAGAGCGGCTTTTTCTCCACTGGATCAATCTGACCGGAACAGATGTTTTCATAGGTAAGGGCAATAAGGGTTCCCCCTCTGTTTTCCCGTACCGAACAGATACCCCGTGCCCCGTTTGTAATCAGGCAGCTGAAGCGACAGAGGCCACAGCGCACGTCACCGCCTGTCAGACGCTCATAAAACTGTGCTTCCTTCATTTTCTCACCTCCAGCAGTTTATTGCTATTTCTAAAAGTATATTTAATCCATAGATTATATAAAATAATCTTGACTCATGTGATTTCTTTCGGTATTGTGATGATAGGAATGGCATCAAGTAATGCAGATATGTTACTACTATGTTACATGCAGTATGTACATAAAAAAGTCTGAATGTTCATAGAGCGCACGGTGAGAAGGACTGAGAAATGATACAACGAAAGAAGCATAACAATGTACTGCCCGGTTTTGGACCAAGCCTTGGGTTTACCATCTTCTATCTTTCTGTGATCGTGCTGATTCCACTGTCTGCTCTGGTGTTCAGAGCGGCGGGGCTTACGTGGGGAGAATTTATTGATACGGTGACCGCACCCCGTGTTTTGGCCTCCTACAAGGTCACTTTCGGCTCTGCTATTATTGCGGCCTGCATCAATTCGGTCTTTGGCGTAATCGTTGCCTGGGTACTGGTACGCTATCGGTTTCCGGGGCGTCGCATTGTTGATGCACTGGTAGATCTACCCTTTGCCCTGCCGACCGCAGTGGCAGGTATTACCCTCGCCACCATCTATTCACCAAACGGCTGGATAGGCAAGATCCTTGAACCACACGGCATCAAGATAGCTTTTACCCCATTGGGTATCATTTTGGCGATGACCTTCATTGGTCTTCCGTTCGTTGTGCGTACCGTTCAACCGGTTATCGAGGAAATTGAGGTCGAGCTTGAGGAGGCTGCCGTGTGCCTTGGAGCCAATAGACTGCAAACAATACTGCGGGTAATTGTACCTCTTTTGCTCCCCTCGGTGATTACCGGTTTTGCCCTCTCGTTTGCCCGGGGCGTGGGTGAATATGGCTCTATTATCTTCATTGCCGGTAATATGCCGATGGTTTCTGAAATCACCCCTTTGCTGATTATTACGAAACTTGAACAGTTCGACTACCGGGGTGCCACCGCCATTGCCTGTGTCATGTTGCTGGCTTCATTCAGTATGCTGCTGGTGATTAATCTGCTGCAGCGCTGGACCCGGCGTTTTGCCGAATAAGGAGAATATACATTCATGTCCATTGCCAAAGCTTCATCCGATAATAGATATACCCAGACGGAACCTTTTTTTGTCCGGTGGTTTTTGATTGCTGTTGCGCTCATTTTTCTCACACTGTTTCTGCTTCTGCCGCTGGGAGCCGTGTTCAGTCAGGCCTTTGAAAAGGGTCTCACCGTCTATCTCGACGCTCTCAAGGAACCGGATACCCTCTCATCCATTAAATTAACGCTTATTACCGCTGCGGTTGCCGTTCCGCTCAATCTTTTCTTCGGAGTAACTGCCGCCTGGGCCATCGCTAAATTTAATTTTATCGGGAAAAATCTGCTTCTGACACTCATAGATTTGCCCTTTTCCGTCTCACCGGTCATTTCCGGCCTCATCTATGTGCTGATATTTGGACTGCAGGGGTGGATGGGACCTTGGTTGCAGGAACATGATATCAAGATTGTCTTTGCGGTGCCGGGTATCATCCTGGCCACCATTTTTGTAACCTTCCCCTTTGTGGCCCGTGAACTGATTCCCTTGATGGAATCCCAAGGGAAAGAAGAGGAAGAAGCGGCTCTGGTACTTGGTGCCACCGGTTTACAAACATTCTTTCGGGTGACTCTACCTAATATCAAATGGGGAATTATCTATGGCGTTATTCTCTGTAATGCCCGTGCCATGGGGGAGTTTGGTGCCGTTTCGGTGGTTTCCGGGCATATCCGGGGTATGACCAATACCGTGCCGCTTCATGTGGAAATACTTTATAATGAATACAATTACACCGCAGCCTTTGCCGTGGCATCACTACTGGCTTTTCTGGCACTGATTACTCTGGCGATTAAGACAATTGCCGAATGGAAAGTGCGTCAACAGCTGAATAATAACTGACACAGGTGAATTATGAGTATCGAAATTGAACATGTACATAAGCAGTTCGGAACCTTTGCAGCTCTGAACGATGTCTCATTGACCATTCCTTCCGGGGAACTGGTAGCGCTGCTCGGCCCCTCCGGTTCGGGGAAAACCACCTTACTCCGCATTATTGCCGGGCTGGAATCCAGCGATGGTGGACGGATACTGTTTAATGGTACCGATACCACCGAGAGTCATGTCAGGGAGCGGAAGGTCGGTTTCGTCTTTCAGCATTATGCACTGTTCCGTCATATGACCGTTTTTGAAAATGTGGCGTTCGGGTTACGGGTCAGACCACGGGCGACGCGCCCTTCAAACAGCGAAATAAAGGCCAAAGTGACGGAATTGCTCCGTCTCGTGCAACTTGAAGTGCTTGCCGAACGGTATCCGGCACAGTTGTCCGGTGGCCAGCGGCAGCGTATTGCCCTTGCACGGGCTCTGGCGGTGGAGCCCCAGGTTCTCCTGCTCGATGAACCCTTTGGTGCCCTCGATGCCCAGGTACGTGCCGAATTGCGCCGTTGGCTCCGCAAACTCCATGATGAAATCCATATCACCAGCGTCTTTGTGACCCATGACCAGGAAGAGGCCTTGGAAGTCGCCGACCGGATTGTTGTCATGAACAAGGGCAAAATCGAGCAATCGGGCACCCCCGATCAGGTGTATGAACATCCGGCCAACCCGTTCGTCCTGAATTTTCTCGGGGATGTAAACCTGTTCCATGGCAGGATTCTGCAAGCCAACGGTCACGTTGATACCGGCGAAAATGCCGTCTCTTATGTCCGTTCCCACGACATTGAAATAGAGCGGACTCCCCTTGATTCCACCGCACTGCAGGCGGTAGTCAAGCATATCCAGAAATTGGGACCATCGGTGCGGGTGACCCTTGATATTGCAGGGAATAACGATTTCGTTGAGGCTGAACTGACGCGGGATGTTTTCCATAATCTCGGGTTGCAGCATGGTGAACGGGTGTATGTGCGACCTCGTCAGGTCAGAGTATTTGTAGAGGATTATCAGATATAGGAGAATCGTTGTCGTGACTGATAGAAGTAGTGAATCTCTCGTAGCAGCTGCCAAAGAAACTCTTACCGCCGGTATTGCTGCCTCTGGTGGTCAAGTCTGGCTTGCCTGTTCCTTCTCGCTGGAGGATGTGGCGATCATAGATATCGCCCACCATGCCGGTATTTCCTTACGAATCTTCGCCTTAGACACCGGTCGGTTGAATGAGGAAACCTATGAAGTCGCCGATGCTCTGGTGGAGCGTTACCACCTACCGATTGTGTGGTATTTTCCACAACATGGGGCGGTCGAACAGCTGGAAAGAGCAGACGGCCTCTTTTCATTCCGTGAATCACTGGAAAAACGCCATGTCTGTTGCGGTATTCGTAAGGTAGAACCGTTATCACGGGCACTTCATGGGGTGAGCGGTTGGGTTACCGGTATGCGCCGGGAACAGAGTATCACCCGTACCGATCTGGTGTCCTTCGGCCCCGATGACCTGAATGGTGGTATTATCAAGATCAACCCGCTGCTGGAGTGGCGCGAGGGGGATCTTCTTGCCTATACGGAGAGCAGGCGTCTGCCGAAAAACCGCCTCTATAACCAAGGGTATCGCTCCATCGGCTGCGCTCCCTGTACTCGCGCTGTTGAGGCTGGCGAGGATGCCCGTGCCGGTCGTTGGTGGTGGGAAAATCCGGAGCAGAAAGAGTGTGGCTTGCATAGAAGGTGAGTAATCGGCTATAGTGGTAGGAGTATCATCTACTAACCGGTTGAAAGAATTCCGGAAGCCACTATGACTCAGAAAAGCATTATTACCAGTTATATACTTGCCCTGATGGCACTGCTGCTGGTGTTACACTTTCATCTGCTTCCCGCTGTTATAGCGGGGTTGGCGGTGCATGTCCTCACCGGTAAGGTGGCACGGAAACTGCCGACCGACGGCAGCACCCTCGCCCATGAAGTTGCCCTCGGCCTGGTGGCACTCATCGTGGCCATGGGGCTCTTTGGCGTCGGTTTTGGACTCTGGTCTTTTTTGCACAGCCACCATGGGGTGACCGAACTTCTGTCGGTGGTTGCTGAGACCGTAGACCACTTGAAACGCACCTTGCCGACCAATCTTGCCCAACTGCTTCCTGACACGGTGGATGAGCTTCAGGCCAGGCTTGCCGATCTGGTTCGTGAACATGGTCGGCATCTGTCGGCGGTCGGCATGGAGGGTGTGTTAACCCTGGCTCATGTGCTGCTTGGGATGGTAGTGGGGGGGATGACCGCACTCCACTCCTTTGCCGCCACCCCCTCATGGCCACCTCTTGCCGCAGCCCTGTCCAGCCGTCTGAGTAATCTGACCGATTCATTTGAAAAAGTTGTCTTTGCCCAAGTGAAGATTTCCCTGCTCAACTCCCTGCTAACCGCCCTCTATCTGGTGGTAATTCTGCCCCTCTGCGGCATCCATCTCCCCATGGTTACGCTGCTGATCATCTTTACCTTCCTTTCCGGCATGTTGCCGGTGGTTGGCAATCTTGTCTCCAATGCGGTGATTGTCGTTATTAGTCTCGGCATCTCACCCGGTGTGGGGGGAGCGTCAACCATTTTTCTCGTAGTAATTCATAAACTGGAATATTTTACCAATGCCCGTATTGTCGGGGGTGAAGTACACGCCCGCGCTTGGGAATTACTCTGTGCCATGCTGCTGATGGAGGCAATGTTCGGTATTGGCGGCATGGTAGCCGCCCCCATCGCCTATGCCTGGTTGAAGACTGAGTTGAAAATGTTGGAACTGGTGTGATTTTTGTCTGGTAAGTTTAAATGTTTGTTGCTATTTTGCCACAAATATCCCGTTAAAAAAGGACGAATTCCATATGAATAACCGTAGAGCATCTCTGTTGTATTCCCTCGCTATTATCTGCTTGGTTGTTACGACTGTTTCAGCTGGTCAGTTGGATGACTACTACTTGAAGGCCTTTGAAGAGTCCCCGGTATCGGTTGTTGAGAAGGCGGTGCTGCTGCCGGTTGATAGTGCAACAGCAGACCCACCCCATTGCGGTATGCCGCTCAAGCATGGGTTAAAGCGCGACTGGAATCAACTGGAATCGGCAACTCAGAAAACTTTGGCTAAACAGTTGGCTCTGCCAGCATTGTCGGGGACAGAGCTAACGTATCCTTCACAACATTTTGTCATTCATTACACAACAAGTGGCATCGACGCTCCTAATGTTACCGGTGCCAACGGAATTAATTACTACACAGGACTTGGCTTGAATGATACTACTGCGTGGGCAGCTAACGTCTCGGAAACTTTTGAAAATGTTTATATGGAATCTGGAAATCGTGGCTATCACATGCCACCGAATTCACCGTATCATATTTACCTGAAAAATCTCAGTACCGAAAATCAGTACGGTAATACAACGCCAGCAGATTACATGTCAACGCCGAGCTATCCCTATGCGTATAGCAGTTTTATACAAATTGATAAAGATTTTACTAATTATAGGTTTAGTCCAAACACCTATTCACCGCTTAAGTTAACGCAAATCACTGCGGCTCATGAGTTTCATCATGCCATGCAGAATGCGTATAACTACCATTTTGATGTATGGTATGCAGAAGCTTCCTCAAACTGGTATGAGGATGAACTGTACGACAATGTAAATCAAGATTATAATTGTCTTGGCAACTGGATAGGGAGTAGTAGCAAATCTCTCGATATAGCGGTCACGACTGCAAGCCAAACACTTGAAGCTGGCTATTCTCGCTGGATTTTTAACCGCTTTATGGCAGAAAACCATAATACTATTTCTGTTGTCAAAAGTTTTTGGGAAGCTCTCCGCGCACTTCCAAGCCCCGATGGTTATAGTGATATCCCCATGGCACCGGTTATGAATGATGTGCTGACTTCGTCCTATGGCAGTACGTTGGCCAAAGAATTCTTTGGTTTTACAAAGCGGGTGTATAATCATGCTGCTTGGACGAGCCACACCAATGAAATTGGAAAAATACCTTCGTTTTCACCGATTGCGACTTATACAGTCTATCCAGTTAATATAAATAATATTTCTAAGCCAACAGTGTCACTACCTCATTATTCGTTTGCCTATTATAAATTTACTCCCTCAAATACAACACTCACAATTACTATTAATAAAACAAGTGGTATTCAGGCTGCGGTATTTAAAAAGGTAGGTGGAGTAATTACGGAGGTTTCGTCAAATTTAGCCGGTACCGTATACACAGTAGATGGTTTCTCTACCATGAGTCAGGTAAACGATGAGGTCGTCCTGCTTCTGGCAAATACGAGTACCAGCAAAAATGACCATCAGGCAACGTTTAGTACTGATGGTTCTGTTGCTCCGGTTACGGAGCCAACCGCTGGCTCAGCATATGATGTAGTACCTTCCTCTTCTGTCGCCAGCTGTTTCATCGCCACTGCCGCCTACGGCAGTTATCTCCACCCTACGGTACACTTATTACGTGACTTCCGGGATCAGCATCTGCTGACTCACCGGTGGGGGAGGGCGTTTGTCGCTTTCTACTATCGTCATAGTCCGCCGGTGGCTGATTTTATCTCCCACCATGACCTGCTGCGGTTACTGGTGCGCATCCTGCTGACGCCCATTGTCTGCCTGGTTGCCTATCCACTGCTGTCACTTGCTCTGCTGCTCGGGATGGGGTGCGGAACCATACTCTTTATTCGGCGGCTGCGCCTTAAAACGACGTGATTGCTTAAGGAATAAACTCCTTGGTCATCATAATTATCGTTCCCCCCTTGCCATCCGGCTTCAAGATGCAGAGTGCTTTATGGGCAGGGAGGGGGACTTTTGTGGTTAAGGCTCTACCTATCTTCCGATAGGCGGCATTCAAAGCTTCAATGATCTCTACATCGGCAATAACCTCTTCCGACTTCTTGCTGTAAATAAACCAGTCACCGGTTTCTTTTCTGTACAGTGCTTTTTCGGCAACCCCGTTGCGTAGCCTATTTAATTTTTCTGCCACTGGAACCGGTGTTACTGCTGTTGTTACTGGTGCTACTGCGGTTTCAGCCCCCTTGTGCGCTCCAGGGGCACCACCATGGGGGGCAGCCGCGGCTCCGTGCGGGGCAGCAGCAGCGGGAGTACCGTGTGCTGCCGTTGTGGGTGCTCCATGGGGGGGCTGCTCAGCGGTTTTTTCTGCCGTCGCTTGCTCTGGTTGTGGGTGTTCCTCTTGGTGGGGTGCCTGTGCGATTGATTTGGTAATGTTCTTGTCATACTCTGACAGCTTCTTCGTAAGGCTGGTAATGTTGGTCATGACCGCCGTACCGGTTGTCGTCTGATCACGCTGAAGACCAATCAACGAAACAAACATATATATCTGAAAAATAACAAGTGTTGCCAGAAGGAGCAGTGAGCCCGCCAGAAACATTCTTGACAGTGCTTTTTTACCGCTACTATTGGCAGAAATGACCTCCATTTCAGCGGCGAGTAATTCGTAATTGACTGAAATACTGTTAATTAATGTGGTCAGGCGCTCGGTCTCTCCGTCCATACTACCGATTTTGGCCGAAATATAGCGGGTGTCCGTGAGGGATTCCTGCAGGGTGTCCAGTATTTTTTGCAGTTCCGGGTTAGTGGGAGGTTGAATCCCCATAACATTACCACGATCAAATTCGACTTCCGGTTTACCCAGCGTCATTATGGTAGAGCGGGGAAGCATCTCTCTGAATGAAGTTGGACCTGTTGCTCTCTCATCCTCTTCCTCTTCAATTTCGTCGATTTCTTCTAAGTCAGCTTCCTCGTCATCTGCTGCCGTAACAGTATTTTTTAACTCAGCTTCCTCTTCCTCATCATCCTCTGCTGCTACGGCGACTTCTTCTCGCACGTCTTCCTCGTCCCCTTCTTCAGGCGATTTAATAAGCGCTATTCGCTCAGCTTTTTCGTCCTCAGCTGCTTCAACGCTTTCTTCTCTCTTCTCTTCCACACCATCCGTTTCGACGGTATCATTAGCTCTCGCCGTATTAGCAGCCGGAGGGAGTGGAGTCGTCACGTTATCTTCCGGTTCCTGAGTTGGTTCGGGTTTGGTCTCGGAATCGGGTTCTTGTTCCGGTTCTTGATCAGGTTCCGGTTCGGAAACAGTGGCTGTGGTATCGGTTGTATCGTTCTCCGTAACCAGCTCTTCATCCGTAACGGAGTCGGGAGATATGGCGTTTTCGTCGTCGGACGCGGGAGTAATCGACGCTTCTTCAGAAGAACTGTTCATGATAGTTACTCCAATCATCGCAGTAGTGGCAGTTAAATTTTTACACACTATCCCAGCTGTTTCAGCGTGTCAACAGCAGCAGTGAACTTGATAAACCGAATCGCGAAAATTTTGGCCCTAAACTCACGAAAACGCCAAATCAACTGTTTTCATATTTTGAACCTGCCGTATCATATTTTTGATTGATTTACATCTTTTTGAACAGTCCACCAGCAAGCCTGTCAAAGTCGAA
>CAIRBT010000085.1 GCA_903876875.1 uncultured Geobacteraceae bacterium
CGGCATTGGAAAAGAGTTGGCCGGAAGCTGTGGCGGGTACCTCAGAAAGTGACCACCTACGACTTTCTGCCCTGTCCGGCCTGTTGACACTTGACGGGCAACTTTTCAATCTGCTACAAAAGGACACCTGACTTTGTAAAAGGAACCTCCCCATGCCTCACATTTGTATTGATGAAGGGCGTTGCAAGGGGTGCGGACTCTGCACCATTGCCTGCCCGAAGAAACTGGTCAATTTGAGTGACACCCCCAACAGTCTCGGCTATACCATGGCGCTCTTTACGAATCCGGAAAAATGCAGCGGCTGCTCGTTGTGCGCGGTCATGTGCCCGGACGTCGCCATCACGGTTTTCAAGGAGTGACCAGGATGAATAGTGCTGTTACGGAAAAAATATTTGTTAAAGGGAACGAAGCTGTCGCCATGGCTGCTCTGGAAGCCGGATGCCGGTGCTATTTCGGTTACCCGATCACCCCCCAGAGTGATATTCCCGAATATCTGTCTCGCGAACTTCCCAAGACCGGGGGAGAATTCCTCCAGGCCGAAAGTGAAATTGGCGCCATCAACATGCTGCTGGGAGCCTCGGCAGCCGGTGTGCGAGCCATGACCTCCTCCTCCGGCCCCGGCATCTCCCTGAAGCAGGAGGGGATCTCCTACATGGCCGGCTCTGAACTGCCGGGGGTTATCGTTGACATCATGCGACAGGGCCCCGGACTTGGCGGCATTGACGCCTCTCAGGCTGACTATTTCCAGGCAACCCGGGGTGGCGGCCATGGGGGATACCGCATTATCGTGCTGGCTCCCAACTCGGTACAGGAGATGTATGACCTGACCATGCAGGCTTTCGATCTGTCAGACCTCTACCGGATACCGGCCATGGTGTTGGCCGATTCGGTTATTGGCCAAATGAAAGAGTCCATCGTCGCCAATCCCCGTCCGGTGGTCGAGCTCCCTGACAAGGGGTGGGCCGTTCGTGGCAGGCAAGAGGGAACCGAGCAGAACGTGGTCAAGTCACTCAAGTTGGGTGATGGTGAAATGGAAAAGTTTCACTGGATGATGCACGACCGCTACCAATTGCTGGCCGACAAAGAGTGCCGGTGGGAAGAGTATCTGACCGACGATGCCGACTTGATTGTCACCGCCTTCGGCTCCACCTCGCGCATCTCCAAAACCGCCGTGGCCATGGCACGGGAAGCCGGTATGAAGGTCGGCCTGCTGCGACCGATCACGCTGTTTCCGTTTCCGAAACGAGCCTACGCAGCACTCTCGGAGCACTGTAAGCTGTTCCTCGACATCGAACTGTCCACGGGGCAGATGGTTGATGATGTGCGCCTTTCCGTGGCTCGTGATGCCGAGGTAGCCTTCTATGGGCGTCCTCCCGGAGCCGGTTCCCTCCCTACTCCGGAAGAGTTATTTGAACAGATTGCGCGCCACTATCGGGCTTGCCCCGCTGCCACAGAGGTCACACTATGAAACAGGTATTTACCCGACCGGACAGTCTCAAGGATGTGCCAACCCATTTCTGCCCCGGCTGTAATCACGGTACGGTGCATCGACTGGTGGGAGAAGCCATTGATGACCTAGGTCTTCGCAGCGAAACCATTGGCGTAGCCTCGGTCGGCTGCTCCGTATTTCTCTACGGCTATTTTGATATTGATGTCATCGAAGCCCCCCACGGCCGGGCTCCGGCGGTGGCCACCGGTGCCAAGCGGGCTCGACCTGACCGCATTGTCTTTACCTACCAGGGGGACGGCGATCTGGCCGCCATCGGCATGTCGGAAATAATCCACTCCGCCAATCGGGGGGAGGACATCACCGTCATCTTCGTCAACAACACCACCTACGGCATGACCGGCGGCCAGATGGCGCCGACCACACTACCGGGTCAGAAAACATCCACCTCCCCCTACGGAAGGGATGTTGCAAAAGATGGTGCCCCGTTCAAAATGGCGGAACTGTTGTCCGGACTTGACGGTGTGGCTTTTTCTGCCCGGGTGGCACTTAACAGTCCGAAAAACGTGCTGATGGCTCAAAAGGCCATCAAGACCGCCTTTCAGTATCAGGTGGAGAAAAAGGGCTTTTCTTTTATCGAAGCACTCTCTTCCTGCCCGACCAACTGGGGGATGTCACCCCTTGCAGCCAATCAACGGGTCGTCGATGAGATGATTCCGTACTTTCCGCTGGGTACCTATAAAAACAGAGCTGACCTGTAAACAGGGAGATTATCATGCGTCACGATGTATTCATTGCCGGATATGGCGGTCAGGGCGTTTTGCTGGCCGGTAACCTGCTTTCCTATGCAGCCATTCACGAAGGAAATAACGTTTCTTTTTTCCCCGCCTACGGTGTTGAAAAACGGGGAGGAGCAGCCATGTGTACCATCGTCTTTGCCGATGGCGACACCGGTTCTCCCGTGGTTGGCAGTCCTTCCGTCGCCCTGTTACTCAACCCACTCTCCTTTGAGAAGTATGCCGGCAAAGTCAAACAGGGGGGCGTCTGCATTGTCAACTCCAGCCTGGTTGACACAACCGGCGTTGAACTGCCGGGAATTAAAATCATTCCGGTGCCTATGAATCAGATCGCGCTGGAGATGGGGGATGTCCGCATGGTGAACATGGTTGCCTGTGGTGCCTATGGTGAGATGTCGGGTGCCCTGGCACTCTCCTCGCTTGAAGCCGCCCTGAAAAAGGCACTACCGGAGCGTAACCACCGCCTGATTCCGGCCAACGTAACCGCTATGGCAGCGGGTGCTGCTGCGGCACGAGCTAAAAAGGCTTGACGTACGCCAGCTGATTTGGTAAAAGAATCTTCTCATTTATTGGGGTATCGCCAAACGGTAAGGCAACGGCCTCTGACGCCGTCATCTCTTGGTTCGAATCCAGGTACCCCAGCCAATAATTACATCTAGTTAACACAACTGGATTTTAAGCCCTGACGATTCTATCGTTGGGGCTTTTTGTTTTCTCCACACGTGACATAGTTGTACGACGACATACAGGGATTCTAGGAGCCTGTCGGACTAAGGAGAAATCGGCTGTAAATCCATCTGGACGAAGCATATTTCACCGTTTTTCCGGCCAATAGAACGACTATTGACCTTCGAAATCGTCGAAAAGCGATCTCACCCAGCCGAATTTACGCGACGAGCCCCTCAGTCCGCCAGACTCCCAGTTTATGGAACAGGCATCATATTAGATAGTTTCCGTCCCCTCAAAAGCCACCACAGGTTCGTGCTTCAACTACTTCGATCCGGACTTGATCAACTTTGCAAGGTGGTTTGGGCTTAATATCGTACGTGTCCCCAAAACAACCAGCCATTCCTATGAAGTTATGCGCAATTACTTCGCTGTACTGCGTACTGCCAGGGCAGTACGCACGAAGCTTTAGGTCAACACAACTAACGACTTCAGGTTTGATTTTTGGCCTCGTACCCGTAGCATAAAATAGGCCTTCACCATCAGGACATTTGGTGGCAACCAGCCGTGAACCAGTAGCGACATTTCTTAAATATTGACTGGCATCCTGTTGACTATCGTTATTCTGCTGTTTTTGTTGCGACTGTTTTGGTTGCGACTGATTTTGTTGCGACGAACTTTGTTGCGGTGGTTTATTGTAGGCTTTGCCACTGTAAGCGGGATCTCCGTACCCCGCTGCTACCGCTTGGGATGCGACAAAACCAACGGACAAAGTTACAGCGATTGCTGCGACAGTACTTTTCATTCTTCCCTCCTTCTATAAATTAATTGCAACAGGAGTCTGCCGGACTTAGGAAATCGTCGTATGAAGTCGAATGGGCGAGAGCAGATTCCGACATTTTCAAAGGTTAATAGTCGTTCTATTAACCAAGAAAGCGGTGAAATATGATCCGTTCAGACGGATTTGCAGTGGATTTCGCCTCAGTCCACCAGGTTCCTGCTGCTTTGACAGAGCACCGCGCTTCTTATACAAAATAGTATTAATATAAAAGAACGCGGGCTCTAACATTATAATAATTAAATATATTATTGTGTGTAATTTTTCAAGAGCATTCCACCATCCGGAGTTTTTTCCCCAGGGTGCTCATACCAACCGGTAGCATCATCCACTCACGTTTTCCGGATGGACCGATCCACACAAGGAGTATGGCGTGACGGATAGTAACGATATTGTACGTCGGGCACGTGCTGGGCAGAAGAAAGAGCCGACAACAATGCATAAGAAAGGGTGTCGAAACAGCCGCAGACGCCGCTTGGGCAAAATCCAGCAACAAGTGGTGGTAACAAGCTCAGTTATCAAAGAGCAAGGTTTACAGCCAAGATTTGATGGCCGTTTTTCTAAAGCCAGATTTTAATTTCAACTAAAATATATTTCGGCTCCAGTGTCACTGAATCTGCGGGAATATTTCGTCACGCCTTCAGGTGTTATAAAATAAACTTGAATATTAGAGTTTTTTATGATTAAAGTTTTTTAGGGAAACATTCTGGTTATTAGTTTGTGTGCGGGATTTAGCCAGGAGTCTGTCGGACTGAGGGAATATTCGCAACAAAAAGGAGGCCGCAATGAAAAAAGCTTATTATTGCTTTGGTATAGCATAGGACTGTTGAATCGTGTTGACATATAATCTATATAGAAAAATTTTACTGCGAGGTGTTCTCATGTTAAAAAAAATGTCATTTATCTTCGGGCTTATGTTTATTTCGACTGGTGCCTATGCCGCAGGTTCTTTAGCAATTGATTCCGGCCAAGGTTCTGGATATGGGTGGGCTGATAACTTTACTACTTCATCACAGGCTGATCAATATGCACTAAATCAATGTGGAGGCAACTGTCAGGTGGTGCAAAGGTTTTCTCGGCAGTGTGCAGCATATGCCGCCGATCAGTCTTCAGGAAGCACAGTCTACGGTTGGGCCACGGCTTCAACCAGTTCCGCAGCTCAGAATCGGGCAATGAATGAATGCAGTAACAGGGGGGGAACTAACTGTATCACACGTGTATGGGGTTGCGATAATCGCTAAATATAATATGCGGTTCTAACCAGTCCTACGTAAGAGAAAGCAGACTTTTTCCCATCCTGTAAAGAACCCGCATCCACGACTGCTGGTGTTTTTTCCATAGATGCTAAAATTAAACTAGGAGTCTGTCGGACTTAGGGAATCGTCGCGAAAATTCGGCTGGGCGAGAGCAGATTTCGACGATTTTGAAGGTCAATAGTCGTTCTATTGACCGAAAAAGCGGTGAAATATGATCCGTTCAGACGGATTTGCAGCAG
>CAIRBT010000086.1 GCA_903876875.1 uncultured Geobacteraceae bacterium
AGGGAATCGTCGCGAAAATTCGGCTGGGTGAGAGCAGATTTCGACGATTTTGAAGGTCAATAGTCGTTCTATTGACCGAAAAAGCGGTGAAATATGATCCGTTCAGACGGATTTGCAGCAGATTTCTCCTAAGTCCGACAGGCTCCTAGAAACCCATGGGTGATGGTGTTGCCGTATACTGCCAGTAGAACGAAGGCGATAAATAGCGAGCGATACGAAATAGATTTCAGAGTGTCCGTCATATTTGATCCTTATATTACAGTGCGGTGCGGTTGGTGTATCAGATGTCCGCAACCATTATGTCGTCTCCTCCTGCCATGTTTGTTACGCATGGTCACGTAAAAATAGATGCTTTTTAACGGTAATAGTAGTAATTTATAGTTGCTGAACTGTCGGAGATTTCGTATACTCCGCCATAATTGGTGCAATAATGCTTCAATACGTTTATCTCACCTCAAGGAACAGCTTCCATGGAAACCCGACTGAAAGCACTGATTGTCGATGATTCTGAATTAAGCAGGTGTATGACCGGCACTATTATCGGTAAGGTTTTTTCTTTTGATGAAGCGGAAAACGGTAAGGATGGTGTGGCAAAGCACCGGAAGGCTGTTGAAAGTGGAACCCCCTACGATATTATTTTCATGGATATTGTCATGCCGGAAATGGATGGTAAGGAAGCGGTTCGTAGAATTCGCGAATATGAAACGAGTCAGAATCTGGAGACAAAGCCGATTATTATGATATCAGCCAGTGAAATGCTTGGTGATATTGAAGGGTTGGTAAGTGGTCTCTTCAGGAAACCTACCTCCAAGGAACTCATGAACGAACTCCTGCAAAATATATTTAATGGAACCATATCCCCCATCTAGGAGCCTGTCGGACTGAGGATGACGCTGCTGCAAATCCGTCTGAACGGATCATATTTCACCGCTTTTTCGGTCAATTGAACGACTATTGACCTTCGAAATTGTCGAGATCTGCTCTCGCCCAGCCGAATTTTTGCGACGCTTACCTCAGTCCGACCGACTCTAATGAAAGAAAACACCGGAGGTGGCGAACCACTTCCGGCGTGAATTAATAGTGGGGGGGCGGTTCTTCCTGATCCGGATCCCGTGACACTGAGGGTGCCATGGTAAGAAACTGCTCTTTCAACCGGGAAAAATCACGCATCAGTGCTTCGATGGTATTCTCCTGCCGGCAGACAATTTCGTTAAGCTCCTGAATGGTTCGCTCCTGCTGCATGAAGCAGAACTCAAGTTCGGTAATGCGCTCTTCCATCTTATTTACCACAACATTTTTTGTATTTAACGCCACTGCCACAGCTACAGGGGTCGTTGCGACCGATTTTTGTCACGGTGAGCGGTCTTTGTTTGACCATAGTGCCGTCGGTGAACAGCCAGTTGCCCTCTTTACGTTTGAACTGTCCCGCTTCGTGATGCTCGACAAGAGTGCCATTTTCATTAAAACGGGCGATAAATTCAACCTCACCGATTGACTCGTCAGCTCCCCCTCTTTTTGTGCTGATAATTTCAAGCCCCAACCATTCGGCGGTTTCCGCCCAGGTTCTGGTACCGGCATGATCGTACCCTTCACGGTGGTCCGGATGGGTACTTTCGAAAATAAAATCCATCTCGGCAAAAACGTATGCCGAGTAGCGGGCACGCATCAGCTGTTCTGCCGTCTGGGCGACCCGTTTTCCGGTGATGATCTCTTCACAGCATTGTTGGTAGGAGCTACCGCTCCCACAGGGACACATTGTCATTGATGATACTCCTTATTCAATATGGATGTTCGGATTCGTGCCATATTTTCGGTTCACTTGTCAAATAGTATCTGAAAGGGGCATCGTTCTGGGGCAAACGAGTAAAAAAGAGCTTGTTTGAGGTTAGGTTTATCTGTATTCTGAAAAGTTAAATTTATTAACTGCTTTCCGTGGGGGGTGTGATGAAAAATAACCATAATGAACTGCTTCTGGCTCCGTTGACCGCCGATGAAACTGTGTGGGGAAGCGAGCTTGCTGACAAGTTGCCGGACGAGGTAGACGTGACGTTCGAGGAATTGAAACTATTGACGCGGCTCTCAATTCGGGAGTGGCCCGATGCATTGATTCTGAAAGTCAAGGATGTCATCGACGTTGAAGACTTTTTACAGGAAAATATGGAATTGAGCCAGCTTCCGTTGGGTGACGGGGCCACACTGTCGGGGGAATTTTGAAATACCGTACGATGAAATGTATTGTTTTAGTGATCTCTCTGTCGGTCAGCCTGTTAGCGGGATGCAGTGAACGTAAGGAAACGCAGAACGGTACCGGGAAACAGGCTCAAGAGGCGGCCTTTGCCGCCACGACCACTGCCACCCGTAAGGCCGCCGTCTTTGCGGCGACCACGGCCGCGACCAGAGCTGTATCGAGAAAGGCAGCTGCCTTTGCCGCCCATACTGCCGCAGCCCGTAGCGCAGCTCCAAAAATTAAGTACAATGCCGGAGAAAGCCCCGACTTTGCCCGTGAACATGGCTGGCCGGTTGCGTGTCCCCCCCCCCTTCCCGGGGCGCTCTTGCCAACAAAGCGGATTGTCGCCTATTACGGCAATCCACTTTCCAAGAAAATGGGTGCCCTGGGGGAGTTTCAAAAAGATGACATGCTAAGGCGCCTTAAAAGTGAAGTTGCCACATGGCAGGCCGCCGATCCGGCGGTTCCGGTGCAACCGGCACTACACCTTATCGCTGCCGTTGCACAGGGGGCACCGGGGCGGGATGGCAAGTACCGGATGATTATGCCTGACAAAGTTGTCAATCAGGTTTACGGCTGGGCAAAAGAGGCGGGGGCGGTCATGTTTATTGATCTGCAGACCGGCCATGATGATGTCCGTTCCTTGCTCCCCCGTTTTGAGTGGATATTGAAGAATCCCGATGTTCACCTCGGTATTGATCCAGAATTCAACCTGATCAAAAGCGGAAAAAAACCAGGGACAAAAATCGGCACCTATGATGCCGCCGATATTAACTATGCCTCCGGCTATCTGAAGGAGCTGGTTAAGAAATATAATCTTCCCCCCAAGGTGTTCACCGTACACCGCTTTACCCGTAACGGTGTTACCAACTCAAAGCAGATTACCCTGCGCCCGGAAGTCCAGATGGTTATGCATATGGATGGTTGGGGAGCACCCTGGTTAAAACGGGATTCCTATAAGGATTATGTGGTTGCCGAGCCGGTGCAGTACACCGGGTTCAAACTTTTCTACCACAATGATACCAAAAAGGGGGATCCGCTCTTGACGCCGAAAGAGGTTCTTAAGTTGAATCCCAAACCGCTCTATATCCAATACCAGTAACGGCCATGCTGCTCATATTCCCCCCCCTGGCCAAAGCGTGTGAGCCGCCGGCTGGCATTGCCCGGCTGGCGGCGTCATTGACATCACACGGCATCCCTTGCCGACAGCTTGATGCCAATCTGGAGGGGCAACTGTGGCTCCTTGAACGACCGCTTACGGCGACCGATACCTGGAGCCGCCGCGCCTTGAAGGGGCGTTCGGCCAACCTTGCTGCCCTTCGTGAGCCTGCCAGCTACCGGAATAGGGATAGATATGCTAGGGTTATCAGTGATCTTGGTCGTGCCCTTGCCTTGGCAGCTGCCGGAAACGGGGTTACTCTCGGCCTTGCCGATTATCAACACGACACCCTGTCGCCGGTGCGGAGTGCCGATCTTCTCACCGCCGCCCGTCACCCGGAATTAAATCCCTTTTTCCCCTATTTCAGTCAGCGATTGCCCCCCCTTCTCGAAGAGTATACGACGGTCGGCTTTTCCCTCAATTATCTGAGTCAGGCACTCTGTACCTTTGCCATGATCGGTTTTGTCAGGGCCAACTCTCCGTCCAGCCGGATTATTCTCGGCGGGGGACTGGTGACCTCCTGGATGAGTCGCCCCGACTGGTGTTCCCCCTTTGGTGCCCTGGTGGATGAACTCATAGCCGGGGCTGGTGAAGCCCCGCTGCTGTCCCTGCTGGGAGGGACGTCTGCCGCCGCTTCATATGTTTCTCCCGTTTACAGTGCGCTGCCCCTGGCCGATTATTTCTCTCCCGGCCCCATTCTGCCCTATAGTGCCGCACAGGGGTGCTACTGGAATCACTGCTCTTTTTGTCCCGAACCGGCCGAGGGGAACGCCTACCATCCGCTGCCGGTCTCCCGGGTTATCGCCGACGTGCAGCAGTTGGGGGGGCAGACCGGTGCCTCACTGCTCCATCTGCTTGATAATGCGGTCAGTCCTGCGTTGTTACGGGCTCTTATCCAAGAGCCTCCCGGCATACCCTGGTACGGGTTTGCCCGTATTGACGAACAGCTGGCCGATGCTGATTTCTGCCACGCCTTAAAACGATCCGGATGTGTGATGCTCAAACTTGGTCTTGAATCGGGGGATCAGCAGGTGCTGGACAGTATGAACAAGGGGATCACCGTCGGGATGGCGTCGCAGGTTCTGATCAATCTGGCCGCTGCCGGCATCGGGGTCTACTGCTATCTGCTGTTCGGTACTCCGGGTGAAGATAGTGGGGCGGCGGTGCGAACCCGTGATTTCGTGGTACGCCATGCCGAAACCATAACCTGTCTCAACCTGGCTCTCTTCAACATGCCACTGTTTGGCACGGAGGCCGTCAACTATGGTAAGGAGCTGTTTTACGACGGTGATCTGTCCCTCTACACCCGGTTTCAGCATCCTTTGGGGTGGAATCGTGCCCAGGTCCGCACCTTTATTGAACGTGATTTCAAGCGTCATCCTGCCATTGCAGCCATTATCAGGAACGATCCTCCCCAATTCGGTTCAAATCATGCCCCCTTGATGGGGATGCCGTTACCGTTGCGGTGAGAATACTATGGTAATATTCAGGTGGATTGTGCTAGAAAGGCAGGGGAAATCTGGGCACTCACGCCGTACCAAGGGGGGAGGTTCTCATGGCAAAAGGAAGTTTTGATTCAACGGGTCTCTTTGCCCCGTTAATGGTGCGTATTCCCCTCGGGCTGATCTTTATGGCTCACGGTTCACAAAAACTGTTCGGTCTGTTCGGCGGGGAAGGGCTGACCGCCACCTTCAAAACCTTTGAACTCAAAATGGGTATTCCCCCCATCTTTACCCTGTTGGCAATAATTGCCGAATTTGGAGGCGGCTTCGGTGTGCTGAGCGGTTTTCTCATTCGCCTCTCCGCCGCCGGCATCGCTTCGGTGATGCTGGTGGGTATTTACAAGGTTCACTGGGCCCACGGTTTCTTTCTTAACGTAGCCGGTGTTGCGGGGCGTGGCAATGGCATTGAGTACGATGTGGCACTGCTTGGCATGGCTCTGTATCTGCTGATCGCCGGTGGCGGGAGGTGGTGTCTCGACCGGTTGGTATTTCGTTGAACAATGCGAACAGCTGCTGACGTGTCTTCCGATGTTGTGATGGTATGATCTGCAAAAAACGGAGGCGATTTAAAATCGCCTCCGTTTTTTGCGTTCATGGTACCGGTGCGACCCGTATTACCGTTTAAGGCATTGATAGCTACCATCGGGGAAGTCTTTGTAAGTACCGTCATTGCCGAAGCTTATTGATCCCTTGCAGGACGCATATTCGTATTGACCTTTCACATCAGCAGTTGTCGACCCGTACGCGTCGATATTGGCAGACTGGGTATAAAATCCACCCTTTGGGCCGTCGCCGCAGTGCTTCTTGGTGTACTTCAGGTCACCACACCATAAGACGAATATATTCTCACCGCAATTATTGGTAAAAGTAATTTTGCCATCGCTGGAGCTTGTGCTGATACAGTTTTTGGCATTCTCTCCCGGATTTTTTGCAAACGCATTAAAACTAACCAAAAGCAAAGCAAGTACTACGGTCATTTTTATCATGGTGAACTCCTTGATTCCTTAGTTGTCGTCGCCGTTGTTGCTTCTTTTCTCGATAGTTGACTTCAGGTTATCAACTGCAGAATTGAATTCGCGCATATTGTTGTCAAACTGTTTTTGAGAGCATAGTTGCACCGCTACAATGTGCTCGTTTTTACAAGAATTCTTATCACTCGCGCTCCGGGCACTCCTGTCGCAGCTCATGCGCTGGGAAAGAGCGTTGTCGGTGCAATCATTCGCGAAAGCCGAATGTGCTGAAAAAAGAGACACGAGAACAAGCAGAATAGTACCCTTACGCATAGAAATAACTCCTTTTATGTAGCTCCCGCACTGTTCGTTATGGTAAGACCGGTGGCAGGTGAAACACGGCCTTTCATTTACATTTATTTATTAAATGTGCGGCTAAAATATAGAAAAATTAAAAAAATGCAAGGATAAATATTATAATAATGCAAATAGTACATTTATGGTTGGCAGTACTGCAAAGGCTTGTCTCCCGTTTCAAACTTGTATAAGGTGAACCCAACGGAATGACGGTATTCTTGGTTTTTGGAGATAGCACCTATGGCTGACAGATCAACTACGATTAATCGTACCATCAGGGAAAAAGCCGAAGAGCACCTCGCCTCTCGCAACCTCCTTTCACCGGAAACACCCTCACATCTTGATGTGCAGCGGCTGCTTCACGAACTCCAGGTGCATCAAATTGAACTTGAGATGCAGAATGAAGAGCTTACTGGGGTCATTGCCGACTTGAGTGCCAGTGAAGAGCTGCACCGCACGATTGTTGATGCCAACCCCGATTTGATTGGCAGATATCTCCCCGGCGGAATTGTGACGTATTTGAACCCGGCGCTCATCAGATTTATGGGGGTTGACGCTCAAACCCTGTTGGGTAAATCGTTTTACCCTTTTAACCATGAAGATGATCTTCGGAAGATCATTCCCCTTATTGAATCTATTCAGAGGGATAACCCCTCCGTAGAGATAGAAAACAGGACGCTTCTCCCCGATGGGAGAGTCCGCTGGAATCGCTGGGTCCATTCTGGTATATTTGATGAACAGGGTAAAATTAAGGAATATCTGGCAGTTGGTACGGATATTACCGAGCGAAAACTGGCAGAAATGGAATTGGATGAAGAACGCTTACGGCTGAAATATATCATAAAAGGTGCGAACGCAGGCACCTGGGAATGGAATGTCCAAACCGGCGAAACCAGGTTCAACGAGCGGTGGGCTGAGATGTTGGGCTACACCCTGGAAGAGTTGTCGCCGATAAATATACAAACCTGGGAGAATCTGACCCATTCAGAAAACCTGAAGACCGCTTACGATCTGTTACGGAGGCATTTTAGTCGAGAACTGGATTTTTACGAATGCAAAACACAAATGCGTCATAAAGACGGCACCTGGATCTGGATCCATGGCCGAGGCAAAGTAGTAACCTGGACTGAAGGTGGAGAACCATTGCTGATGATGGGGGCACACCTGGATATCACCGGACACAAACAGGCTGAGGTCGAGCTATTGCGCCATACCATGGAGTTGGAAGAAGCTAATACTGCGCTGCGGGTATTCATGGATAGCCGGGAACGTGCCCAAAAACAACTGGAAGAAAAATTACAGATGAATGTTGATGAGTTAGTTACACCCTATCTCAAAAAGCTGGGGGATACCAAGTTGGATAGTCGTCAACAAAATTACCTCGCCGTTTTGAAAAACAATCTGAATACGATCGTTTCTCCGTACCTGCTCAATCTGTCTGCCGCCCATAAAAACCTGACTCCCCAGGAAATTCAGATTGCCGACCTCATTCGGCAGGGAAAAAGCACCAAGGAAATAGCCGATATGCTCCATACCTCACCTCACACCGTTGGCACCCATCGCAACAATATCAGAAGAAAGCTGAACTTGAGAAACGCCAAATCTAATCTCCGTTCCCACCTCCTTTCCCTTCAGTAACGTGTATTTAATATACACGTTGTATAGATGAATTTTCATTGAAAATTTATATTGACCTTGTCTGGCAAGACTCGTTATAAACATTACTCATGAGTGAATCATATAGATAGGTTCCCTCCGGGTAGCTGACAAAAAATCAGCATCGTTTATTTTTTTGCGTGTGGGACCGTTTCCCCCTCATCCGCTCTCCCGGGCACCTTCTCCCTCAGAGAAAAGGTGGCCGAAGTCCGGATGAGGGGATAAGGAACTGATTTTATCCCCTGTGCAATTTTCTAACCGGACAACACTGACAAAAAAATGGGTTATCTATGCCAATACACAGAATTGCCGTGCCAGAAGGAGAGAGCAGGATAGTGAGTGAAGGTGAGCTTGATATCGTGTGCGGTGACGGGGCAAACACCCTCATACCCATGTCTGCCGCTCCGCTTTGTAATGACGGAGGCACTATCGTTGGTGCGGTAGGGGTGTTTCAGGATACGTCCCGGAGCAAACAGACTGCAAACGAACTGCAGCGTATCAACGATGAACTGGAGTTGCGGGTTTCGGCGCGGACAACGGATCTGGAACAGAGCCGGAAGGAGTTGGACGAGCGGAACCGGGAGCTGACAATCGCCTATGAGCTGCTCCAGTCCGAAGCGATAGATAAAATAAAATCAATAGAAGCACTGCGCGAAAAGGAACAGTTGCTGATTCAGCAGAACCGTTTGGCCTCACTGGGGGAAATGATCAATAATATCGCCCATCAGTGGCGACAGCCATTGAACACCCTGGGGGTTATCATACAGCAGATGCAATTGTATTACGATAAAGGGGTATTTACAAAAGAGTATCTTGAGAAGGTCATTCACAAATCAATGGGGCAAATAAATCATATGTCCCAGACAATTGAGGACTTCCGGACGTTTTTTAAGCCGGATAAGGAAGCCTCGGAGTTTGTTATACGTGATGTGGTTGGGAGAACGGTGGCACTGTTGGCAGATAACTTCAAAAGCCTTCGGATCAACGTTGAAATTGACTCCTCTGATAATCCTGTCATCACCGGCCTTCCCAATGAATTCTCACAGGTACTGCTGAATATTTTAATGAATGCACGAGACGCTTTTATCGAAAAACATCTTGAAAATCCCTTGGTACGGATCACTATTGCGGTGGAACGGGGGAAAAATGTCGTGACGATTTCTGACAATGCGGGAGGAATTCCCCCGCAAGTCATGGACAGAATTTTTGAGCCCTATTTCACCACGAAAGGGCCGGATAAAGGTACGGGCATTGGTCTGTTTATGTCTAAATCTATTATAGAAAAGAGCATGAACGGGCAGCTTACGGTCCGTAATACCGGTGAGGGAGCCGAGTTTCGGATTGAAGTGCAGGTTGCGTAAATCCGAGGGGCCTGTTGGACTCGACAGGCCCCTCTTTAGCATATGTCGCAGCTGATTGATACTCTTCAAAGGGATCTTATGGAACAGCATAACTCAGCACACGAGCAGTTACTGGCATTCCTCTACCAGTCACCGATTGCGCTCGTTCAGATTGCCACCAATGGTGACGTGATGATGGTTACACCGCGCGCAGCAGCACTGCTTTTGCCGTTGGCCCGTGGCTGCGGTCTGGACAATCTCTTTACGGCACTTGGACAGGTGGCGCCAGAACTCAAACGGCTGACCGACGACTATACTTTTGACAGCGGTGTGGTGTGCGATTCACTGCATATTCACGTCGAGGCGGGATGTTTACGTTCGACCGCTTCGGTCCTCGCGCTCAACATCCTTAAAAACGATCCACATTCACTGATGGTGTTACTCACCGATGTTACCGAAGAGGTTCTGCAGATCCGTTCTGCACGTGAGGCTCAGCACATTGCCGAGCAGGCAAACCGTACCAAAAGTGAATTCCTTACCCGGATGAACCACGAGCTGCGTACGCCGCTCAGTGCCATACTCGGCTTTGCCGAAGTTCTCCTTCGCAACAGTGAACAGTCACTGGCTCCGAAACAGCGTGACCAGGTTACCCGCATTCATTCGGCCGGCGATCACCTCCTCCGGTTGGTCAATGACCTGTTGGATTTGTCACACATTGAAATGGGAATGTTGCAAGTCACCATGGGCACCATAGATCCACTCCCCGTTATACAGAACGCCCTGCATGAGGTGGCGTTACTTGCCGAGGCGCGCACTATTACCATCGAACCGTTACAACAATCTGGTGGTAATGCTGCAGTACGAGCCGATGCTACCCGTCTTAAGCAGGTTATCCTGAATCTGTTGACCAACGCCATTAAGTACAATCATGAAGGGGGGAGTGTTTCGCCCAGGATCACCCGGCAGGGCGCTTACTGGCGGATAAGCGTCAGCGATACCGGTATTGGGATGTCACCGGCTCAGCTGGCGGAGCTGTTCCAGCCCTATAACCGCCTTGGTCGGGAAGCGTCCACTGTGGAGGGTGTTGGCATCGGTCTTGTCATCACGCGGCAACTTGTGCAGATGATGGGGGGGGATATTGTGGTGAACAGTGCGCCGGATGGTGGCAGTGAGTTTACCATTGAGCTGGTTGCCGATGACCATCTGTCGGGACAACGAGCCAATGATGACCAGAGCGTGCCGGCACTTTCTGAAACGACTCAACTCCACGAACGCCGTGGTAAAAAGGTGCTGCTCGTTGAGGATGAGGAGATGATGCATGAGTTGATTGAAGAGTGTCTGGATATGTTTGGCCTCCTCGTTGATAGTGCTTTTAGCGGTATGGATGCCGTTGCCTTGGTGAAAACCACCCCGTATGACCTCGTACTGATGGATATGCAAATGCCAAAAATGGGGGGACTGGAAGCCGCCCGGGTGATTCGCCAGCAGCCGGGCTACGCGAAGGTTCCCATTGTGGCCATGACCGGCTATGCGGTGGACGAAGTTCGGGAAAGCTGTCTGGCGGCGGGGATGGATGATGTGTTATCGAAGCCCATTAATATGCGTGATATGTTCTCCACAATAGAGTACTGGCTGGGAGTCTGTTAGACTCACGGGGTAGACTGAGTATCCATGGAGGTATCCGTAGTACGTTATGAAAGCTCTCAAACTATCAATGCTCTATGTGGAAGATGAGCAGGAAACCCGCGAGTTTCTCAGTGACTCCCTTGCGCTCAATTATCCCGATATTGAGCTGTTTGTCGCGTCAAATGGTGCCGACGGACTGGAGATGTTCCGCAGACATCATCCCGCTCTCGTCATAACTGACATCAAAATGCCGGTTATGGACGGTATCAGTATGTCCGTGGAGATCAAACTGCTGAGGCCCTGGACGGTAATTGTCGCACTCACCGCTTCGGGTGACGCCCACCACCTGATAAAGGCCATTGAAGCCGGGGTTAACAACTATGTTCTTAAGCCGTTAGAGCAGAATAAACTCTTTGCGGTTATTGATGCAACCGTTTCCCACCTGGAGGCTGAGCAGCGCATTAAAGAACAGCATGAGTATATTCGGAAACTGTCCCTTGCCGTGGAACAGAATCCCTGCCCGGTGATAGTGACCGATTGCCACGGTCTCATTGAATACTGTAACCCCAGTTTTACCGAGCTGACCGGGTATCTCTCCGAAGAGGTGAGGGGGCTCTCACCGAAGATACTCCAATCAGATCACACTTCCCCTGAAGTATACGCCGGGCTCTGGAACACCATTAGCAGTGGCAATACCTGGCATGGTGAATTTTATAACCGCAAGAAAAATGGGGAAACCTATTGGGAGTCGGCATCAATTTCGCCCCTGGTGGGTGAAGGTGGCGAGATTACTCACTACGTTGCTGTCAAGCAGGATATTACGGAGCGGAAACGAAGTGAGGCACTGCTGGCCGAGAGGGAACAAATATTCCGGTCGCTCTTTGAGTTTTCACTGGATGCGGTTTTATGTACCATTCCGGATGGAACTATTGTGATGGCCAATCCGGCGGCCTGCACGATGTTTGGCTGGTCTGAAGAAGAGTTCTGCCGATTGGGGCGCAGTGGTATCATGGACACCAGTGATAGCAGGCTGCATACAGCACTGGCAGAACGGCGGCGTACCGGTTACATCAACACGGAATTAACCTGTATTCGAAAAACCGGCCAGAAGTTCCCCGTAGAAATTAATTCCGTCATTGTGCCGGGCAATCTGCAACGCTCCTTTGTCATAGTTCATGATATCTCTGCCCGTAAAGAGGCCGAATTGGCACTGCGACTGGCACATGAACAACTTGAAGAGAAGGTAATAGACCAGAATATTCAACTGCGCTATACGGAAGAAAAACTTTCCACTGCGTTTCGCCTGTCACCTGATGCCGTAATTGTTACTCGTATAAATGATGGGCAGTTTATCCAGGTAAATGACGGCTTTAGCCGGTTTTCCGGCATTACGGCCGCTGAAGCCATTGGTAAAACCGCCCTGGAGCTGGATCTGTGGGTGCGTCCCGATGAACGTCAGGAACTGCTTCGTTTGCTGGGGATGACCGATCAGGTTGAAAATTTCAAGGCACTTTTCAGAAGAAAAGATGGTGCCATACGCACCGGACTTTTATACGCAAGAATCATAGAGGTTGCCGAAGAACCCTGTATTATGTCCTTCACCCGGGATATTACGGCACTGGTGCAAGCCGAGGAAGAGGTGCTGCGTCAATCTTCCTTATTGCAGGCGGCCTTTGATAATGCTCCGTTTGAACTTTGGGTGCGTGATAAAACCGGCTCTTGCATCATGGAGAACGTGGCCTTGAAAAGTCAATGGGGCAGTATCCTTGGTACAAAGCCGGAGGAAATGGCTCTTCCGGGCGATATCGTGGCAACCATACTCGACAGCAATCGCCGTGCGTTTAGCGGCGAGGTGGTGACGTTTGCGGCCGAATACATCGTGGCCGGACGTCGTCAAATGTACGAACATATCACGGCACCAATCCGGATTACTGACGAAATTACCTATATTCTGGGGATTAACCAGAATGTTACCATCCTCAGTGAAATACGGGAGAACCAGCAGAATCTGGCCACCGAGCTCTCTTTGCAGGATGAACAGATTCGCTTGCGTATTTCATCGGAACTCCATGACCATATCGGTCAGTCCCTGGCTCTGTGTAAAATCAAGCTCAGCGCCATTGATGCCTCGCCGCTGCCAACGTATGATCAGGGCACTATCGCCGACGCATATCGGCTGCTTGAGAAAGTCATCGGCGAAGTACGCACTTTGACACTTCAGTTAACCCCCCCACTGCTGATTAATGTGGGACTTGAGGCGACCTTGGAGTGGCTCTGCCGACAGATGAAAACAGATTATGGTCTGACGGCCTATTTTATGAATGACGGCAGTGAAAAGCCGCTCCCGGACGTACTCCGCTCGGTTGTCTATCAGGCCACCCGGGAGCTGCTCATTAACGTTGCCAAACATGCAATGGCGTCAGAAGCGTTTGTCTCCGTTGGGAGATGTCGTGATACTCTCTTGTTAACCGTTACCGATAATGGTATTGGTTTTGACTCGACCCTGGTACAGCAGACCACGAAAAAAGGCTGTTTTGGGTTGTTTAATCTGATGCGCCAGTTTAAATATCTGGCAGGTTCTCTCACGATAGAACAGCCTCCGGCAGGCGGAACGGTCATCACTATTACGGTACCACTGACGCTCACTGAAGCAACAGGAGAGAGATAACGACCATGAAGATCACGGTAATGCTGGTTGACGATCACACCATAGTGCGCGAAGGGTTGCTGTCTCTGCTTGAACGGTCAGAAGATATTGAGGTCGTGGCTCAGGCTGAAAACGGGCTCGATGCCGTAGAACGGTATGAAACGTTACAGCCGGATGTGGTGGTTATGGATCTGACCATGCCGGTAATGGGGGGCATTGAGGCGACCGGAAGGATCATTGCCCGCCATCCCGACGCCAGAATTCTTGCACTTTCCATGATTTTGGATCGCGGGTGTGCCACTGAATGTTTCAAGGCCGGAGCCAAGGGGTACCTTCTGAAAGACTGTGCCGGCAAAGAATTGGTGGATGCAATCAGATTTCTGCACAACGGTAAGTCCTATCTCTCTTCTGCCGTTACGAATATCATCATGAATGAACTTGGCCAGAATAAGTATGATCCCGCAAAACCGCACCTTTCCAACCGGGAACTGGAGGTGTTGCGTTTAATTGCCGATGGCAAAAACACCAAGGAAATAGCCTTTCAACTCAATGTCAGTAACAAAACCATCGAGACTATCCGCATGAACACCATGAAAAAAATAGGCATGTTCAGTATCGCCGAGTTGACCAAATACGCCATTCGGGAGGGTATCAGCACCGTCTGAGATCCGCCTGCTGCTCCACCCGCCATGCCACTTTCTCCCCGTCTGCTTCTCCGTGTCCTTAATGTTTTATAAGGAAAATCGAAGCACTCTTCCGTTTTTCCCGTCTATTATTTTTATTTCATATTGGCTATTGTCATTAACACGAATTCATAAAAACTAATTTATGCATCTTGTGGTGTAAGTCAACGTGTGGTGCTGTCGTCATCATACATAAAATGAAAGGGGTGAAGAACATGAAAAGTATCTATCAACCGAAAGTGCAGGCGTTAGGTGACGTATATGAAAGTCAGCAGAAGAGAGTCGCCCTGAAAATAGATGAGCTTTCAGTCACTCTGAGAGACCGGAGTACCTGGGCTCTGGAATTGGGGGATCATCTGGTCTACCTGAAATACTTCTTATCCTCCAGCCACAACACGGAGATGCAGATATGGGCCCATCTCGCAGCGTCTTCCGGGACTGCCCACAAAAAAGAGCATGACGCCATCATACATTCAATTAATGGGCTCCTCGCCAAAATCCATGGGAGTGGGGACGCGCTTTCCCTCTGTGCAGCAGATTGCACCACGCTCATTACCACCCTGAAACGTCACAATTCGCAGCATGATAGTGAACTGAGGGCGGCCATTGAGAAAATGAACCCTCAGCAGACAATCTCTCAGCAGGTGGTGTCCGCTTCAAGCCGGAGGACCCCTGCATGGTCGCTGGGGTATTGCGCAGCGTAAACAGAACTACAAAAAATGAGGAACTCCGCATGAATTTTTTGCGCTATCGGGACTGGTCAATTCAGACAAAAATAATCGCTATTCCGCTCAGACAAATCTGCTGGCACTGAATGCAGCTATCGAGGCTGCCCGGGCGGGGGATCAGGGGCGTGGTTTTGCCGTGGTTGCCGACGAACTGAACAAATTTGCCGAAACGATGATCAGCAGCGTTAACCGCTTTCACACAATAATATACATGGAATGACTAGGAGTCTGTCGGACTTAGGGAATCGTCGCGAAAATTCGGCTGGGCGAGAGCAGATTTCGACGATTTTGAAGGTCAATAGTCGTTCTATTGACCGAAAAAGCGGTGAAATATGATCCGTTCAGACGGATTTGCAGCAG
>CAIRBT010000087.1 GCA_903876875.1 uncultured Geobacteraceae bacterium
CTGCTGCAAATCCGTCTGAACGGATCATATTTCACCGCTTTTTCGGTCAATAGAACGACTATTGACCTTCAAAATCGTCGAAATCTGCTCTCGCCCAGCCGAATTTTCGCGACGATTCCCTAAGTCCGACAGACTCCTAGAAGAATATACATGGCGTTGCTAAGAGGAGCATTTGAAACAGTCACCTTCCGAGAGAGTAATACAATTTGTATAAACCAATTAAGCCGCTTCAGCTAATCAGATTGAAAATAAAAAGGGGGAGTGCTTTTCTGCACCCCCCTTAATATACTACATGTAATTAATAGACTATTACAGTGCGCGGCCACCGTCAGCAGCCCATTTTTCGAGCATTGCGGTTGTAACTGATTTCGGACGCTCGATAGCGTAACCAAGACCACGATCCCAAGTGATGTTAGCCATGCAGCCAAGGGCACGGCCCACACCGAACAGAACGGTGTAGTAATCGAATTCGGTCAAACCATAGTACATCTGGATAACGCCGGACTGTGCATCAACGTTTGGCCAGGGGTTTTTGGTTTTACCGTGCTCGGTGAGAACACCAGGAGCAACTTCAAAGATCATGGATACAACTTTGAAGAGCGGATCTTCGTTCAGGCCGGGGGTGTTGAGGCAGAATTCACGCTGTGACATGTAACGTGGGTCGGTTTTACGAAGTACGGCGTGGCCATAACCCGGAATAACCTGACCGGCATTGAGAGTATCCCAGAGAGCCGCTTTGATCAGTTCCGGTGTCGGCTCAACGTCTTTGCAGTATTTAGCCTGGAATTTCAGTGTCCAGTCAAGAACTTCCTGGTTGGCAAGACCGTGCAACGGACCGGCAAGACCATTAAGACCTGCGGAGTATGCATAGTAAGGATCGGAAAGAGCCGAGTGAACCAGATGGGTTGTATGGGCAGAAACGTTGCCTGACTCATGGTCGGAGTGAAGGATGAAGTACATACGTGCAACGTCTTTGTACTCATCTTTCTGGCCGATCATATGGGCAAAGTTAGCACCCATGTCCAGTGTAGGATCAATATCAATCTGCTTGTCGCCACGATATTTGAGGTTGTAGATGAAAGCAGCGATTACCGGGATACGGGCAACGATGTCGCTGGCGTCTTCATAGACATATTCCCAAGCGGTCATTTTGTTGAATTTACCGGAGTTGTAGAAACCGGCAAATTTGGAGTCTTTCTGCAAAGAAAGCAGAGCAACGGACAACATAACCATTGGGTGGCTGTCGATCGGCAGAGCGCGAACTGCATCAAACACATACTGGGGAACAACCTGACGGGTTTTCCATTCTGCAACAACTTCTGCAACCTGCTCGTCGGTAGGAACATCGCCGGTCAGCAGGAAATACCAGAAAGACTCAACGGTCGGATACGCGGAACCGGCAGCCTTTGGCAGTGCCTCAAATGTTTCAGGAATGTTTTTGCCACGGAAACGGATGCCTTCCTGTGGATCCAGATAAGAGATATCTGTTACCAGTGAACGGATATCACGGGCTCCACCGATACACTGGTCAATGTTGACCTGATCAATGATGACTTTGCCAAACTCTTTAACGAGCTTGGTGATACGGGGGCGGTGTTCCTCGATCTTCAGCTTGAGTGTGTCTTTCAGTGCCATGTTTTAATC